>JBHIAB010000015.1:0-29487 GCA_046758385.1 Methylomirabilia bacterium | reverse complement strand
TTAACCCGAGGGAATGCGGCCCTAGGTAGCCCCATTCTCCCTCGCTCCCGTTGGGGGAGAGGGCAGGGTGAGGGGGTAAAAGACGCGCTCCTTCGACCCTCCCGCCAGGCGTCTCCCTGGGAGGGAGAGGGAGACCCTAGGACTGTCTCGTCTCGTCGTGGGAGGGCTGAAGGATTTTCTGAGCAGTGACGGTATGGAGCAGGCGTGTTAGCACACCGGCCTGGGGGAGATCGGGCCAACGCTCCCGGAGCACCGCCAGGAACTGCCCGGCCCGGGCCACGTCTCCCCGCTTCAGGTGACAGAGGGCGAGGTTGACTTGATACTCGGGCCGATCGGGGTCGCGGACCACCGCAGCGTCAAGACAGGCTACGGCCTCGTCGAGCTGGCCCGTGCGGAGGCATGAGGATCCCAGGGCGAAGAGCACGGCGGGCGAATCGGGCGCGATGGCGGCCGCGGCTTCGTAGGCCGCCAGGGCTCGGGCCCTGTCGCCCGTGGCCTCCCGGCAATGGGCCAGCGCAAGCAACGGGAACGGATCCTGCGGGCTCAGACCCGTGAGCCGCTCGTAGGTCTCGGCGGCCTGACTCCAGCGCCCCACCCGGCAGAGGGCCTGTCCTGCCATCGTGAGCACCTCCGGGGTGTTGGCTCCCTGGTCCAGGACGTTCCACGCTACGCCGGCGGCCTCCTCGTGCTGGTCGAGGGCCTGGAGGACCTTCAGCCGCTGCTGGTGGTATGGCAGGTCATCCCGGCCCTGCTGGCCCAGGGCCTCGAGGGCCTCCAGCGCCCGGGACCACTCCTTGAGGGTCGTCGAGGCCACTGCCAGGAGCCAGAGGCTCTCAGGATGGCTCGGGCGGATTTGCAGGACGGCCAAGAGGGCATCTCTGGCGGCCTCGACCTTGCCCTGGCGCCCAAGGGCGCAGGCGTGCAGGAAGTGCAGGAGCCAAGGGGAGATCTCGTACTCGCGGGCCCCGTCCCGCTCCCGGTTGAGGCGGTCGGCGATATCGAGGGCGCGGGCGAAGTGCTCTTCGGCCTCCTTCCAGTCTCCGCGCCGGAACGCCGCGTTCCCCAGGTGCACGTAGGCCGGCGGCAGATCGGGATCGAGGAGCAGGGCGGCCCGAAGCTGGCCGATGCCCTCCTCGTTGTCGCCCCGGGCCAGAAGCGCCGCACCGAGGTTCTGGAAGGCCACGGCCACGACGCGGGGTGGGAGCGTCAGGCGGGAGGCCTCCAGCAGGCGGAGGGCGCGCCGGTAGGCATCGATCGCCTCGTCCACCCGACCCAGCAGCATGTAGGTCTCGGCGATCTGGAACCAGCCAGGTGAGTAGGTGGGGTCGTCCTTGAGCTGAGCCGCCAGCAGACCCAAGTTGCGCTCCCCTTTGACCTTGAGCTCGTCCGGGGTGAGCGTGTAGCCTCCGTGCTCCACCACGATGTCGGAGTAGTCGAGCCGGCCGCGGCCGTTCAGGCTCCAGATGACCTGCTCGTGGATGACTCCCTCGAAGGCGACCCCAGGAAAATTCCGGAAGAATCGCGGAAACCAGTTGAGGCGGACCAGCCCCCCATCGTCCCCACGGGGGCAGACGATCTTCACGTAGTAGGCCACCACCTCGGGGTTCTGGATCAGCTCGCGGAGCCGGGGCCCACTCCCCTCCGCCAGCGCCTCGTCGGCGTCGATGACGAGGATCCAGTCGCTCGTGGCGTGTCGGAGGGATTCGTTTCGGGCGGCGGCGAAGTCGTTCCGCCAGGTGTAGTGCACCACCTTGGCGTTGTAGCTCCGAGCGATCTCCGGCGTCCGATCGGTGGAGCCGGTATCGACGACGACGATCTCGTCGACCCAGCGGGCCGCGCTATCCAGGCAGCGGGGGAGGGCGGCCTCCTCGTTCTTGACGATCATGCAGAGGGAAAGAGTCGCAGTGCCCATCGAAGGTTTCCTCAGTGGCGCATCTCGAATTCTCGAAGAATCCTGTCGCACATGCTCAGACGCTGGGCCAGTTTCGGGTCCCGGTACCGAGCGGCGTGCGCTCGCCGATACCAGTGCGCGGCCGCGTCGAGGCGGCGCAGGCCCAGGTAGGCGTTGCCAAGCAGGAAGCACGTCTCGCCGTCTGCCCGGTGGGCGACGGCCTGCTGGAGCGCCAGGGCTGCGCCGTCATAGTCGCCCTGACGGAGGCGGGCGATGCCGAGCGCCTGTGCGATCAGGTGCGGGTGAAGCGTGATTCCCAGCGAGTCCGGGCCGGCATCGAGCAGCTCCGCGAAGATCTCCGCCGAAGCCTGGACCTCTCCCAGCTCGAACAGGGCGCGGCCTTCGGCGAGGCGCGCGATGGACAGCGCTCCATCGCCGGCAGTCCGGGCCTGCCGGCTGGCCTCCAGCGCCTCGGCCCAGCGGGCCTCTACCATCGCGCCTTCGGCGCACTTGGCCCAGGCTACGGCCCGGAGCGTCGGGTCCAGAGGCGCAACACGGCTCTGGAGAGCGCGGCCGAGGACGGCTCTGGCCTCCTGCCACTGCCCTTGGGCTCCCAGCGTGAGCCCGAGGTTGAAGAGGGCAAAGGCATCCTCCGGCCGTTCCTCGAGCTCGAGCACCAGGAGGCGGAGGTTCCTCGTGAGCTTGGACTGGTCAGGGGTCGCGTACCCGAGATGCAGGATCTCGACTGCCGAGCGGACGATCTGCCCACCCAGGGCGCGGAGTGACGGGGCGACCTGCTCGTGGATCCGCCCCTGGAAGCGCACGCGCGGGAGGTTCCGGAAGAGCCGGCAGTACGGCGCGCCGAGGGAGGCTGCCGGTTGGTCAGGAGGGAGCTCGGAGCGGAGCCAGAGCTCGATCCCGACCACGTCACCTCGCTCCATGACCGGCTGGAGGTGGGCGAACTCTTCGGGGATGACTCGCTCGTCGGCGTCGAGGACGAGGATCCAGTCGCCCCTCGCATGGCGGAGCGATTCATTCCGGGCCGCGGCGAAATCCTCCTGCCAGGGCCAGCGCGCCACGGTGGCGCCAAAGCTCGTGGCGATCTCCGGGCTCCGATCTGTGGACCCGGTGTCCACCACCACGATCTCGTCCACGACCGGCCGGATCGAGGTCAGGCATCCGGGAAGGTGGTGCTCCTCGTTCCGGACGATCATGCAGAGAGACAGGCGCGGTGTCACGGTACCCTCACTTGCTCGGCGTTCGCGTCGCCTTCCAGGGCGCTCAGGCTTGCCCTGGCGCCCTCATTTTCGGGATCGAGCGCCAGAATGTGCTTGAGGAACTGCCGTGCAAGCTCCGTCTCGCCAATGGCGAGGGCACAGTGAGCCACGCCGGTCAGCGCGTCCACGTCGGTTGGGTCGTGGCGGGCGGCCTGGAGGAAGAGCGTCGCGGCCTCCGTGGTCCGGCCGGATTGGAGGAGCTCCAGACCCTGGCGGAGCAGGGGCTGGATCGAGCGCATGCCCTGGTCAACAGCCGAGGACGGGATCGGGGCATACGCTCTGTACGCCTCCGGTGCTTTCTCTCCCCACTTGTCCAGGAAGTGGGCCTGGCCGTGCGCCATGGCCTGGCGATAGTCGATTTGATTCCCGACGAACGTCCGGGCTCCGAAGTGGTGGATGAAGACATCCCGGGCCATCATCAGCCTGAACCCCACCTGCCTGGCCCTGAGGCAGTAGTCGTCGTCTTCGAAGTTGCCCACACCGTATCGTTCGTCCAGCAACCCGATCCGCTCCGTGACAGCTCGCTTGATGAGCATGCAGAAGCCGACGAGTCTCTGGACTTCTATCCACTGGCCGGCGCGCTGCCGCGCCACGTGGCTGGCATAGGCCTCCATGTCCTCCAGGGTCTGGTACCGGGCCTCCTGATCGAGCTGGTGGCCGCTCACGTAGTTGGAGGTGGGACCCACGATCCCGATGGCGGGATCACTCTCGGCGCAGGTGATCATGCGCTCCAGCCACCCCTCCGTCACGATCGTGTCGTTGTTGAGGAGGATCACGTAGTCGCCGGTGGCAGCCTGGATCCCACGGTTGTTGCCAGCCGCGAAGCCCAGGTTCTCCCCGTTGGCCACGACCTTCACAGGGGGAACCGATCGGAAGCACTCCAGGGTCCCATCGGTCGAGCCGTTGTCCACGAGGATCAGCTCGTGGGGAACCTTGGTGTGGCGGATCACGCTCTCCACGCACGCCCGCGAGTAGTCCAACTGGTTGCAGGCCAGGATGACGATCGACGTCTTCGGAGGTGCTGCTAGGGAGGGGAGCCCCTCTCTGGCCTCTCGTGATTGTGATCGGGGAGTCCCTCCACTCACTCCGTTACCTTTGTCCTCTCCCCCGCAACAGACCTCGAGCACCCGGCGCATCCGATGGAGGTAGGTGTGTTTGGCGAGGACCTCCTCCCAGCCTCGACCAGCGATCCCCTCCCGCTCTTCGTCTCGGTCCAGGTAGTAGCTGATCCTGGCTAGTAGCTCCCCGGGGCTCTGATAGGTCACGAGGTGGACCTTGTCCTGGAACAGCTCGGACTGCCCGTTGTCCGAGAGGTCATTGGTGAGGAGGAGGCTCCCCATCGCCAGAGCCTCGAAGACCCGCATGTTGATGTCGTTTTTCAGGCTTCGGTTGAAAACAATCCGGGCCTGGCTGTAGACCTTCGCCATCTCCTCGAAGTACGCCTCGCCGACGAAGGAGTTCGGGAAATGCTCACGGATGAGGCTGACGAGGTCCGTCCTGGGACCGGAGAAGAGGTGCCCCACGAAGGCCACATCGTAGACCTTGTCCACGGGGTGCGGTTTGTGAATCTCCGGGTCACAGGCCGCGGGGAGCCACCAGACGCGTGGAATACCGTCTCGCTGGAACTGCTCGGCGCCATCCTTTTGGGCGCAGAAGACGAAGTCAAAGGCCTTGGCGTTCTCCAGGTCCCACGCATAGTTGACATGTGTGTCGATCACCCACCAGGCCGAGGGCCGGAGGTGGGCCGGGAGGGCATACTTGAACCCGTCGTCGATCTGCAGATAAAGGTCAAAGCCCCGGGCAGGAATCTCCTGGAGCTGGCTTGGGAGGAAATGGACCACCTCAGAGATCTGCTGGAGAGCCCGCTTGCAATACTCCCCGGTCGTGTCTGGTCGGACGGTGTTGTCGTAGATGAGGGCGATGTGCGGCCTCTCCTGGTGAGCCCGGATGTTGATTGTGCTCGGCCGGTCTTCCTCAGCAGCGCTCTCCGGTGGGACGTAATGTTTGAGGACGCTGCCCGGGAGGTCCCGCCGGGTCTCTCCCGAGGGATCCAGGCCGAAGATCTCAAACCCCCAGAGTTCAGTGGATGTGGGGACCCTTCCCTTCCCGTAGATCGCCTCGATCTTCCGGTGGAGCACCCGAGCCGATTCGTAGATATAGTGAAGGTTCTTGTCCCCGGCGAGTGACCCCTTACTCCCTTCACCTCTGTGGTAGACGAACACATCGGTCGCGACGACCAGGCGGTAGCCGGCCCGCGTCAACCGGAGGGAGTATTCAAAGTCCTCGTGGTTGAGGAAGAAATCCTCGTCCAAGAGGCCCACCCGATCCAGAACCGCGCGGGGGATCAACGTGCAGAAGAAGACCAGGAGCTTGGTCTCTACCCCGTGTCCGGACTGGCGCTGCTGGAGGAGTCCGGCGATCTCTCCAGCGGGTTTTCCATTCGACTCGTGGAGGTAGAGATCGACCCGCTGCTGGCCACAGACGAAGTTGGAGAGGGGCCCGACCGCGCCCACGCCGTCTCTCACATGTGCCATCATCCGAGCGAGCGAACCCCGGGTCAGCTGGGTGTCGGGATTCAGAATGACAAGGTGGTCACCGGAGGACGCTCGAATGCCCTGGTTCACCGCTTTGGCGAAGCCCAGGTTGGTATTGTTGAGGATTACATGGACCATTCCTGTGCCAAGGCGCTGGAGATACTCACGGGTTCCATCGGTGGAGGCATTGTCGACGACGATCACTTCCACGGGAATGTCTGAGCCGTGACGAAGGCTTTCCAGACACACGGGAAGCGTCTGAAGGGAGTTGTATGCGACGATGATCACGCTGGCCTGAGGGCGGTCGGGTGGCTTCGGCACCAGTCCCGGGGCGGGTGACGTCGGCTCAACGGCGAAGCCATCGGCCCTGTAGCAGGCCACGTCGTCCTGGCGCAGGCGTCCCTGCCACTTCCGGTGGAGCACCTGGGCATTATGGGAGTCCTTCCCGTGAGTGGGAGCCTCACCCTTGTCGCGATGCTCCAGGCGACTCTCGGGAGCGTAGACGACCCGGTAGCCGCGCTGACGGAGCTTGAGGCAGAGGTCCACGTCTTCGAGGCCGTTTCGGTATTCTTCGTCGAACCCGCCGACCGCCTCGAACGCATCCCGGCGGACCAGGAGGCAGGCGGCGGCCACTGCCGGAAACTCTCGCCGGTGGTTGACGGCCGGGTGGTCACTGTCGAGGCCAGAGTAGATGTGGTATGGCAGGAGGTCGGCGCCGAACACCACTCCGGCGTGCTGGATCGTTCCGTCGGGGGACACGAGCTTGCTGCCTACCACCGCCACCTCGGGATGAGTCTCCACCTCGTCTACGAGTGCCTTCAGCCAGCCGTCCAGCGGAATGGTGGTGTTGTTCAGGAACACCAAGTAGCGCCCCCTGGCCGCACTGACGGCCTGATTGCAGGCCCTGGCAAACCCCAGGTTCTCGGAATTCCGGATGATCTGAACATCGCCGCTCAACGTGGCCAAAGTGCCGTCGGGGTCATCGGTGCACGTGTCATCCACCACGAGGACTTCGTAGTCCATCCCCTGGGTGGCCTGGCCGAGCGCGGTGAGACACTGCCGAGTCGCCTCTCGCCTGTTCTGGATCGGGATGATGATGGAGCACTCGAACAGGGTTGATGTGATGTTCGCTCGCATCGATTGGAGCGACCCGCGCTGCGCGTCCAACAGGCCGGGAACCTCTTTCGCATGCTCCCAGTACTTCCGATAGATGATCGTCGCCGACTTCAGGAAATTCGGACGCAGGCTGCTGGTCATCGAGGTCCCATCGGTTCGCCAGGAAAACTCCGCGGTGGTTCTTTTCAGATGGGCAAACCCGTGTTTCCTGGACATACGAATCCACAGGTCCCAGTCCTCGAGGGTGCACAGCGTCTCGTCGAAGAGCCCTGCCTGGTCCAGACACGCCTTTTCGTGCATCACGCACAGCACGGGGAAGTAGTTCAACGCCAGAAGAGTCACAGGGTCGAAGTCGAAAGAATAGGGGAGGTCTTTTGTTGTGGCAACGTATCGGTCTCCTTCGCGGACCTGGTGGAGTCTCCAGGCATCGGTGTAGGCGACCCGGTAGTCATGCTGTTCCAGGAAGGTCACGAGCGTTTCTAAATGATCGTGATGGAACCGGTCGTCGTCATCCAGGTAGGCGATGTATTTGCCTCTGGCGACGCGAATGCCCGTGTTGCGCGCCGCTCCCAAGCCCCGGTTTCTGCCGTGCTTGATGTAGGTGATCCGGCCACCGTGATTCAGCGGAGTAATGACATGCTCGACGTCCATCCCACAGTCATTCACGGTGATGATTTCGAAGTCCTGGTAGCTCTGATCGAGGATGCTTCGGAGGGCTTCTGTCAGCGTTTCGGGTCGGTTATAGGTCGGCACGATGACCGACACCATCGGGCCGAGGCGCCGCGTGCTCGGTCGTACCGGCACGGGGTCGCCGAGCCGCTCGCAGGCCCACACCTGGTAGATGGGCATGAGGTTGGGAGAGTGGTGGTCGCCCGGCGCCGGGGTCGGCGCGAACTGCAGGGAGGGAATCTGGATGTAGACGCGGTCGCATCCGATGCATCGAAAGCCCTGGCTCGTCAGGAGATGGCCGAGGTCGTGTTCGGTCAGCCAGTCCTCGATGGGCTGGTTCGGGGGAGCAATCTGTTTCCACTGCTCGAGCACCTCTCCACGCGGAGTGGTCAAAATGAGGTGACCGTGGGGCTTCAAGAGGCGACGGAGATTTTGCACGAAGGCGGCCTGTTGGTCGCGCGGAACGTGCTCGATGACCTCGGAGGTCAAGACAACGTCGTAAGGCTGGAAGTCAGGCCTGTTCAGCACGGTTTCCGCGGTTCCCACGTAAAAGCGCAGGTGTGGGAAATGCTGGCGAGCGTGCTCGATGACCCCAGCCACTGGATCGACCCCTTCGGGCTCGCCGTAGGCGGAGGCAAGATTCGTCAACCACCCTCGCCCACACCCGAGATCCAGCAGGCGCAATCGCTGCTCAGCTCCGTCTTGCTGGCCAGGGTGGATCACTTGCTCTAGAAACGCGCGGATCTTGGCCCACCGCGCTGACTCATCCGGGTTGGGATGGGGTGTTGACCAGTGGGGGGTCTTCACAAACAAATTGACGTAGAACTCATCTTCCGGCCCGTGGGTGGCTGTGTCGGGCGGGGCCGGGGTTCTCGTGGTAGTCGAAGCATGCATATGGTGGACTGGGTGCTCACTTTCTGCGCCGTGATGAAGAGTCGGTTCGCTACCGGTCTGGATCCACTCGAGGATCTGTTGGGCTCGCTTTTCGGCGGTGTGAGAGCGCATCAGTGTGTGACGAGCATTTGCGGCAAGCTCTTCGGCGAAGTCGCGGTCTTGCAGGATATGTTGAATGTGACCTGCCAACACAGAGAGATTGTGTTTCGGATACAGGAGGATCTCTTTACCGTGTTCGAAGAGGGCCTTGTTCTGCGGGCGGTCGGGCACTTCCCAGGAGATCACCGGGCGCCCAGCAGCCATGCCCTCGACCACCCGGCCCGCGTAGAACTTCGCGAAGGTCGGAAGGTTGACGACCGCGCTCCACTCCCGAAACCCTTCGAGCCATCGGGCAAAGACTGCCTGCCGCAGAGAGCGCAGCGACCTTACATAGTCACGCAGGGCCACCTCATCGGTCGGCGGGCCCTGCTGGAACCGACGGATAAGCGCGCTGTTGAGCGCATCGAACATTCGGGGGTGCTCTGTTGTGTCTTCTGGCGCATGCGGGGGACGGATCAACAGCCCCTTCAGCTCGGGGTGCTCCAGCCAGGCTTGGCGTTCGCCGTACAGCGCTCCATAGAACACTGCCGCAGGATTGGGCGCCGGCGCCACCCCTTCTGAGATGAATCGCTCCGGCACGGCATTGAGCCACCAGAGCGCCTTTGCCAATCCGCGGGAGTTGATCTCGTCGACATCGTGCTCGTCACCTGCCAACACATGCGTCATGTATCGGATCTGCCGTTCTACCAGAGACGGTCGCTCTCTCAGGTGGGGGGCGAACATATAGGCCGCGGGATCGTATCTCAGGGACTCCATGAGCAACCCGACGCGTACGGGGGCCAGGGTGGCGATCCATTCCAGGAACGACTGTTCGTACTCGACGTGAATGAGCCAGGTCCAGACCTGATCGAATTGTTTGCCCGCGCAGAGTTCGCGCGCGTGCGAGAGCCACGATTCGGCCAATGTGTCGGGCAGCCCATGTATCGCCGGGATAGTGAGACAGTCGACACCGTTGGCCCGGAGCCCTTCCTCGATCGCAAAGTTGGCGATGTAGCTCCACGAGCGCGCTTTTGCCCAGTTGGCAAACTCGAGCTGGATCAGCAGCACTCGTGGCCTGGCAGATGGGCTCATCGGTAAATCTCCGTGTGGTGAAGGATGCGGCATCGGGCGAACTTCAGGGGTTTGTCGAGCCTGGGGAGCGTTTGTCACTGTCGGTCCCGCTTGGTCGTCCTCGATGGAGGGATGCTGCGTCTGAGCTGTGTCGATCAGATCGGCGAACCTGGCCCGCAAGGGCTCGTAGACCGGGCAGGCATCGATCACGGCCAAGCACTCCCTGGAGAGCTGCCAGCACTCTTGCCACCTCCCGGCGGCGGCGAGAAGGATGGCCAGCTCAGTCCAGGCATTGACGAGGAACGGCGCATCTCGGATCGCCTGGCGGTACTCTTGAAGAGCTGCTTCGCCCTCACCGAGGCGGGTGAGGAGGGCGGCGAGTCTCGATCGAGTGTGGCCCATATCGGCCCGACCCTGGAGCGCCTCGGTGAAGGCCTGACAGGCCTCTGGAAGCCGACCTGCCCGCTCCCAGAGATTTCCCACTTGCGCCCAGGCCCGCCATTGCAGCAGCGCTGCCATTGCTTTCTGTCGTGCGTCGGGATCCTGGACATGGGTGAAGCTCGCCCGCTCCCACTCCACGCGAAATGGGTCGTACCCCTCGAAGAGGGGGAGGGCGTCAATGTTCATTTCGAGAGGATCCTGCTCCGCAAAGGCCGCGGCCTTGAGCAGCTCTCCCCGCCCCCGGCGCTCCTCCCCGAGCAGGCAGAGGAGGTGGCCCAAGTTGTAGCGATAGGCCGCTTCCTGTGGACGAAGGGTGACAGCCCGCTCAACGATCCGGTGGGCGTCTCGGAGCTTCGCCTCCCGTTCCTCCCCCTTGAGGCCCATCCAGTGTCGGGCAATCAGGACACCAAGGGCGTTCAGAGTCTCATGATCGTCAGGGGCGTCGCGGAACGCGATGTGGAAATCTTTTTCTGCGATGGTCGTGGCACCTGGATACAGCAGCGTGCTGGTGTGCATGGCCCTCAGGCGGGCCGGGACCGGGGCCCGCTGGCGGGCGAGGGGACGCGCGGAGGCGAGGGGCAGTTGCCGGAGCTCCTGCACCAGGCGGAGGAAATGGTGGCGGTAGCTCTCCGTCTGGATCTTCTCATGGCCGGCCCTGGCGATTTGACGCCGCTCCTCGTCGTGGGTGAGATAGTAGTCGAGAAGAGTCTCGAGGTTTTGGTCGTTGTAGAGCACGCAGTGGATCCCTGGCGTCAGGTACTCCCGGATCTCCAGGTTTTCCTCCTCCATGAAGAGGAGGGCCCCCGCGGCAGGAGCCTCGTATGCCCGCATATTCATCTCCCTCCGAATGGACCGGTTGAAGACGATCTTCGACTGGGAGAGGAGACGAACGTACGCCTCGCCATAGGTCTGTGTCCTCAGGGAGACCCTGTAGCGATCGGACAGGCGAGCCATTCGTTTGAGCCAGGCGGCCCGCTCGCGTTGGACGACGAAGTTGAAGTTCCCGATGAAGGTCACATCCCAGGGCCGCTCCTGTTCTGGGGCGAGGCGGTATTTCCCGGGATAGAAGGCAAAATTGGGCCAGTAGCTGACGTTTTGGCATCCCGCTTCGCGAAGCTTGGCGACCCCCGCCCGGTCGGTAAAGACCCAGTCAAAGGCGGAGAGAAGAGGAAGGGTGGTCACGAAGTTCAAGTTCCAGTCCGCGAGCGCCGCCACCAGGAGGCACGGGCAGGCCTCCAGGCCGGGAGGGATGGGGGCATACTCGAGTGACCACCAGACGACCACATCCGGCTGCCAGTCCGTGGGGAGCCGTTCCCAGAGGGCGGAGAATGGTTCGGAGGGCGAGAAGAAGAAGTCCGCGGCCTTCAGGTCAAAGCTGCGGAGATCCAGACCCTCGAGGTCTCCGAGGAGATCGGCATGTTGGTCCTGATTGATCGGGCCCACTAACAGTCGCATTGCTACGGGGCGCCTTTCCCGTTCGGTTGTTCAGGCGTCATTCACACGTTTCCCCACAGAGAGCGGCCTATCAGTTGGTATCCCTTGAGCAGCTCTTCGATTCCCTCACCTAGTGAACGCCGCGCGACAAACCCCGCGTCGCGCAATCGTCGGTTGGACACGACATAGTTTCGTTTGTCTGGATCAGCCCCGATAGGGGCAAAATGAATGTAGAGCTCCGGCACATATTCTTTGACCTTCTCGGCCAACTCCTGCTTGGATAGATTTGCCGAATCGAGCCCTACATTGTAGGGACGACCAACCATCCGGTCCGCATGCTCGATGCAATGGACAAAGCACTGAGCGACGTCGCGAATGTGGATGTAGTTGCGTTTGAAGTCCTTCTCGAAGATCACGATGTAGCGATCTGTGACCGCCGCGTAGACGATGTGATTGACCAAAAGGTCCAGACGCATCCGCGGGGACACGCCGAACACCGTGGCCAGCCGCAAGGTGATCACGTTGGGTGTTTCTAGTAGCTCCATCTCGGCCTTGACTTTGGTCCGCGCGTAGAGGGAAATGGGCTCAAGTGGTGTGTCCTCGGTACAGTAGGTATCGCCAGACTTGGTCCCGTAACCACTGTTTGTGGTCGGGAAAATCACCAACTGCTGCTGGCTGCGCATGGAGTTCAGAAGCCGCACCGCTTCGAGGTTGACTGACGATGCCAAGTAGGGATCTCGGTCGCACGCTGGCGCTCCGACGATGCCTGCCAGGGGAATCAAGATGTCCGCCTCTTTCGCCAGGCGGCGCATCTGGCCTTCGTCGCGGACGTCGCCGCGGACGAAGTCGAACCGAGGACTGGCGCACAGATGCAGCAGACCGTGTTGACGGTATATTAGATTGTCGACGACCATCACGTCGTATCCGGCGTCCAGCAGGTATTCACAGAGTACGGAGCCGATGTAGCCGGCCCCGCCCGTTAACAAGACACGCGTCATTGGGTATGTTCCTTCCGCTGGATGGCAGGCGCGTCGCAGACTATGACGCGTCCGCCGAGAAGACGGGCGCGTTCATGCGCATCGTCGGTCCAGCTTGTGGCTTGTCATCTCTCTGATATGTGTCACCGTCTCGTGGCCAAACCTCTTGGCGATGGTGTCCAGATACCGGGGCCTGCCGAAATAGACCTGGAAGGCGTGGTCCCGGAAGCGGAGGACTTCGGCCGCAGGCAAGTGTTTCGTCGGTAATGGGAGGGCGTCGACGGCGTGCTGGGAATAACCGCTCCAGTCCTGTGGCAACGGCCAACCCTCTCGGAGAGCCGTGCGGTGGAGCGCGGAACCGGGATACGCCATGGCACAGGAGAAGTTCGCCCACTCGGCGTTTAGTTCGAGGGCTAGGTCGAGGGTGGCCTGCATGCTCTCCATGTCGTCCTCAGGCAGGCCGAAGATGTAATTCGCGCCGACATTGATGCCTGCGGCCCTCACTCTGTCAATGGTCTTGTAGACTGTGTGCTGACCGAACCCCTTCTGGACATCGTCACGCACCCGGTCGGCCCCAGACTCGATCCCAAAGGCGAGCCAGTTCACACCTGCTCTCTTCAGCTTGTCTAACATTCTAGGTTTCACCGTGTCGACGCGCGCATACGCCCAGATATTGAGATCGTACTGACGCTCGGCGAGCAGATCGCAGAGTTGCGTCACGTGCGCGGGATTCAAGACGAACATCTCATCCGCGATCTTGAGGTTTCGAACACCATAGATGTTGACGAGGTGATCGGTCTGCGCGATCACCGATTGCGTGCTCCAGAGGCGGTAACTGTTCAGGCTCTCTTTGTACCCGAGCACCTGCTCGCCGCTCTTGAACGGTGCCTGGATGCAGCAGAAAGTGCAATGGTAGGGGCACCCCAGCGTGGTGTAGAGCGCCGCGTAGGGCTGGCGCTGGAGGTGGCCGAAGCAGTGCCAGTTGTGGGCCCTGTACTTCTCCATGGGGAGGAGGTCCCACGCGATTGCTGGGAGGTCGTGGTCCAGATTCTCGATCAGTGGGGCGGGGGGAGTGGAGGCGATGGTGCCGTTGTCGCGATACCAGAGGCCGGGCACCTTGCTGTATTCACCGGGCTGGCTGGACTTGATGGCGTGAAGGAGCTCGAGAATCGTATAGGGACCTTCGCCTCCACACACGAAATCAGCGTCTTCCTCCTGGAGCGTCCGCTCAGGGAGGGAGGCGACGTGTCCACCGACCAAGAGCATTCTGAGGTGAGGGGCTCTCTTCTTCGTCGCGGTACAAGTGGCGCCCGCAGCGGGCATGATCTGCGTTGAGGCTGAAGGCTGGTGGCCATACACGACGACAGCAGTCAGGAGCGGGTTCATCTCGGCTATTCGGTCTGCCGTCTCCGCTGGACTGATGTCCTCCGCATTGGCGTCGAGGATGCGGACGGAGAATCCGTGGTTGCGGATGAACGTGGCTATCAGACCTGCCCAAACAGGGGGCTCCACGGCCGTGAGGGTGGACGCGAGGGATTGGTAGATCCGCGTCTGGTTCCCTGGGGCGACAAGCAGCAGGTCCAGGCGCTTCGGCTTTGTCATGGTTCCGGTTCCTTCCATGGGCACCGAGGCATTACCAGTCCTCACCTTTCACGGACGATACCGTGTCGGAGATGTAGTTGATATCTTCGGGGCTGAGCAGCGGATGATTCGGCAACTGGAAGCTTGTGGTGTGTATCCTGTCAGCAACGGGAAACTCGATTGTCCCATAACGATCCGCCCACTGGGGCTGGCGCGACATGTTGCCTCCGCCCAACGGGCGTGTCTCGATGTTGTTCGCCTCGAGGGCACGCGCAATTCGCTGCCTGTGCTCAGGAGACTGGGCGAGCGCTGCAAAGGAGATGCTGCAAATGGTTGCGCGATCGTTCCGCTGGCAGTGGAAACCAGGAGCATCGAGGAACCTGTCCTGGTAGATCTTGTGGTTGTCGATCCTGCGCCGAACGACGGAGTGAATCTTCTTCATTTGGGACAGGCCAATCCGCGCGTTGAGATCCGTGGAACGGATGTTGAAACCAGGGTAGTAAAAGGTGAAGGGGCGGTTGAACTCCATGACGTTGCGATCACGGGCCTGCTGTTCCTCCTTCTCGGGAGCGAGATCCTTCGCCCAGCCGTGACTGCGGATCTGGAGGAGAATGTCATGGTAGGCCTCGACACTGGTACAGACCATGCCACCCTCGATCGTGGAGAGGTGATGGCCGTAAAAGAACGAGAAGGTGCTCATGTCGCCGAACGTTCCGACGGGCTGCGCATCATACCGCGATCCCAACGCGGCGCAGGCATCTTCCATGAGCAAGAAGCCATGGCGGTGCTTCAAGGTGAGAAGCGAAGCCATATCATTGGGGACGCCGAGGACGTGCACCACGATGACCGCAGCCGGGTCGTGCCTTTTCAGAAGTGTCTCGAGATAGTTGGCGTCCAGCCCGAAGGTGTTCTCGTCGGCCTCGCACATGATGGGCTCGAAGCCGAGCTGAATGGCAGGGGCTACGGTGGTCGCCCAACTGACAGCCGGAAGCACGATTCTTCTGTTTTTGAGCGTTCCGGAGAGAAGCGCGGCATAGCACATGGCGAGATTGGCTGAGGAGCCAGAGTTCACAAAGGTGGCGTACTTGACGCCAAGCCATTCCGCCCACTGCCGTTCAAACGCCTCCACCAAGGCTCCCTGGGTAAGCCGAGGACGTGTCCTGAGCCACTGGATCAGCTCGTCGATGTCGTTCTCGTCAATCGTCTCGTCAGCAAGGAGGTAGCGGTGTTTCGTGGTGAGGGGTATCGCGGACTCAACGGGAGTCATCGCGGCTCTCCTCGAGATGACCCTTTGATGATGTAGGCACTCGGGCTCATGGCCCAGTCCAGACGGCGGAGGACGGCGTTCTTGTTTTGGAAGTATTCATCAGCAGCGGTGGTCTCGCCTTCCCACGGCCGGATGCCGTAGTCGTCGAAGAGGACGACGCCCCCGGTGACAACGCGCGGCCAGAGGACCTCCAGTGCCGTCTTCGTGGGCTGATACAGGTCGCAGTCGACGTGGAGCAGACAGATGCGCAGGCCTGGGTTCTCCTCCACAAAACGGGGAACCGACTCCTCGATGTCACCGTCGACTAGGAGGACTCTGGGTTTGTGGGGGATGAATCGGTCTTTGTCGTAGATGCCGATGGCGTCCTGCAGTATTTCCTTGAAGACCCGCACGTCGTAGCCACCCAGGACTTTGTTCACACGCGGCTCTGGCCTGCCGTCCTTTTCGTGGAATCGCGTGAAGCCCTTCCAATTGTCGAATCCGATCACCTGTTTGGCGCGGTCACCCATGTTGCGCACTTCGAGGAAATTGGCCCACGCCATCAGGGAGGCGCCACGATAGACGCCCAGTTCGACGATGTCTCCAGGCAGATCGATCGTCATACGGAAGAACTCATAATGGGCCAGGAACCTCTTCAGGAAGAGACGACGCGCGTAGATCTGAAAGTTCCGGCACAGTTCTTGCTTGGAGATGCCAAATCGCTTGAAGTGGGCCTCCAGCAAGACTTCGATCTCGTCATCGGCCTTGTACTTGGCCCGGCCATCATACTGGCGCTGATCCTTGACCAGGTCGTCTTCCAATGAATGGCTCACGATGGGCTCTCCTCACGCAGCCTTAGGCGGTGTCTGCGGTCTGATTCATCCGGCGGAAACGCTCCCGACTGAACTCGCCGTAATCGCAATTGCAAAGAATCCCGGCCGCTTTGAGGCGCGCTTCCGCTCGCAACAAGCGGCGCAGTGTTGTCTCGAGGTCCACCTTTGCGGGAAGCCTTGCGGCAGGCATTTCCGGCGCCTCCATGAAGCCGTTCAGCAGCACGTACTTAGGATGGTGGTCGAGGGCGAACTCCAAGGAGCGCTGGAAATCGTCCTCGGTCTCGCCGGGGAAGCCGACGATGATGTGGGTGTCAAACTCCCTGAAGCCGAGCTCGTTGATCGTGCCGAAGACTTTGTCGAGAGCGGCGCGATCGTAAGGGCGGTTCATGAGCTTCAGAATGCGATCGGAGGCGGACTGGAACGGAATCTGCAGGTGGACGATCAGACCACTGCGCAGGAACTCCACCATGTCGTCGTAGAACTTGAGGAAATGACAGGGGTTGACCCCTTGCATGGCGATTCGGATGTCCGGAATGGCCTGCTGCAGCCGTCGGATGAGGTTCGGGAGGGAGGTTCCGATGTCGCGGCCGTAGTCCCCGATGCTGTCACCCAGCAGGACAACCGCGTTCTTCCCGGTCTGTTCGACTGCTGCACGACATGTATGAATGAGCTGTTCCTCGGGGTGACTATGGTAGGGAGGGAAGGCGAGTCGTTCCGAGCAATACGTGCACTTGAAGGGACAGCCATCCGAGATATAAAGTTGGATGTAGCGACCTATATAGGGTACGTCTGCCTCGGGGTGTTCACGTCGGAACGTCGCCTCGTCGTCGTACAGTTGGTCCTTGTGGAGGACGAGCGGTATGTCGGCCAGTCGTACCTTCGGAGTGCCGAAGACCTGCTTCATCTTCTTCTCGTCGTCTCGCCAGTTGACGACGCGCCCGCGAAAGCGCCCCCGTAGGGCCTCGATGTCAATGTCGGGCAGGCACCCTGCCACGATGACTTCCGCCTTGTATTCGCGTTCGAACCGCTTGATCTCGGCGAGGCTATTGGCTTTCATGTCGGAGCGGAAGGCGCACGTCCACAGGAGCAGGATGTCCGCCTCGACCGGATAGTCGACGAGCTCATGCCCGTTCGCCTCCAAGTAGTCGCGGTACGCCTGCATCCTTGTGTTTCGCATCCCGCAAGAGTTCAAGCCGTGAACGAACACCTTCATCCTGTCTTTTTCTCGTCTTCGCTGGGCCAGGCGGCGCCGTGGGGAGAGCATCTTGAGCTGTCCCATCTATGAGCTAACGATCGTCGAGCACGAGGTAGGATGTGCGGGCGCTGGAAGGGAAACGTCTTATGGGATAGCGATTCAGCCCGAACACCTCTTTAAGTGCCAGTGTTTCCCCGGGACACTCGTGGTCATTGAGTTCATCGAAGGCGATGACGCTGTGACGTGTTAGACGATCCTTGATGGCGAGTAGGCATTCTTTCGTGGGTGCGTAGAGGTCGAAGTCGAAGTAGGCCAGCGCAATGATCGTTTCGGGGTTGCGGCTCAGATACTCGTGGATAGAGATGGCGCCGTCGCCTTTTACGAGCTCGTACTTCTTCAAATGGGTCAGGGGGCTTTCGTGTTCCTGACAAGCCATGATGTCGTTGAGATACTGTTCGTAGTTGGGTGTCACCGAATAGCTCCCGTTCGTCATCATGCGCCCCGTGCCGTCTTTGTCTGACGTGCGGGGGAAACCGGCGAAGGTATCGAAGCCGACCACTTTGCGCAACCGGTTGAAGGGCTCGTAGATCCCACGGAGAGCAGAAAATAGGGAGATGTTTTGACCCCAGCGGCAGCCGAATTCAACGACGATGCCTTGCACGTCCAGAATGTGCCTGTAGAGGAAGTCCATGAACAGAATGCGAGAGAGTGTTTGGGGCGTCAAGAAGAGGCCCATATTCATCAGCATTTCGTCGCCGGGAATTGGGCAGTTCCTGAGGAGATCGAGGAATTCCCTCCGGCGATGTTTCTCGGTCTCGTCTCCGAAAGTGAGAAAGTTGAAATCGGCGTGTGCGGTATCTCGCATGAGCGTCCCCTTAGGAGGGTGCTTTCCAGGCGGAGCGGCACGCTTCCGCGATGGATTCGGCGTCGTAGTTCAAACGGTGCCGCAAGTCATGTGGGTGGAGATTGCCAAGCGCGAAGTCACCGGGTGGACCGAGGCGCATCAACCGGAGGGTGCGCGCGCGGGTGAGGAGCCAGGCGCTGACAGCGGCCGTCAAGCCGCCATCGGGCGAGTGCTCCTCGATGGTGAGGATCGTATGTACCTTGGCTGCCAGCTCGTCCAAAGTGGCGGTGTCGAGAGGCCGGATGGTGTGCATCTGGTAAGCAAGCGGAAAGATGCGCTCGGATTGGAGGTGCGCCAGAGCTTCCAGGACGACGGAGGCCATGTCACCGGTGCTGAGGACAGCGACGCGCTCGCCATCCGTGAGGAGGCGAGCGTGTCCTAAGATGGCGGGAGTGGGTGCGGGCACCGAGGGTTCGTTGCCGCGGCCGATCCTGACGTAGCAAGGGCCGGGCAGTTGCAGGGTTTGTGGTAAAAGCTGGGCTACCTCGTTGGCATCGCCGGGCGCGACCACGGCCATGCCGGGCATGCTGCACATCAACGCGAAGTCATTGACGGCGTGATGCGTCACTCCGTTGTGCGCGTAGCCATACCCGCCGCCGACACCCACGACGACGACCGGGAGCTGCGGGTAACTCACGCTGATCCGAAGTTGCTCGTAGGGCCGACTCACGTGAAAAGATGCGATGCTGTAGGTGACTGGACGCCAGCCTTCGAGCGCCAGTCCCGCTGCGGCACACACCAACTGGGCTTCCGCAACCCCGACATTCACGTAACGCCGGCCGAAGCGTGCTTGGAACTCGTCAAAGATCTGAAAGCCCAAATCCGCTGTGAGCAGGATTACGCGAGGATTCTCCGCAGCGACTTGGGTAAGGGTTTCGACGAAAGCGGCCCTCATTGTTGCGGCTCGATATGAATGGGCATTTCTCCGAGCTCTTCGATCGCTTGCCGCAGGTCTTCGCCGTCAGGGGCCCGGTAGTGCCACACCACTTCGTCTTCCATGAAGCTCACGCCGGCCCCTTTCCGGGTGTTAAGGATGATTGCCGAGGGACGGCCCTGCTGGAGAGGGAAGCTGTCGAGCGCGTCGATGATGGAGGGGAGCTTGTTGCCGTCCACGGTGCGCGCGGCCCAGCCGAACGCGCGGAATTTTTCTTCGAGGGATGTGTGCCCCATGAGCTCGTCACTGCGGCCCACTGCCTGGATGCCGTTGTAGTCGACGAGGGCGAGCAGGTTTTCGAACCGGTGCGCCGCGGCGAACATCGCCGACTCCCAGACGCTGCCTTCGTTGCATTCACCATCGCTCATGAGAACGACAGCGCGCGTGTCCACACAGTCGAGCCTGAGTCCGTAAAGCATCCCGGTGGCAATCCCAAGCCCATGGCCTAGGCTTCCGGAGGAACATTCAAGGATCGGCAATGCCCACTTGCACGGATGGTCGGGCAAGGGTGAGTCGTTGGTGGCGTAGCGAAACAGCCAATCTGTCGGAATGAAACCGCGGTCGGCTAGCACGGCGTAGAGTGAGGCACAGCCGTGGCCTTTGCTCATGATGAAACGGTCGCGATGGGGACTTGTGGGGTGCTCGGGAGAGATCTTGAGCCAGTACCAATAGAGGACTACAAGCGCATCGACACAGCTCAGGGCTGACCCGACGTGTCCGACCCGTGCATCGTGGGCCATTTGGATACAGGTTGCCCGTACCTGGCGGGTTTTTTTCTCGAGCAGGGGCACGTCAACGCGGATGGGCTTGGTAGACGTTTTCATAAATGACAGCGCTTGTCGCTACGTTCTGCCCGCTGGCTCGTGCTTGAGGTACCACTCGAAGGTTGCCACGAGTGCCGCCCGGAAGGGCATCTTGGGTCGCCACCCTAGCTCGGCCAGTTTGCTCGAATCAAGCACCTTCACGGGCATGCCGTCTGGTTTGCTGGTGTCGAAACGCAATTCGCCCGGGTAGCCGACGACTTCTTTGATCAACTGCGCCAGTTGCTTGATGGATATATCCGGTTCGCCGCCCAGGTTGATTGGCTCCGGGTCGTCGTAATTGCGCATGACGTGGATACAGGCGTCCGCCAGGTCGTCCACAAAGATGAACTGCCGTCGTGGGGCGCCGGTCCCCCAGAGATCGACTGAGGTTGCGCGATGGGTTTTGGCCTCGTGCGTCTTGCGAATGAGTGCCGGAATGACGTGGGAGTCCTCGGCGCTGAAGTCGTCGCCGGGCCCAAAGGCGTCAGCCGGTATTCCGCTGGTGAAGTTCGCCCCGTACTGTTGGTGGTAGGCCTGGCACAACTTGATACCGGCAAGCTTGGCTACGGCATACGGTTCGTTGGTGCGCTCGAGTGGGCCAGTCATGAGCGACTCGACGTGCATCGGCTGCGGGCAGTGTTTGGGATAGCTGCACGAGCTAGCCAAATGGAGCAACTTCTTGACGCCATGGCGGTGGGCGCTGTGAATCACGTGGCATTCTACGAGTAGGTTGTGACGGATGAGGTCGGCCGGGTACTTCTGGTTCGCCCCAATGCCTCCTGATCTCCCTCCGGGCAGGAAGACGTACTCGGGAGCAGTTCTCGCAAAAAAGGCATCTACCTCGGCCGAATCGGTCAGTTCTGGCTCTTCTCCTGGCATCCCGACAATGTTCCGATATCCCTGACGTTCCAGTGCGCGGAGTATGGCCGCCCCCGCGAGGGTTTCGGTCCCCGCGATATAAATCTTCGCGAGCTTGTGCACATTGCTCCCCTATACCAGACCCGGCGAGAGTTCTTGGAAATCCCGAATCGGCTGGAGGGCGCGAGCCCGCTCCGCGTCGGAGTAGTCCTCCTCAGGATCGAACACGATGATCTGACTCCCTGAGAATTCAAACGTGAAGGGGACGCAGATCAGCTTGTTGAGTTTCTCTCGAACGGTGTCCTGGTCGGGGGGGCGGACGAACAGCAAAAGGAAGCCGCCGCCACCGGCCCCGATCAGCTTGCCTCCAATGGCTCCCGCCGACCTCGCGAGGTCGTAGAGATGTTCGATGTACGGGTGTGAGATCTGGGCACTCAAGCTTCGCTTGGTTTGCCACGCTTCGTGCAACAGTTTGCCGAAGCGGACGATATCCTTTTTGCTGTTCAGGATGGAAATGCCCTCGGTCACCATGTCGCGGATCGCGTGCAGCTGCTTTTCTCTGGTCGTGATGTCTTGAACGTAAGTCTGCGCCACGTCTGAAGCGGTTCGATGGATGCCGGTGAAAAACAGCATCAAGTGAGAATTGAGCTCGCGGATACGGTGTGAGGGCAAGGTCATCGGTTTCACAGAGAACTCGCCACTCGAAGCGAAGGTGATATGGTTAAACCCGCCATAGGCAGCCAGGATCTGATCCTGAGAGCCGACGGCTTCCTTGAGGTGTTCCTGCTCGAGGCATATGCTCTCCATAGCCAGTTGGTGTCGGCTTGGGATGTGCCCTTTTAGAGCGTGCAGAGCATGCAGAAGGCCGACCATGAACGCAGAGCTGGAACCTAGTCCACTTCGGGCCGGCAGATCGCCATCGTGGTGGATCTCGAGACCACGATCTATGCCAAGATAGCGCATAGCCTCGCGGACAGCCGGATGCGTGACGTCGTCGACGGTCTGGCAATGCTCGATGGTGGACCAGACTATGCGGATCCTGTGCTCGAAGAAGGGGGGGAGGTAGCGCGCTGTGAGATAGCAGTATTTGTTGATTGTTGTAGCCAGCACGGCGCCGCCGTGTGTGGAATACCAGGCCGGGTAGTCGGTCCCGCCACCGAAGAACGAGATGCGGAACGGAGTTCTGCTGATGATCATGCGATGCGGGTCGCTGGGTTGTCTTTGTCAACAAACAGCTCGTGTTCGACCAGGTCGCAGAGAATGTGCTCGATCGCGACATGGGACTCTTGAATGTGTGGTGTAGCGGCGCTCGGAACTGAAATCCCAACGGTCGCTGTTTCTAGCAGAGGACCGTCGCTGCCGGTAAGGACGATGGTATGCATGTGACGTGCCGCTGCTGCTCTGACGGCGCGAATCACGTTTGGGGAGTTACCGCTGGTGCTAATGCCGATCAAAACATCGCCGGGCTTGCCAAGTGCCTGTACCTGCCGGGCGAACACGCCCTCATAGCCGATGTCGTTGGCGAAAGCGGTCAAGAACGACGTATCGGTGGTGAGAGCGATGGCGGGCAGGCCGGGCCGGTCGAAGTGACTCGTCAACCTACTGAGAAGCTCCGCCGCCATGTGTTGACAATCCGCGGCGCTCCCGCCGTTGCCGCACAGCAGCACCTTGCCGCCGGACGCGAAGGCATCGGCAATCAGGCTGGCCGCCGCGAGAATCGAGTCCGTACAGCTCTCAGCTACCCGACGGGTGATCTCCGCGCTGTCGAGCAAATGGGTTTGCACTTTCTCGAGACGACGACTAATGGCTAGGGTCATCCTCGGGGTCTGGAGCCACAACGGTCTCGGGCCGTAGACCTGAAAGACACCCCTGGTCCCACGACTTCCATGGTTCAAAAGACGGTGTTGCGGGTTTCCGGGTCCTTTCAGGCGGGGGAGGCGGAGAGAGAGGACTCATGGATGTCTCACGTCGGGGGGGCCGAGGAGGATTCGCATGGATCTTGGAGAGTCCGAAGGAGGTCGCTCAGGTTCTCGGGAATCAGCTCAGCGGCTGCGGCCTGACGGTTCGCCTCCTGTATTTTCCGGTAGAGCTCCTCGCGGTACACCGTGACCGCCGTGGGGGCCTGCACGCCGATGCGGACCTGCAGCCCTCTGATCTCGACGATGACGACCTCGATGTCGCGGCCGATCCGGATCCGCTCCCCGGGTTTGCGCGAGAGCACCAGCATGGCTCACCCGAGCCCCGCGGCATGGAACGGCACCCCGAGAGGCGCATTGTCGTCATCGAGCAGGACCTGACGCCCGATGCGGTCACGGAGGTCGATGAGGATGGGGGCCCGAAGGTTGGGCATGATCGCGGTGGCATTGGGCGCGATGATCACCACAGCGTACCAGGCGAGATCACCCGGGCCTGACGGCGCAAACGGAGGAGCCCATCCCGGCTGAACCAGGGTGGGCGGCAGCAGGGGAAGCGCGATCTCTGGTCGCTCGAGCGAGGTCAGGAAGATAAAGGGCTCGCACTCGGTCCGCGTCACCAGGAGGAACTTGTTGAGCGTTTCGAAACCAGGAATGCCTTCCGGGAAGTGAATGACATCGTCCGTCCGGAAGCTGACCGGCCCCAGCTTGGGGGATCGGAGGGTTCTCTGGCGGCTCATCGGAGGAAGTCCACCAGCGACAGGCCGATGGTGCGGGCCGTGGCGGCCAGGGCGGCCTCGTGGACGACCTCCTGGCGCTGGAGCTCAATGGTCACCCGTGCCAAGTCGGCGTCCAAGAGTTCGGACAGCGTCCCCTGGAGCAGCAGGGCCTCGTCCCGGTTCAGCTCTTGCACGTTTTTGATGAGGCTCAGCCGGCTTCCCACGGCCGCGACGAGCGGCTGCAGTCGGTCCTGGGCGGTTTTGAACGAATTGATGAGCGCGCTGACCGCGTTGCTGTTGCCGAGCGCCAAGTTGTCCCTGAGGTCGATCAGGAGCTGCGGCAGGAAGTCGGGACCTATCTGTGGACCGAGGACCCCCTCGCCGGGGAGGTTGGTTTGAACGGTGGCGCTCGAGGAAACCTGCGCCGTGATCGTTCCGTTGATCCCCCGGGGATTCACGGTGACCGTGATGATGTCGCCGTTCGCGTTTCGGGTCACCGAGAACGGCGCCGTGAGAGTTTCGCGCCCGCCCAGCAGGTACCGGCCGTCCACCTGCCTGTTGGCGAGTTCCACCAGTTCCTCGAGGAGGAGATTGGCCTCCGAGGCGAGTCCCGATGCGGATGGCCCGATGCTATTGGACCCGCGGAGGGTCAGCTCCTGAGCACTGGCACCGATCTCGTTGAGCTGAGCCAGGAGGGTATCATACGTGCCAAGGAGGGCCGTGGCCGCGTTGGCCTGGCGCTTGTACTGCTCGATGGCGGCCAGCCGCGACTGGAGCCGGGCCCCGGAGGCTGCCGCTTCAGGGTCGTCGGCCAGGCGGGTCAGGCGTCGTCCGGTGGCAAGCTGGGCCTGGGTCTTGCTAAGCCGGTTGAGCGAGTGCCGGAGCGCCAGGAGGCTTTGGCTCGCCAGCATGTTGGTGGTGATCCGAATCGGCATTGTGGTCGTCCCCCGCTACAGGAGATCAAACAGGGTCCGGGACATTTCGTTTAGGGTGGCAAGGAACCTGGCCGAGGCCTCAAAGGCCTGCTGGAAGCGCACCATGTCGGCCAGCTCCTCGTCGAGGCTGACACCCGACACCGACTCCCGCTGCGCTGTGGACGCCGTGAGGATCACCTCCCGGGCTGCGGTGTCAACCTGGGCGGCCCGGTCCAAGGCGCCAATCGTCCCGGCGAGCGCCGCAAGGGACTCGGCGGGAGTCTGGGTATTTCCGGCGAGGAAGCGGGAGCTCTGCAGGCCGGCCAGGGCCTGGGCGTTCGAGGGATCCCCGGGGCTGAAGATGCCTCCTGCCAGGTCCAGCTGAGCGGCGGCGACCAGGCTCGGATTGCCCAGCAGCGTGGAGTCCACCGCCATCGTCCGCGCATCGGTTCCTGCAAAGAAGCGGTTGAGGCCGAGGGCGACCAGCGTGTCGCTCGTGTCCGTGCCGAAGACCACCGTGTCGGTCGGGTTCGTCGGCGTGATGGTGAGCGTGTTGCCGGAGACCGACGCTGAGAGCCCGGCGACCGCGGTGATGTCGGTCGCGAGGCTGTTGAGTGTGGTGGTGGCGGGGTCCACCGCGATGCTCCCCGAGGAGGCCATGGCGCCCGCGCTGTCGAACACGGCGATCGTGAAGCTCCCCGTGACGGGTGTGACGGGGAGCCCGGCGCTTCCGAGTGGGGTGGTCGGGGCGCTCACCTGGTGTCCGCTGGTGGCGCTCGAAAGACCGACCAGCCCGACTCCGCTCGCGTGGACCCGGTTCACCGCGTGGATCACGCCGGCGGCGAGGGTATTGACCTCACCGACCACCAAGGGGATCCCGTTCGTGGAGGAGTTTCTGAGCGAGAGGAGCGCCCCGACCTCCCCGCTCAGGCTCTGGATGGTGTTGCCGTCGAGATCCAGGGTGGCGCTCCCGCTCTCCGGGTTCCCCGACAGTGTCAGGGTCGCGGCGCGGACCCCGTCGACGAGGAGCATGCCGCTTCCGGCCAACACCACCTGGGCCACTCCGTTCGAGTCCACGGAGACGCGGACCCCGACCAGCTCTGCGAGACGGTCGATCAGGCGGTCCCGCTCATCGTCACGGGTGGGGTTCGAGCCCCCAGTGAGCTGACTGTTCAGGCGGGCGATCTGAGCCGTGACAGAGTTCACCTCGTTCACCTGATCACCCAGCGAAAAGAACGTCTCCCGTTTGATCTGGAGGAGTGATTCCACCTCCTCCTTGAAGGTGGTGGCCAGGGTCTGCCCCCGGATGAGGACCGTCGTGCGGAACGCGGGATCCTCGGGTCGGCTCGCCAGGTCGCCGAGCGCAGTGAAGAACTCGTCCAGGGCCTGCCCGACCGGGTTGTCTTCCAGCACGCCGAAGATGGACCCGATCCGATTGAGCACCGTGGCACGGGTTCCGGCCTCTGCCAGGGCGCTCGAGTCGGCCCGGACCTGGCTGTCGAGGAAGCTATCGCGGATACGGCGGATCTGCTTTACCAGCACTCCCGTCCCCACGAAGCCGCTGGCCGTGCGCTCCGGCACTCCCTCGGTGAAGTCGACCCGTCGCCGTGAGAAGCCGGGCGTGGCGGCATTGGCGGCGTTTGCCGCGGCGGTTTGCTGAGCGAGTTGGGCCGCGAGCAGGCTCTGCGTGGCGAGCGACAGGAGGCTTATCGGACCGGGCATGAGCTTACGCCTCCTGGTCCAGGATCGGCGAGGCGGAGGTCAGCAGCCGACCCGCCGGATCGTACTGGGGCGCAAAACCCAGGGATTCTCTGACGAGCCGAAGGGTCTCTCTGATTCGAAAGAGCGACCGTTCGAGGAGAAGCCCGACCCGGTAGCTGGCCTGGGCCATTTGAGAGAGGGTTTCGGTGAGAGTGGTGCGGACCTCCCGGAGCTGGTCTGCTTCGGGCTGGTCCACGAGATCGGTGAGGCGAGAAAGCGTCAGAGCGCTGGTGGGGACGTCGTAGAGCTCCGCCAGGCGGCTCAGGAGGACACCCCGGGACTCGGACAGAACCCGGAGCTCGAGGAGCAGCGTCTCCTTCCGGCTGGTGCAGGCCGCCACGTCAGCCGACCGGCCGGCTAGAAGAGCGGCCTCCTCGTCTCTGAGGGTGTCGAGCAGGCGCCGGTAGGTGGCTGCCTCCTGCGCCAGAAGTGCCAGGAAATCTCCCACTCGGACCATCACGAGTGAGAACTCCCGGCGAGCCCCTTACGGGCCCAGAAGGTCGTCCAGCACCCCTTGCTGGAGGAGGCTCTCCGCGGTCTTCCGAGGGTCGGGTTCGAGCTCCCCGCTCTGAACGGCCTGGCGGACCGCCTGGACGCGGTCCTGCCGAACCTCCGGGACACCCTTGGCGGCCTGGTGGAGTTCAGCGAGGATCCGGCCCTTCTCGGAGACCTGGACGGCATCGGTTGACCCCTGAGCGGTTCGGTCGCCTTGATCGCGTTGGGCCTCGGCAGGGCGCACGCCCCCCAGGGTCGGATCTGTTTGCTGCTGAAGAACCCTTGAGATTTCACGGATTTCCACGCTTTATGCTCCCCCCCGTTCCACTGCATCGGCAGCGGGTATGAGGAGAGATCGGCCGCGAGGCCCAGGATTCGGAGGGACGGGGTGAGAATCACGGCTCCCTCTGGAGGGCTGTCGGAGGCCTGGCATCGGCCGGGGCAGGGTCGGCTGGGGTGCCCGGTACCGAGCGCTCGATGAGTTTGGCCAGGCCGATCCCACCCGACTTGGCTAGGTGGGTAGCCATGTAGTGGTCCATGAGGTCGTCATAGAAGCGCCGGGTGAAGGGCGCCCCCTCTGCCCCCGGGATGGTCTGGCGGAGTCCCCGAATCAGATACCCGAGGAGGATTGCCTCGAACTGCTGGGTGGCGTCCTGGAGCGATTTGGGCGGCTCCGGGGCGGGTGCCATCGGCGGCCCCATCGGTGGAAGGATGGGGAAGGTGGGATCCATGGCTACATGATCTCCAGTTCGGCGTGCAGCGCCCCGGCACGCTTGATGGCCTGGAGGACGGCCATCAGGTCGCGCGGGGTGACCCCGATGGCGTTGAGCCCCTGAACGACGTCCCCGATCGATGCCCCGGGCCCGATGACGGCGATCGGTGCCTGCTCTTCCGTGACGGTTGTCTCAGTCTTGGGGACCACGGTAGTCTGGGCTCCTTGCGGGGCGAACGGCTGGGGCTGGGACACTTGGAATTCGGACTTGATCTGGATCGAGAGGTTGCCGTGGGAAACCGCCACCGTGGAAATCCGGACGTTGCTCCCCATGATGACGGTGCCGGTTCGCTCGTTGACGACGACCTTGGCCCGGCTGTCCATGGGGACCACGACCTGCTCGATCTGGGCGACGAACTGGACGAGCCGGTCGCGAGACGCTTCGGGAACCGCGATCACCACGGTCGCAGCGTCTTGCGCCTGGGCCACGTGGTCCGCGAGGTCTCCGTTGATGGCCTCCGCCAGCCGGGCCGCGGTGGTGAAATCGGGATCGAGAAGCGTGAGGGAGATCCGCCGGGAGTCGAAGGCCATCGCCACTTCTCGTTCCACCGTGGCGCCGTTGACGACCCGTCCCACCGTCGGATGGTTCTTCTGGACCGTTTCGCCGGTGGCCTGGGCCGAAACCGCGAAGCCACCGCCGATGGAGACTGGGCCTTGGGCGACGGCGTATACCTTGCCATCGGCGGCCTGGAGCGGGGTCAGGAAAAGTATGCCGCCACCGAGGCTCTTGGCGTCGCCCATGGAGGAGACGGTCACGTCGAGCGTGGTGCCGGGCTTGGCGAAGGGCGGGAGCTTGGCGGTCACCATCACGGCTGCGACGTTCTTCGTGTCGATCCGCCCTCGGAGGGTAGGGGGAAGATTGATGCCCTGGCGCAGGAGCAAGTTCTGGACGGACTGCACGGTGAAGAAGGCGCTCTGGCGGCGGTCCCCGGTGCCGTTGAGGCCGAGCACGAGGCCGTAACCGAAGAGCTCGTTGTCCCGGACCCCGACGATCCGGGCTACGTCCTTGATCCGGGCGAGGATCGGCTCGGTCGTTCCGGGTCGGGCGGTCGAGAGGATGGAGGCTAGAAGCGTCGTGAGGCCCAGAGCGAAGAGGAGGACGGTGCGCTGGTGGGAGGGCATCAGTAGAGTCCGAAAAAGTCGAAGATCCGACCGACGAGTCCCGGTTTCTCCTTGTCTGTGATGACTCCGCTCCCGTCGAGGCGGACCTCGGCGTCCGCGACGAGGGCCGAGCGGACAGTGTTGTCAGGGGCCACGTCCTGCGGCCGCACGATGCCCGTCAGCACCAGATGCTGGGTCTCCTGCCCAACCGCTACGGAACGGCGGCCCTCGATAAGGAGGTTGCCGTTCCCCAGCACCTTCATGACCCGGACCGTGATCTCAAAGGTGAGGCGGTCCGACCGGGTTTTCGTCCCCTTGCCTGTGAAGTCGGAGTTCAGCTGTGAGTTTAAGAAAAAGGGGAGGAGCTCGCTGAGCTTTGCATGACCCCCGATGACCGGCCGGGTGGTACCGGTGCCGAAGGTCGAATCCTTCTTTAGCGTGGTCTCTCCCTGGCGGTCAGCGGTGGAGCGTTCGTCGACCACGACTGTCACCACGTCCCCCACGGCGCGCGCCCGGTGGTCGGCCAGCAGGCTCACTTGGTCCACCCAGAGAGACTGCGCCAGCGCCCCATCCGGCATCGGCAGGCCCACGACGGTGAGGAGCGCGAGTGAGAGCATGGCCTGTCGCATGCGCCCGAGGTTCGGCGGGGGGGCGAAGCCCCCCTCCGAGAACTTAGAAGGGAATCCGCACGCTCCCATTGCCCTCGATCCTCCCGTAGAGCACCTTCTGGGACGACTGGTTGATGACCCGGATCATCTGCCCGATCCCGCCGTCTTCCATAGCGATGCCTCGCGCTGTGATCCGGAATCCCGGGCCGTCGAGATAGAGCAGGACGGGGCTCCTTCGGCGCACCACGATGGGGACCTTGACCGCCCGGGCCGCGAGCACGTCGCCGGCGCGAACCTCCCGGACGACCTCTTTCCCCACGGCCTGACCGAGATCGGTGAGCGCGTCGTGAGGAACCCGCGAGCCTGCTCGCCTCAAGATTCGGACATCGGAGGGCCGGATGACGGATTTCCGCGCGAGCGGCCGGTTCGCGACGACGACCGCGCGGAGCCGTTCGAGCTGTAGCGAAA
>JBHIAB010000014.1:0-29831 GCA_046758385.1 Methylomirabilia bacterium | reverse complement strand
AGCTCAGGCGATTGCGCTTGCACGATCGCTACCCGCCGACTGGCTCCTAACAGATGATGCCGGCGCGCGGGTTGTGGCATCACTCCTCAGGCTCGAAGTGCATGGCTCCTTGGGTGTGATCTTGTGGGCGGCAGCCAGCGGGCATCTCCAACGCGAAGAAGGCTTCTCCATCCTAGAACGTTTAGCCAAGTCCTCGCTCTGGGTTTCTCCGCGAATCCTGAACGAGGCACGTCACACTCTGGAAACACTCTTCCAGTGAGATGTCCGTGAAATGAGTCAGTTCAACGAGGCTGCGTGTCTCTTCAGGCCTGGAGGGAGACGAAACGCATCCAGGAGCTGGAGTTTGAGCTGGCACGCTCCCTGACCATGAGGTATGTCACCGACAGGTGGGAACAGACCACGGCCTTCTACCTGGACAGCGACGAGTATGTCGTCGCGTTCGTGAAGAACTTCAACCTGGGCTTTGCCATCCCTTACTCTCATAACGGAGAAGCGAAGGAGTATCTCCCGGACTTCCTTGTCCGACTTCAGAAACGCAGCGAAGAAATCGGAACCCTGATTCTTGAGACCAAAGGGTACGACCCCCTGGCGCGCGCTAAGGAGGCGGGAGCGCACCGGTGGGTCGCCGCGGTCAATGCCGAAGGGTCTCACGGACGTTGGGCCTACCGTCTGATCAAATCCCCGGCCGATACCCCTGACGCGGTTCGCATGGCTGCGGAGGAGCTTGCCCAACTCTAATCTGGGCGCTACGCTCTCTCCATGAGCGGGCCGTCTGGCTTCCTTCCCGTCGTCGCGGAGTGGTTTGCCGAAACCTTCGGCCAACCGACACGCCCCCAACGCGAGGGGTGGGCCTCGATCGCCGGGGGCCACCACACCCTCATCGTGGCTCCCACCGGCTCCGGCAAAACGCTCGCGGCTTTCCTCTGGGCGCTGGACCACCTCTATCGCCTCGGCCTCGAAGGGAACCTCGCGGATCAGGTGTACCTGGTCTACATCTCCCCGCTCAAGGCGCTGAACAACGACATCGAAAAGAATCTTCGCCTGCCGCTCGCAGGCATTGACGAGCGTGCCAAGCTGCGCGGCCTGGAGCTCCCCACGCTCAGGGTCGCGGTCCGGACCGGCGACACCCTGGCGCAGGCGCGTCAGTCCATGACTCGGCGCCCTCCTCACATTCTCATCACCACCCCCGAGTCGCTTTACATCCTGCTCACCACCGAGCGGTTCCGCCCGGCGCTCAGGACCGTGCGGTTCGTGATTGTGGACGAGATTCATGCGTTGGCCGGCTCCAAGCGCGGAGTCCATCTCTCTCTCTCCCTCGAGCGCCTCCAGCACTTGGCGTCCGGTCCGATCCAGCGGATCGGGTGCTCGGCCACCGTGCGCCCGGTCGATGCCGCCGCCAGGTTCCTGGCCGGCAATCGCTGGCGCGGCGAGGAGTTCGTCGCCAGACCATGCCGGATCGTGGACGCAGGCTTCGAGCGGCAGTGGGATCTCCAGGTGGTTGCACCGGTCGCGGATTTCCTCACGGCTCAGAGCGATACGGTCTGGGAGAGCCTCTACCAGGAGCTGACCGAGTGGATTCTCCAGCACCGCACGACTCTGATCTTCACTCCAAGCCGGCGGCTGGCCGAGCGGATGGCGCGTGCTCTCGACGACCGACTTCCCGAGCGGCACGTGGCGGCCCATCACGGGAGCCTCTCGCGCCGAGCGCGGCTGGAGGCGGAAGAGAGGCTCAAGCGAGGGGAGCTCCGGGCTCTGGTGGCGACCTCGTCGCTAGAGCTCGGTATTGACATCGGATCCATCGATCTGGTGATCCAGGTCCAGTCGCCCCGCAACATCACCGCCGCGCTTCAACGGATCGGCCGCTCCGGCCACCTCCTGACCCGAATCTCCAAGGGCAGAATCGTGGTCACCAAAGGCGAGGAGCTGGTGGAGGCGGCCGCAGTGGTCCGCGCCATCCGGGAGGGAGAGCTCGATCAGCTTCAGGTTCCCGAGCAGCCGCTCGACGTGCTCGCCCAGCAGGTGGTCGCCGCCGTGGCGGCCGAGCCCTGGTCGGTGACGGAGCTCTACCGGCTTGCCCGCCGGTCCGCCTGCTACCGCGACCTCCAGCTTGCCGACTTTCTGGCAGTCGTCCGTGGCTTGGCCGAACCCCTTCCCGCCGAGGTCAAAGGGATGGCCCCGCGCCTGGCGTGGGATCGGGTGAACGATCGTCTCTACCCCCGTCGCGGCAGTCGCCTCCTGGCTCTCACCTCCGGAGGCACCATCCCGGACGCCGGGCTGTACGACGTGGTCGTCCAGGGCTCTGACGTCAAGGTCGGGACCCTCGATGAGGAGTTTGTCACCGAAAGCCTGCCGGGAGATGTCTTCCTCCTGGGTTCGCGAGCCTGGCGCCTGCGAAAAGTGCAGGCCGACCGGGTGCTCGTCGAAGACGCAGGTGGGACGTTTCCAACGGTCCCGTTCTGGCGGGGCGAGCACCCGTCCCGGAGCTGGGAGCTTGGCTTGCTTGTCGGCCGCCTCCGCAGAGAGGCTACCGGGCGACTGAATGACCCCCGCTTCGAGGCGTGGGCGGGTGAGCACTGCGGGCTGGAGGCTCGAGCGGCCAGCGCGCTCAAGGGCTGGCTCACGAAAGGTCGCGAGGTCCTAGGGGCTGTCCCCGATGATCGCCAACTCGTCGTGGAAGCCTTCCCTGACGAACTCGGCGGCCGGCAAATCGTGCTCCACTCGGTCTTCGGGATGCGAGTGAACGGAGCCTGGGCACTGGTGCTGAAGGAACAGTTCAGGCGACGATTCGGCTTCGTGGCCGAGGCCAGCCACATCGACGACGGGATCCTCCTAACCTTCGCTCCAGGCCAGACCCCGCCTCCCCCTGAGCGGATCCCATTCCTGGTGGATCCCGATCGGCTCGAACCGCTCCTCGTCCGAGCCCTCATTGGTTCTCCCCTCTTCACCACGCGCTTCCGCCATGCGGCGGCCCGTGCCCTCTTCATCCCGCGCATGGTTCGAGGAAACCGGACACCGGCCTGGCTTCAGCGCTTGAGGGCGGATGCCCTCATGGAAGCCATCGGAGGTCAACCGGACTTTCCGCCTGTCGCGGAAACCCTTAGAGAGTGCTGCCATGACGCGCTTAACCTCGCCCGGCTCCAGGAAGTGCTCGACCGCCTCCGCGCCGGCGATCTGCCTGTCAAGTGTGCGGAGAACGTGATCCCTTCCCCGTTCACGTATCCCCTGCTGCTTGCCTGGGACTGGGCCTACCTGGACGCGGGCCATGCCGAGGGGCGGCGGAGCGATGCGGTTGTCATGCGGAAAGCGTGGACTGGTACGCCTGGCGGGCCGCTGATCCCCACGATCGTCGAAGCGTTGGAGGCAGAGCTTCAAGCGACCACACCGGGGCGGCGCGCACGAGATCCCAACGAGCTCGCGGTGCTCCTCGAGGAGCTGGGCGAGCTCGATGATGGCGAGCTGGCCCGGCGAGTGGCCGGGGATCTCCGCTCATGGCTGGAGGTGGTCAGCCGGGAGCGCCGGGTGATTCAGGTCAGGCTTCCGAACGGGCGCGCTTGCTGGATCAATGTCAACGACGCCGAGCTCTACAAGACCCTGGAGGAAGAGTCCCTGGAGCGCATCTTGCTCCGCTTCCTCAGGCACCGCGGCCCCACGACGCTGGCAACGCTGACAGCCCGCTACGGCCTTGACGAGCTCACGCTTCTCCCCGTGCTCCAGCGCCTGGAATCCAGAGGGTCGATCCGGAGCGGGCCGTTCATGCCCGACCAGCCCACGCCCCAGTACGTGCACCGATCGGTCCTGGAGGAGATCCAGCGTCGGCAGCTCAGAGCGCGGCGCCAAATCACCTCGCTCGCTGGCGCCGAAGAGTTCCAGGCCTTTCTCATCCGCTGGCAGCACTGCCACCCGGAGCACCGACTCGCCGGCTCCGACAGCCTCATCAAGGTTATCGAACCGCTGCAGGGAGAAGACTTCCCGGTGGCGTTCTGGGAGCAGGAGCTTTTCCCTGCTCGCCTCGAGACGTACGACCCGGCCTGGCTGGACCAGCTCGGCCTCACGGGTCAGATCGCATGGGTGCCATTTGAGCCGGGTCACCCAGGCCGCCTCGGGATGGCGCTCAGGGAGAACCTGGCCTGGCTCCTCCCGCCGAATACCCGCGACCCAGCCCTCGATGAGCGCGGCAAAGCAGTGCTCCGTTACCTCCAGCTTCGCGGGGCATCCTTCGCGCAGGACCTCTGCCGTGGCACCGGCCTTGGAGCGCATGATCTCCTCGCCACGCTCTGGGAGCTGCTGTGGCTCGGGCTCGTGACGACCGACACCTTCCAGACCATTCGCCAGGCCAACGCTCACCGGCGTGCGCCCGCGCCCCGTCCTGTCGATGCCCGTGTGTCACGTGGTAACGCCCGGACACGCTCCTGGCGCCAGGCGCGGCGGCGCGTGCACGAGCGGCTCACCAGGCCGCTTCCGTTGCCTGGTCGATGGAGCGCGCTCTCAGTCGAGGAGTCGCTCGTGGCAGAGACGAGAGATGAAGAATGGGCCCGTCTCCTTCTCAGCCGCTACGGGATCGTGAGCCGGGAGCTCGCGCGGGGGGTGGAGTGGAGCCGTCTCAGGCAGGCGCTCACACGACTGGAGTATGCGGAAGAAGTCCGCCGGGGCTACTTCGTCGAAGGGCTCTCCGGTGAGCAGTACGCCACGGCGGAGGCACTGGAAGAGTTAGACGCCGGCAGCAGGCGGAATGAGCCGGTGATCCTCCTGAATCTTTGCGACCCTGCCAACCTCTGGGGTTCACCCCTGTCGCTGCCGCATCGGGACGGTTCCAGAGTCTCGGTGAGCCGGATTCCCCCGAACGCGCTCCTCCTCCGCGGAGGGACCCCACTTCTTCTGGCCGAGGGATACGGCCGCGACCTGACCCCATTGGCCGGCTTCAGATCCGAAGACCTCCCGCTCCTGATCGGGACGCTTCAGGATCTCCTCAAACGCCCCCCGACGCAGCGCCTGATCAGGCGGATCGAGATCCACACCTGGGTCGGCAAACCGATTCGCGAGACCGAAGCGGGAGAGGCACTCCTCGCCGCGGGCTTCTACGCCGACGGTCCCGCACTCTTCTGGGACGGCTACCCCGGACCAAGGGCGCGCCGCTGACTCGAGGGACTCGGCGCCGAGCCTTTCCCGATCGAGGCCTGGAAGGGGAGGAGCTCGAAGGGTGGCCGCCGCCGTCATCATTTCATCATATGCTCACGAGTCACCTTGACATCCTTCCGACGCGCCCCCTACACTGGCCCCGTGACTCGTGGGTTCCTCGCGCGGTAGGTCGCCGTGAACACGCTCTATGTTTTCGTCCGGTTCATCGCACGCTTCTGGATCTGGTTCTTCTTCAAGTCCGTGGAAGTGCGCTACCTGGAGCGAGTTCCCAGTGAGGGCCCGGTCCTGCTTTGCATCAACCATCCGAACAACCTGATCGATTCCCTCCTGGTGGGAGCGGTGGTGTCCCGAAAGGTCCACTATGTCGGCACGGCCGCGCTGTTCAGGAACCCTCTCATGGCCCGTTTGCTCGATGCCCTGGGCGTCATCCCCATTTACCGCCGTCAGGACGATCCGGACAAGATGGAACGGAACATCGACGCCTTCGAGGCCTGCTTTGACGCGCTGGAGAACGACCAGCTGATCGCCATCTATCCCGAGGGCACCACCCACGCCGAGCCCAGGGTTCAGCGAATCAAGACAGGGGCGGCACGGATCGCGCTCGAAGCGGAGGCCCGGCGCTGGGGCGCACTGGGGCTTGCCCTCATCCCCGTCGGGCTCAACTTCGATGCCCGGAAGTCTTTCAAGAACCGCGTGTTGGTCGCCTTTGGTGATCAGATTTCGCTTTCCCCGTACCTGGCCCATTACCGGGACGACCCCCGGAAGGCCGTGGACGCGTTGACGAGCGTCATCCAGTGGGGAATGGAGAGCCAGGTCATCCACGTGGAGCGTATTGAGCTGACGGAGGTGGTGCGCGAGGTGGAAGCGCTCTACCGGGTCGACCTGGCGCGTGAGCTCCAGCAGGACCGGGGGTTCTCGCCCAAGCAGATCGATGTCTTCCGGCTCTCCCGCGCCATCGTGGCCGCGGTGCACTATTTCAAAGCGCGGGATCCGGATCGGGTAGAACGCATCTGGCAGCGAATCCAGGCGTACAAAGCGCTCCTGGCCGAATACGGGATCAAGGACCAAGCGGTTCATGGGCGGCTTCAGCCTGCCTCCTCGGGCATAGGGCTCGGCCGCTCCGCGCTCGCCTTCGTCGGATTCCCGCTCTTTGCGTACGGGTTTGCGGTCAACGCCCTCCCCTATTTCTTCCCCCGGTGGCTTGCCAGGAGGCTGACCAAGAAGGAGACCGACTACGCCACGGTGCGCTTCCTGTCCTCGATCGTCTTGTTTCCGTTCTTCTGGGCCGTCGAGACCTGGGTCGTTTGGCGCCTCACCGAGATCAAGGCCGCACTCCTCTTTCTCGCTTCCGTTCCCGTGACCGGGCTCGTGGCCTACCACTACCTGGGCAGGCTGGCACGACTGCGCCACATGCTCCGGTTTGCACGGCTCGCCTTCACCCGGCGGCGCGCCGCCACGAGGATCATGGCCGTGCGGCGAGAGATTCTCCAGGAGTTGGATCGCGCCAAGTACGACTACCTCACCGCCACGAAAGGGAGCAGCTTTTGAGTGCGGCGCTCTTCGAGCGAATCTGCCAACGGCTTGTCACTTCCCACCAAGGAGCGAGCCATGAAAGCCTACGTGCTGATCGAGACCACCGCGGGAAAGACCAAAAGCGTGAAGAAGGCGCTGAGCAAGATCGATGCGGACCGATGCACGGTGCACGCTCTGGACGCAGTGACCGGCCCCTACGACTTCATCGCCGTGCTCGAGGGGCCGACCCTGGACGCCATCGGCCAGACGGTGACGGAGACCATCGGGGCCATCGACGGGGTAACTCGGACGACCACGTGTGTGGCCATCGCCATCGGCTAGCCTCGAAGGGGTCTCGGCGGCCCCCTCCGAAGATGCTATGATGGGCGCCGCAATGTTTGAGGTGCCGGAGGACTCATGCGCGTTCTGGTGATGGGGGGCACGGAGTTCATCAGCCTGCACCTGGTGTGGGCCCTCGCGCGGGCCGGCCACGCCGTGACGGTGTTCAACCGGGGTCGGCGACGCGATCGCCTGCCTCCCGGTATCGACGTGATCACGGGAGACCGAAAGGACCACGCCGGGCTGCGCGAGCGGCTGTCCGCGGTGCGCTTTGAGGCCGTCTGCGATGTCACCTACGCACCCACCACCGGTGAGGATGTCGCCACCTTGGCCGAGGCCGTCTCGCCCAGCCGTCCGCACATCGTCTTTGTCTCGTCGGGCCGCGTGCACGACCACGCGCTCCCCATTCCCTACGACGAGGCCACGCCTCGAGGAGAGTACTGGGGCGAGTACGCGCGCCACAAGATCGCGGGAGAGGACGCGTTGATGCAGCTCCACCGCGAGCGCGGTCTGCCGGTCAGCATCGTTCGCCCCACCCACGTTTTGGGCCCGCTCAACACTCGGAACAACGAGACGTTTTTCTTCGACCGGATCCTCCGGGGCCGGCCGGTGTTGGTGCCGGGCCACGGAGGATGGCTCAGACAATTCGGGCATGCGGAAGACTTGGCCGATGCCATGGTCCAGTTGCTGGGGAACCCGAAGAGCTTCGGCCAAGCGTACAACGTCACCGGCGAGGAGGTCGTGAGCCAGGTCGGGTTCGTCGAGCTGATCGGGGAGGTCGTCGAGCGCCCGGTGACGCTAGTGCACTTTGATCCGCGTCTTCTCAAGGGCGTCGAGCGCCCGGGGCCGGTGTTCGGCCAAAACCTGGTCTACGACTGCCATGCGGTGTACACGACCTGGAAGATCCGGACCGAGCTGGGGTTCCGTCCCCGCTATGCGTTGGCGGCGGGGCTCAGACAGACATTCGAGTGGTACGTGAAGGAAGGGTTGGATCGCCGTCCGGTAGATTTCTCCTTCGAAGAGACCGTCCTCGCTCGCATTCGGTCGTGACCCCTCGCTCCGTCCTCCTCTACCATCCGGACGAAGCCGAGGCCTACGCCCGTCTCATGAAAGTGCCCCGTGGCTCCATTCGTCTCCACGTCTGTGCCCGATCGGAGGAGGCGGCCCCTCTCATCGGCGAAGCCGAGATCCTCTACGCATGGAACTTCCCGGTCGAACTCTTGCGCAAGGCGAACCGTTTACGCTGGATCCAGGTGATGGGAGCCGGCGTGGAACGGTTCCTGGTCCCCGAGCTTTCTCGCTCCGTCGTCGTGACGCGGGCCGCGGGCATCTTCGGGCCTTGGATGGCGGAGTACACCGTGGCCTGGTGTGCGTGGGTCACCCAGCGGATGGACCGGATCAGGGAACAGCAGAGAGCGCGGCACTGGGTACCCGTGATGCCCGAGCGTCTTCGTGGGAAGACCTTGGCGGTGATCGGGCTCGGCGACATCGGACGGGAGGTTGCTCGCATGGGGCGGGCCTTGGGAATGCGGGTGATCGGGGTCAGCCGAAGGGGGAAGAAGCCGGAATGGGTGGACAGAACCTATCGCCCATCGGCGCTCACGCGGGCCCTGGCTCAGTCAGATTTCGCGGTGTCGGTGCTGCCCCTCACTCCCGAGACGACGGGGCTCATCGGCGAGCGCGAGCTGCGCGCCATGAAGCCCACCGGCTGGATCCTGAGCATCAGCCGGGGCCCGGTGATTCAGGAGCAGGCGCTGCTCCGGGCACTGGACGAGCGTTGGGTCGCCGGCGCCATCCTCGATGTCTTCGACACCGAGCCCCTGCCCCCCGAGCATCCGCTCTGGGAGCGGCAGAGCGTGGTGATCACCCCACACATCGCCGGCCCCAGCACTGCCGAGGAGATCGCGCCCATCTTCAACGACAACCTCGCCCGCTACCTCAGAGGACAGAAGCTGCGCTACGTGGTCGACCGAAAGCGCGGATATTGAATGGAGGCGCGCGGCACGATCGTCCGGTCAGATCTTGGCGAGCGCCTTGACGATCTCGCGGCAGAAGGCCGGTAGATCGTCGGGCTTGCGAGAGGTAATGAGATTGCCGTCCACGACGACCTCCTGGTCAACCCAGCTGGCGCCGGCATTGACCATGTCGTCCTTGATGGAAGAGAAGCTGGTGGCCGTCTTGCCCTTGAGGATCCCTGCAGAAATCGGCACCCAACCGGCGTGGCAGATGGCTGCCACCAGTTTGCCGTGTTGGTGGGCTTCCCGGACCAGCTTCACCATGGCCTCAGAGCGCCGCATCAGATCCGGCGCATAGCCGCCAGGCACGATGACCGCGTCGAACTCTATGGCGCTCGCGGCGTCCGCCTGGATGTCCACAGCCACTGGGTAGCCGTGTTTGGAGGCATAGGACTTGGTGCCCCCGGCCCCGATGATTTTCACGTCGGCCCCCTCTTCCCTCAGACGGTAGTAGGGCACCCAGAGCTCCATTTCCTGGTAGAGATTCTCAGCAAGGATCGCCACTCGCTTCCCTTCTAGGCTCATGGATTGACCTCCCTTCCTCGGACACATACCCGGCCCCCCCGGGGCCGAGTCGCCGAGTCATCGGACGCTCTCCCCCCTTCAAAGACAAGCACGGTCCGAAGGGTAAACGTGACCTGTTAACTCTTCCGCGAAGTTTTGGAGAAGAACGTGGCCATCTGGGGCTGGAGGTTCTTGCCTCCGCAGTGAGGGCACTGATACTCGCCCCGCTCTCGCTCCCCCACCGTCAGGGTGAGCGAAACCCCCTTGTCACACTTGGAGCAGTAAAACTCATAGAGTGGCATGGCCGTGACCCTCCGACTCAGTCTCCGCACACTTGTTAACAGAACACCGGCGCAGCATAACACGCGCAGCAGAAGGCGTCAACACCGAGCGGGCCAGAGCGTCAGCTTGTGTCGCTCGGGCGCGGCGGAGCCAGGCTGAGGCGAAGCAGCCGGAGGAAATCGATCGCGGTGGGGGTCGGCCGCCAGCAGCTCGGGCGTGAGGTTCATCGACTTCCAACCGCCGCACCGGAGGGTTCCGGCTCGCGCGAGGCGTGACCCGTTGAGCTCTCAGGGGGTTGGCAACCCTGGAGGGGCGAGCGTGAGGCCCACACGCTCCCTACCGCGGCTGACCATAAGCCTGAGCTCATGATCGAGGGAGATCCGGAGCAGTGCATCCCTCATGTTTTGACGTGAGAAGACCCGCCGACTGTTGACCTCGACGATCACATCCCCCGATTCGAGGCCCGCACGGTCAGCCGGGCTCCCCTCCCGCACGAACGCCACGGCCGCGGTCGGAGAGGGTCGGGCCGGAACACCGCCTGGCTCCTCGGGTTCCCGGATCCCGAACCCGAACAGAGTCGCGATCCGCTCGGCGGCCACGTCGGGCGGCATGGCCCCGACCCTCACGGTGATCTCCTTCCGCCCCTCGGACCTGAGCACGGTCACGACGCTGTCGTCACCCACTGTCGTGGAGGCGACCACCCGTTGGAGGGCACGAGTGTCGACCACCGGGAGGCCCTTGAAGGCCACGATCAGATCCCCATTCTTGAGGTTGGCGCGGGCGGCAGGCGTGTTGGCGAGGATCTCCACGATCATGACTCCGTACCCCTCCTCGATCCCGTGGCGCGACGAGATCTCTTCCATCTCCCGCTCGGAGAGATCCCGGATCCTCACGCCGACCCACCCCCATGGCTGGGCCTCCGTGAGCGCCGCCAGAGCCGCCGAGAGAAAGACCGCCAGAGCCAGCAAGGACCGGCGTCTCATGGGTCGAACAGGACTTGCTCCACCCAGGGAGTGCGTCATTCCGCGATGGGCCTCCAGCGAGGCCACGCTCCCAACGGGACTCCAGAGAATACCATGTCGGGAAGGAGGGCACCCCCGGTCAGGGCCAGGGTGGCCTGATACCCGTACCGCTGGCGGAAGCCGGCCTGGGCCAGCACCAGGCCGGACAGGCCGTGAGTTATGGGATCCATGTCAGAAGACAGTAGGCGCGGACCGGACAACGAGCGGCACCTGGCGCCGGAGGCGGAACGACGCTCGAGATCACGGATCGGGACGATTAGTGCCGTTCCAACTATTTCGAGCTACTTGGTGCGGGTGTTCAAGACACGGCATCGCGCAGAAGCGCAATTATGGCCATCAAGTTGGAACGGCACTAGCCAATCGTGGGAAGCTTGGAGGTCGAGAGATCCTCGATTCGGGCGGCAACCGTCTCGGCAAGCTTGCGGAAGGCTTGGGCTTGAGCGAACTCCGGCTTCCGGACTACGATCGGGAACCCCTCGTCGCCGCCCACGCGGGTCTCCGGGTCCAGGGGAATGTGACCCAGGAGTGGCACACCCATCTCAAGGGAGATCTTCCGGCCGCCCTCCTCGCCGAAGATGGCGGTCTTCTCGCCGCAATGGGAACAGATGAAGTAGCTCATGTTCTCCACGACCCCCAGCACCGGGACGTTCATCTTGAGGAACATGGCCATCGCCTTGCGGACGTCAAAGAGCGACACCTCCTGCGGCGTAGTCACCAGCACCGCCCCGGACAGCGGGATCACCTGGGAGAGCGAGAGCTGGGCATCTCCGGTGCCGGGCGGCATGTCGAAGATCAGGTAATCGAGCGCGCCCCACATGACGTCTTTCAGAAACTGCTGGACAGCGGAGTGAATCATAGGGCCCCGCCAGACGATCGCTTCACCCGGCGGCACAAAAAACCCGATGGAGATCAGCTTGATACCGTGACTCTCCACCGGGATGACCTTGTTGTGGGCCATCCCGGGTTTGCCGTGGGCTCCCATCATCAGCGGAATGTCCGGGCCATAGACGTCGACATCCACCAGCCCCACCGAAGCCCCGGTGCCCTGGAGCGCCAACGCGAGGTTGACGGCAACGGTGGACTTGCCGACGCCGCCTTTCCCGGATGAGATGGCAACGGTGTGCTTCACCTCCGGAATCAGATCTTCTCTCGGGGGTTGGGGAGCGGCAGGCTGCGGCTGAGGGGCGGTGCGAGGGGCTGCCCCCATCTTGGCCTGCACCTCCGAAACGCCGGGAAGTCGGCAGACCGCCCTGCGAGCCCCGCTGTAGACCTCGATCTTCGCGTGCGGGGATTGAGTCGTGAACGCGATGGTGAACGACACCCGCACGCCTTGGATCACCAGATCCTTCACCAGGCCAAGGCTCACAATATCCTGGTGAAGGTCGGGATCGTGGACGCCACGGAGAGCCTGAAGGATCGCTTCTTGCGTGACCGTCGCTTCATCGGGAGTGGAGCTCATGGATCGTCCGCTCTGTCAGACGCAGTATAGGCAGTCGACTTCTCATGAGTCAAGGCGAATGCCGGACGGATGGCTTGCAAATCGCAACCGGACCTGCTAGAAAGAACTGGTGCATCGCTCCCTGGCGCCATGGCCATTGCACCCGACGAGTTTCGTCACGCGCTCAGCCACTTCGCGAGGGGTGTGACCGTGGTCACCACCTGGGACGCCGACGGGCGTCCGACGGGCCTCACGGCCGGCGCCCTCACTTCCGTTTCGCACTATCACGGCCAGTACAGCCAGGTCGACCCAGGGAGATGGGCCCCGTGATGACCATTCCGCTCTCCCGTCCGCCCGTGGACGATGAGATCAAGGAGGCGGTGCTGGCCGTCATCGACTCCCGGCAATACGTCCTGGGTGCGCAGTGCCGTGAGTTGGAGAAGGAGTTCGCCCACTACGTCGGCTCCCGCCACGCCATCCTCACCGCCTCAGGCACCGCCGCCCTGTGGCTGGCACTCAGGGCACTCGGCCTCAAGGCCGGGGACGAGGTGCTGGTCCCGTCGCACACCGCCTTCCCCACGGTGGAAGCGATCCTCGCCGCGGAGGGCACCCCCGTCTTTGTCGACGTGGACGATTCGTACACGCTGGATCCGCCCGACGCTCAGAGCAAGGTCACTCCCCGCACGGTTGGGATCATTCCCGTCCACCTCTACGGCCATCCCGCCGACGCAGGTGCCGTCCTAGATCTCTGCTCCCGTCTCGGCCTCTGGTGCCTCGAAGACTGCTGCCAGGCCCACGGGGCCGCGTGGAACGGCAAGCGGGTGGGGGGCTTCGGGCGGGCTGCGGCCTTCTCCTTCTATCCGTCCAAGAATCTGACGGTGATGGGCGATGGAGGGATCCTGGTGACGGATGACGACGAGATTGCCGCTCGCTGTCGACGGCTCAGGGACCACGGACGCCTGTCGAAGGACGTGCATGCAGAACTCGGCTTCAGCTTCCGCTTCAACGAGATCCAGGCCGCGATCGGCCGGGTCCTTCTGAGGCGGCTTGATGCGATGAACGACCGGCGGCGGGCCCTGGCGCGGCACTACGCCGCCCAGCTCGGCGGCCTGCCGCTAGCGCTCCCCGTGGAGGACCCGGCCGCACACCACGTCTACCATCTCTATGTGATCCGGACCGAGCGGCGGGAAGCGCTCGCCCGGTCCCTCGAGGAGAGCGGGATTCACACCGGGATCCATTACCCGGTCCCCTGCCACCGCCAGCCAGCCATCGAACACCTCTCCCCTCCGCCCGTGCCGCGGACCGAGCGCCTGGTGAACGAGATCCTGACCCTCCCCCTGTCGGCCGGCCACACGGAAGCCGAGGTTGACCGGGTGGCGGCGGCCATCCGCGAATTTTTCCGAAGGTGAGCGCGGAGCCGATCAGGGTTCTCCAGCTCTACCCGAAGGCCGACTACTTCACCGGCGCCGCCATCCAGCTCCACGGCCTCGCCCGCGGGCTTAGAGCCCGGGGACACCATGTGGTGATGGGGACCCGGCCGAGCGAGATCTGGGCAAGGAAATGCGCGGTGGCCGAAATCCCGCATTTTCCATTACCGATGCGGTCGGCCATGGATCTTCGGTCAGTTCGGGAATTGGTGCGGATTCTGCGGCGCGAGCGCATTCAGGTGGTGCACTGCCACAAAGGCCGGGCCCGCACCCTGGCGATCCTTGCCGGGCTCTTCGTGAAGATCGCGGTTCTGGTCCTGAACCGCGGAGTCAGTTTCCGCCTAAGTCCGTTCAACCGGTTGGGGTATACGACCCGGCGGGTCACGGCAATCGTGGCGGTGTCTCACTCCATCAAGCGCGGGCTCGTAGCCGCCGGTGTGCCGGAGGAGAAGATCGAGGTCATTCACTCGGGCACGAACACCGAGCACTTTCATCCGAGCATCGACGGGAGCGGCATCCGCCGTGAGCTCGGCCTGAGCTCGGACCGGTTCCTGGTCGCCCAGGTGGGGGTGCGAAGCTGGCGCGGCAACGACGATGTCCTGGACGCCATGGCACAGGTGGTCGCTCACGCTCCGCGCGCGCACCTGCTCTTCGTCGGGTCTGCCCTTCCTCGCGCCGCGGTGTTCCTCGACAAGGCCCGGTCGCGCGGCCTCGAGGAACGGATGCATGTCTGGGGGCACCGGGAGGACATTCCCGAGATTCTCGCTGCCGCAGACCTTACCGTGGACGCCTCGTACGCGGGCGCGGGGCTCACAGGGTCCCTTCGGGAGTCGCTGGCAGTGGAGACACCGGTGATTGGCACCGCGGTAGCTGGCATTCCCGAGCTGGTGCTGGACGGCGAGACGGGGCTCCTGGTCCCCCCCCGAAGCCCCGACGCGCTGGCACGGGCCATCCTGCGGGTGATGGAGCATCCGGTCGAGGCCAGGGAGATGGCTCGGGCTGGACGCAAGCGCGTGGAGGCTGAATTTTCCACGCAGGTCAAGGTGGAACGGACCGAGGCACTCTACCGTCACCTGTTGGCGGCGCGGTCATGAAAGGCCTGGCGCTCTATCCTCGCTTCTTCGCCTACCTCCGGCCGTACTGGGCGTGGCTCCTCGGGGGGACGGGGCTGGCCATGGTGGTGGCCGCCATGGACGGAACCGTCGCTTGGCTCGTCAAGCCCGCAATGGACGAGATCTTCATCAAGCAGGATCTCTTGATGCTCAAGCTGATCCCGCTTGCGCTCCTGGGGGCCTACCTGCTCAAAGGGGCGAGCCGTTACGGCCAGTCCTACCTGATGGCCTCGGTGGGGGAGCGGGTGATCGCGGCGCTCCGGCGTGACCTCTACACGCATGTTCAGCGGATGCCATTGTCGTTTTTTGCGGACCTCCACTCCGCCGAGCTGATGTCGCGCATGATCAACGACGTGAACCGGCTGGCGCGGCTCTCGTCCCAGGTCCTGGTCATGGCCGTCCGGCAGGTGGCCACCATCGCCGTCCTCCTCGCCGTCATGCTCCTCCGGGAATGGGTCCTGACGCTGATCGCTGTCGTCGTCTTCCCGTTCGTCGGGGTGGCGATTCGGGCTATCGGCCGGAAGCTCTACAAGATCAACCGGCGTGCGCAGGAGAAGATCGCCGAGCTGAACGTGGTCCTTCAGGAGTCCTTCACCGGTACCAAGGTCATCAAGGCCTTCGGCCGGGAGGGCCTGGAGCGGGAGCGGTTCGGCCGGGTGAACTTACGCCTGCGCGACCTCTCCGTCAAGAACCACCGGACGGCGGAGATCACCGAACCGCTCATGGAGGTGCTGGGTGCGCTGGGCATCATGGGCGGCTTCTGGTATGGCGGCTACCAGGTGATCCAAGGAGCCATGACCCCTGGGGCGTTCTTCTCCTTCACCGCGGCGGTGATGATGCTTTACGGTCCGGTACGGAAGCTCTCCCGCCTCGCCAACACGGTCCAGCAGGCCGCCGCCTCCATGGAGCGCGTGTTCGAGATCGTGGATACGCCGCCCGCGATCGTGGATCGCCCCGGCGCGAGGTCACTGCCGCCGTTCAGCGACTGCATCGAATTCGAGGGGGTGTCTTTCCGGTACCCGGACGGGACCGTGCCCGTGCTGCAGCAGATCTCGCTCGCCATCCAGAAAGGCGAAATGGTGGCCTTCGTCGGGATGAGCGGCGCGGGAAAGTCCACGCTCATGGATCTCCTCCCCCGCTTCTACGATGTGAGCGCCGGGACGATCCGGATCGATGGGCACGACATCCGGGATGTGACGCAGCCCTCCCTTCGCGCCCAGATCGGCATCGTGTCCCAGGAGACCTTCCTCTTCAACGACACGGTCTTTTACAACATCGCCTACGGCAAGTCGGGGGCGACACCCGAGCAGGTGGAGCAGGCGGCCCGGCTGGCCCACTGCCACGACTTCATCTCGGCGATACCGGAGGGCTACCAGACCCCGGTGGGTGAGCGGGGAGTCAAGCTCTCAGGGGGGCAGCGCCAGCGGATCACCATTGCCCGGGCGTTCCTGAAAGATCCGCCGATCCTGATCCTCGACGAGGCCACTTCGGATCTGGACGCCGAGAGCGAGTTCATGGTCCAGCAGGCGCTCTCCGACCTCACCAAGGGCCGGACGGTGCTGGTGATCGCCCACCGCCTCTCCACGGTGAGAAACGCCGACCGGATCTATGTGATCCACGACGGCCGAATCGAAGCCGTGGGAACCCACGACGAGCTGATGGTGCGCCATGGCCTCTACCGCCGGCTCTATGCGCTGCAGATTCGGGATCCCCGGGCCGAGGCCGGAGGGCTCCCCTAACGCTCCCTCGCGGGGGGCTCCGCCCCCCTGCGAGGTGCTAGAATTTCACTTTCGGCGTCGTGCGAGCTGCCGCTTCGATTTCAAAGTACTCGGCCCGCCCGACGCCGGCAAGGCCTGCGTAGAGTCGCCCCAGCAGCTTTCGCGTGAACGTGTTGAGCTGCCTAACCGAATCGTTGTACCGCTTGCGTTCGACGGCCAGTCGGTTTTCGGTGCCCTCCAGCTGGTCCTGGAGCTTCAGGAACGACTCGTTGGATTTTAGCTGTGGATAGGCCTCACGCAGCACCAGCAGCCGCGAGAGCGCAGACTCCAGCGCACCCGCTGCACGTGCCTTCTGCCCGATGCTCCCCGCCTGGAAATACGCCTTGCGCGCTTCGGCAACCCCCAGGAAGATCTTTTCTTCCTGAGCGGCCACCCCCTTCACGGTTTCAACGAGATTGGGGATCAGTTCGAACCGCCGTTGCAACTGATTTTCGACCTGAGCCCATCGACTCTTAACCTGTTCGTCCAGTGCAATAGCCTGGTTGTATCCGGAGTAGGCGGAACTCCCCGTTAACAAGAACGCGCCGACAATCACCGCCAGAACGATCAACACCACCCGTTTTGCGTTCATTCACGGTCCTCCCTCGGCCCGATGCCGCTACCCGTGGCCTCCAAGATCCCGCGCCCGTTTGAACTGGGCGAGACAGTAGGTTACCAACTGGCGCCGCCCCCTCCTCCCCCGAACCCTCCGCCTCCTCCGAAGGAGCCACCGCCAAATCCCCCCCCGAATCCACCTCCAAGGCCGCCACCGATGCCGCTGCTCCAGGAGGCGCGCCGTCCGCCGAGAGCACCGCCGAGGAGGGCACCGAAGAGGAGTCCCTGGAGCATTCCAGCGCCACCCCAGGCGCGATAATGGCGACCTCTCCGCCTCATGGACGAGAAGAGGAACAAGAGCAGCAGAAAGGGAATCAGCCCCGTACCGAAAGACCGCACTCTGGGCCCCCGACGGGCAACCCGGTGCCGATAGTCCGGTATGCCGCTCAGCTGCACGTTCTCACTGTCAGCGACCTTGTTCGCTACGGCTATGGTGAGCCGGTAGAGCCCTTCCGAGTAATGTCCCTGGGCAAGGTATTGGCCCGTTACCTCGCGGGAGATGGATCCACTCCAAGAATCCGGCAGCACACCCTCCAAGCCATACCCGGTATGGATACGGACCCGCCGCTCCTTGAGCGCCAGGGCAATCAAGGCGCCGTTATCCTTCCCCTTCTGCCCCAGCTTCCACTGCTCGGCATGCCGCTGAACGAAGCCGAAGAACTCCTCACCGTCCGTCGTCTCAACCGTTAGCAGCTTGACCTGAGCGGTCGTCCGCTGCTCCAGCTCTCGAAGCCACCCCTCCAACCGCCTCTCGACAGCATCGTCAACGATGCCCGCCGTGTCCACCACGAACGTGCCCGGATCGCCGATGGTGACCTCGGCCCTCACCTGGGCAGGGAGCCCCCAGAGGACAAACAGGACGGCGAGGAGCGATGAAACGACCGGCGAGCTACCAGGCATCGACAACTCTTGCCACGCCCTCGACATCCTCATACAGGGTTCGAAACTCGTCCCAGCCGTGGGAGCCCGCTACCCCCAGCACGTGCCGTACCCCTGGCAATGGTCGCCCAGTCATCCGTTCGACTTCGGAAATGACGTGAGAGGCCGGCTTCGCATCCTTCTGATCCCTGAGCCACATGAGACCGCGAAGCGTTCGGATCAGGCGTTCGGCCACGTCGGCGTCCATGGCCTCAATGAGCTTCTCGCGGCCCGCTGCGGCCAACAATCCCTGGCGCATCCATATCAGGATGGTCTTCAGCTCCCGCTCGCATTGAAGGCGCACGTGGGCATCATTGAACGAGAGCGTCTCGAAGTGATCGGAGCCGAAGAGGGTGATGTGGCATTGATGGATCTCGATCAGCTCCAGAGGGAACGTGTCCAGCGAGGCCTCGATGTATGCCGGCGTCATGATCAAGGGCGCTGCGACCCGTGCTTTTCCAAGCTTGGCACCGTGTTTGGCGAGACCCCGGAGCATCTCCAGGTCGACCGCTTGAACGATGAGAACGCTCCGCGCCGTGTGGCGGGTTTTGTCAAACGAACCGGCAGCAATCGCCCCAAAGAGCGTCAGCGCCAATGCATTTCCGCCCGCCAGTGCCCGTACCTGTTCGGCGTATTGCTGGATCGGCTGCCGCATCGGCTCGATGACGCGATCCAGCCCCTCCAATCCTCTCCCCATTGTTTCGCTCCTCGCTAACCCGTGCCCCTCTCCCCCAAGGAGGAGAGGGAATCATCCCCTCTCACTTCACCTCGGACAGTCTACCGCTGGCGTGGTCGGCGTGGCGGGCCATTCACCATCCCGCGCGTTCGAAGGGATCTGTGGCAGCTCACACCAGAGGAGTCACCTCCGACGCGCCGACTGAATGACGACCGGCTCGACAGGCACATTCCTATAGACGCCCTGATCACCCGTCGGGACGCCGGCGATCTTGTCCACCACGTGCGTCCCCTGAACCACCTTCGCGAACACGGCGTAGCCGAAGTCTCGCGTGCTGTGGTCCAGGAACCCATTGTCCTTGAGATTGATGAAAAACTGCGAGGTCGCGCTGTTGATGTCTTGCGTGCGCGCCATGGACAGTGTCCCGCGCTCATTCTTGAGCCCGTTGTTCGCTTCGTTCTTGATGGGAGGACGTGTTGGCTTCCGCTCCATTTGCTTGGTAAAGCCGCCGCCCTGGATGACGAACCCCGGCATGACTCGGTGGAAGATCGTTCCGTCGTAGAATCCAGTATCGACGTACGCAAGAAAGTTCTCGACGGTTACGGGAGCCTTGTCGGCATAGAGCTCGATGACGATTTCTCCGAGCGTCGTCGAGAGCACCACCATGGGCTTGCCTCCCGTGGATTCACTCAGAGCTGGTCCAACCATGAGCATGAGCAACCCGACCGCCATCCCGATGCCAAAGGTGAGACAACGCTTCATCGCTCGCTCCACACGTCGTGTAGGTTCAGTTCCCGCCGGCTCGCATGATGTCGCGCGTCGTGCGCGCATCGCCGGTGGTCCGGAGCCTAGTGCCGCTCCAGCTATTTGCGGCGACTTTCGCACTGCGCGCAGTCGCGATGGTTGTCGTAGACGCAAGCAGGCAACAGTCGGCGCAACAAGTTGGAACGGCACTAGGGCTCCCGGAACTTGTTGACGATGGGCAGACGCCAGTCCTTGCCGAAGGCGCGCGGGGTGATCTTGATCCCGATGGGACCCTGGCGGCGCTTGTACTCGTTCCGGTCCACCATCCCGATGACCTTCCTCACGGTGGAAGCGTCAAATCCAGCCGCTACGATCTCCGCCAGACCCTTGTCCCCTTCCACGTGTGCTTCGAGGATCCCGTCCAGCTCCGGATAGGGTGGGAGGGTGTCCTGGTCGGTCTGGTCAGGCCGAAGCTCCGCCGATGGGGCGCGCTCCAGCACGGACCGAGGGATCAGCGATCGACCCGCCCGTAAGTTCACGTGGCGGGCGAGCCGGTAGACCAAGGTCTTCGGCACGTCCTTGATCACGGCAAACCCGCCGGCCATGTCACCGTAGAGGGTGCAGTACCCGACGCCGATCTCGCTCTTGTTCCCCGTGGTGAGGACCAGCCAGCCAAACTTGTTGGACAGCGCCATCAAGAGCGTACCCCGGATCCTTGCCTGGATGTTCTCCTCGGTCACGTCCTCCTTGAGCCCCTTGAACGGCCCGGCCAAGGCCCGTTTGAAAGCTCTGAAGAGGGGCATGATCGGGAGCTTGAGGAACTCGATGCCCAGGTTCTTCGCCAGCCGCCTGGCATCGGCCCGCGTGCCGCCCGACGAGTAAAGGGAGGGCATGGCTACCCCGACGACGTTCGCCGGGCCCAGGGCCTGGCAGGCGATGGCTGCCACCAGGGAGGAATCGATCCCGCCAGAGAGGCCCACGACCACCCGCCGGAATCCGTTCTTCCTGACGTAATCGTGGGTGCCCAGCACCAGTGCCTGATAAACTTCTTCCACCGGTTCGAGCGCTTGCACCGCCTCCTGCGGCAGCGCCGGCTTCTCCCGTGGCGGCAGTGGAGAGAGCGAGACCCGGGGGACCCGATCGACCGGCCGTAGCCGCTCTTTCCGCCGGCGCGAGTCGTGCAGCCGCGTGCGGAAGACCGCATTGAGGTCCAGATCGGCCACCACCAGATCCTCCTCGAACGCCTTCCCTCGGGCCAGGCACTCCCCCTTCTCGTTGAAGATGAAGCTCTGCCCGTCGAAGACAAGCTCGTCCTGGCCTCCGACCGTGTTGACGAAAGCCAGACACACCATGTCGTCGGCAGCCCGCATGGCCAGCATCTGCTGGCGGGAGTGCCCTTTCCCGGCATGATAGGGGGAACCGTTAATCGTCACTACGAGTTCGGCCCCCGCCATCGCTTGAGCCGTAGTCGGCCCGGAGGGGTACCAGATGTCCTCGCAGATGTTGGCCGCAAAGACCGTCTCCCCGAGGCCGAAGACAGGCGCTTCGGTCCCGGCCTGGAAGTAGCGGTTCTCATCGAAGACGCCGTAGTTGGGAAGGTACTGTTTGTGATAGACGCCAGCCAGCCGGCCGTCGTGGACGATGGCCGCCGCGTTGAAGATGTCGCCGCGCTTGTCTACAAACCCCACGATCGCGGTGAGCCCCCGAGAGGCCGTGACGACCTGATCCAAGGCCTTCAGGTTCGCCTCGATGAAGGCGGGCTTGAAGAGGAGATCTTCGGGAGGGTAGCCGGTCAGGACCAGCTCAGGGAAGGCCAGCAGGTCACATCCAAGGTGCTGGGCCCGGTCCATCCACTCCAGGACCTTACGGACGTTCCCCTCGAGATGACCCACGGTAGGGTTCACCTGGGCCAAACCGATCCGAAGTCTTCGCATGGGCATCCCCCGACGGTATTGTAATCCCGGAGCCGGCTTCTAGCGTAGCATTTGAGGCACCACTGTACCCCGATCCGAAAAGGGAGCCGAGGCCCTCCCGAGGGCTCGGGCTGTGATTGCGATTTCGGATCGGGTTGACAGCCCCGACTCAGATAGGACACAAGAGAACCGGCCATGGAAAAGGTCCCCTGGCTTCCCGCAAAGCTCCCGGAGGGCGTCAGGGCAGAGCGCTGCCCGCAGTGCGGGCGGCGAGGCCTGATCCCGTGGACCCTCAGACGCGACCTTCACCGCCAGGTCTGGCGAACTTGGGTGTGCGCCCATTGCCAGGCCACCGAAGACCGCGGGGAAGAAGAGTAAGCGGCGGTGGGGAGGGCCCGGCCGGATCAGGCTCGGTTGATGGCGTCGATGAGCAGGCGCAAGCGGCCGAAGTTGGTCCGGACAACGGGCAGGCTCAATCGAAACAGATCGGGAAACTCCTCAGCCTCCTGAGCCAGGGGCCCCTGGATCTGCTCAGCTTGCCCCTTTAGGAGATCGCTGAACCGGCCCTTGAGGGCGGACAGGGCCTCGTCGGGCACGGGGCGGCGCAGCCGAAGCACCAGGCGGTCACCCACCACGCGCTGCGAGTGAAACACCCGATAGAACTCCAGGATCTCGCGGACGGCCACCTCCGGGTCATCGGCCAGTCGGAAGAGGTGGAACTCTTCGGGCGAGAGCAGGCCCGCATCCACCATCTCCTGGGTGATGAACCCCTCCCAGGTCTTCCAGTACTGCCCGCCCGGCACATCGAGGAGCACCAAAGGGATCACGGGGGTCTTCCCGGTCTGGATCAAGGTGAGGACCTCGAAGGCCTCGTCGGAGGTCCCAAAGCCACCCGGAAACAGACAGATGGCGCTGGCCTCCTTGAGGAAGAAGAGCTTCCGCAAGAAGAAGTATTTGAAGTTGATGAGCTTGGGATCATCGGCGATCACGGGATTGGCCACTTGTTCCCAGGGGATCCGAATGTTGAGTCCGAAGCTCTGCTCCCGGCCGGCCCCACGCTGGGCGGCGGACATCACCCCGTCGCCTGCGCCCGTCATCACCATCCACCCCGCGTCGACCATCCGTTTGCTGAAAGCCTCGGCCTGGACGGAGATGGCATCGTCGGGCAGGGTTCGGGCCGACCCAAAGACGGTCACCTTGGGCACCTCCCGGTAGGGCGCGAACACCTTGAAGCCGTACCGAAGCTCCTTCAGCGCGCCGTTGGCGATTTTGACGTCTCCGGGGTCGGCGCCTTCCTCAAACATCTTGAGGACCGTCGTCAACATCTCTGCGTAATAGCGCCACATCGGCGAGGGAACGTGAAGGGCCTCGAGGAGCCCGTCGATCCGCCGGTTGGCATCCTCCGACTGTAGCTGGTAGCGTCGCTCGTTGGTCATGGCTCCAGTATACCCCGATCCGAAATTCCGATGACAGCCCCAGCCCTCGTCGCGATTCCGGCCTGGGCGGTTTTTCCGGAACGGAGCATGCCTCGGCGCATCAGATGCCGCAGAAAATGGCTGGGGGAGGTATTATACTCGCGATGAGACTGAACCCTTCGCGGGCCTAAACCCGAGCAAGCCCACGTCGGACCCACCTTCCAGGATGAAGACCGTCCTCATGGGACATTCGAGATGAGCCGGCTCGGCTTGTCCGTGCTCCTGGTCCTGGCCATCGGCTTGGCCACCGGCGTGGGGGTGTACCTGATCCAGGCAGTGGAAGAACCGTCACCCCCTGCCGTGAGGCCCATCCCGGTGCCGGTGGAGGTGGTTCGCATCACGCCCGGGCCCTTCATCCATCAACTCGAGGCTCTGGGGACTGTCCAGCCAATTCGAGAGGCGGCGGTGAGCGTCGAGGCCGCTGGCCCGGTCGCATCGGTTTCTCCGGCCATCGAGCTCGGCGCGCCAGTAACGGAAGGGATGCTGCTGGCCCAGATCGACCCCACCCCCTTCCGCATCAACGTGAGCCGCGGCGAAGCCCAGCTGGCCCGAGCTCAGGCCCAGGTCGAGAAGGCCGAGGTCGACAGAGAACGGCAGGAGAGCCTGCTCCGAATCAATCGGGACAAGCTGCGCCTGGCTCGCGCCGAGTGGCATCGGCTGGCGGACCTGTTCGAGAGGGAGCTCGTGGCGGAACAGGAGGTGGAGCGGACAGAGCTCGGCGTGCGCCGGGTCCAGGAACAGCTGGAAGTCGCGGAAAGCGGCCTCGAGGCGGCCAAGGCGCAGCACGCAGCCGCCCTCGCTGAGGCGGCTTCCGCCGAGGCGGAGCTCGAACGGGCTCGGCAGGCGCTCCAAGACACCCAGGTGCGGGCCCCATTCGCCGGTTTCATCTCTGAAAAGCTCGTCACCGTGGGAGAGCAGGTCGCTCCCGGCACCGTGCTCTTCCGGCTGGTGGATGTCGCCGTGGTGAAGATCGTTGTCCGGGTGCCTGCCGACGATATTGGGCTCCTTCGCCCCGGCGCCCTTGCCCAGGTCCGCGTGACGGGCTTCTCCGAACCCTTTCAAGGCCGGGTCGCGCACGTGGGGCCCCGGGCCGACATCGAGACCAGAACATTTCCGGTGGAGATCCTGGTAAACAATGAGAGCTTGCCACGGCTCCTGCCCGGGATGTTCGCCCGGGCCAGCATCCCGGTGCGCTCCTATCCGGCGGCCATCCTGGTGCCGCGCGCGACCGTGGTAAGGCGGGAGGGAGCTCACGCAGTGTTCGTCGCCGACACTGAACGCGGAATTGCTCGGCGTCGGCCGATCACCATCACCCGGACCTTCGGCGCCCGGCACCTGATCGAGCAGGGGCTCGAGCCCGGCGATCTCCTGATCGTCACGGGACAGCACCTCCTGCAAGACGGCGCCGCCATCCAAGTGGTGGAAACGCGCCAGCTCAAGCCGTGAGAGCGTTCGTCGAGTTCTCGGTTCGGAATCGCGTCGTCGTGAACCTGCTCATGCTGTTCATCCTCGGCGCGGGCCTGATGACCTTCCTGTCCATGCACCGAGAGCTGTTCCCGGAGTTCTCCCGACGCGCCGTGCGGATCGAGACCATCTACGCCGGCGCCTCCCCCGAGGAGATCGAGAAGCTCATCACGGCCAAGATCGAGGAGGAAGTGGCCGAGCTGGACGGCCTGGACGAACTGCTGTCGGTCTCTCAGGAGGGCCTCTCGGAGATCCTGCTAAAGTTCCGCCCAGACGCGGACATGAATCGGGGGCTGAGCGACGTCCGGGCAGCGCTGGACAACGTCACCAACTTGCCTGAAGAGGCCGAGCAACCTACGGTCCGAGAGGTGAAGAACACCTTTCCGGTGATCACCGTCTCGCTGGCGGGCGACATCGACGAGTTCACGCTCAGGGACATGGCCCGGGATCTCAAGGACGAGCTTCAGCGGGTTGCGGGGGTAGCCGCCGTGCGCGTGCTCGGCATCCGCGAACGGCAGATCTGGGTGGAGGTGGACCCCCGCCGGCTGGACCAGTACGAGCTGAGCCTAGACGATATCCGTGCCGCCATCCAAGCCCACAACCGAAACGTGCCCGGGGGCACCCTGAAGACACGCCGGGGAGAAGTCTTGGTGCGGACTCTGGGCGAAGCCGCCGGGGCCGAGGACGTCGAGCGAATCATCGTGCGAAGCCTCCCCACCGGGACCCCCCTCGCGGTGGCCGATGTGGGGAGCGTCCGAGAAACATTCGAGGACCCCACCACGATCAGCCGGTGGGGAGGGCGCCCGGCTATCAACCTGGTCGTCATCAAGGAGCGGACCGGCGATGCCATCGACATCGCCGCCGCGGTGCGGGCGCTGATCGAGCAAGTCCGAGCCCGGTTGCCCGACACCGTGACCCTTGGCGTCTACAACGACTTCTCCGTCTTCATCCAGAAACGCCTCAACACGCTCCGCTGGAGCGGCACCATCGGGCTCAGCATCGTGCTCCTCACGCTGTGGGTCTTCGTCCGAACCCGCATCGCCGTGCTCACGGCGCTGGGGATCCCGTTCGCCATGCTCGGAGGGATTGTCGTCATGTCGGCGTGGGGGATCAGCCTGAACATGATCTCCCTGTTCAGCCTGATCCTGGTGCTGGGGCTCTTGGTTGACGATGCCATCGTCGTGACCGAGAACGTCTACCGCCACGTAGAAGCCGGGATGGACCCGCGCCAGGCGGCTGTCCAGGGCACCACCGAGGTGGCCTGGCCGGTGGTGGCGACGGTGGTGACCACGGTGGCGGCTTTCCTCCCGCTGATGTTGATCCCGGGCACCATGGGGATTTTCCTCTCACCGATCCCCCTGGTCGTGACCTTCACCCTGGCCGCATCGCTGTTCGAAGCACTGGTCATGCTTCCCTCACACCTCGGGGATGCCATCACCGCGCGGTACGCCCAGCGCGTCCGCCGCCGATCCACTCCCTGGTTGGCTCGCGTCCGGCGAGCTTACGAGGGGCTGCTCGCCGTGGCCTTACGCTGGCGCTACATCTCAGCAACCCTCTTGTTCGGGATCAGCGTGCTCCTCGCTGCGACGGCGTACTACCGGGTTCCCTTCGTGCTGTTCCGGGAATTCGAATCCTCCCAGTTCTTCGTCAACTTCGAGACCTCGCCGAGCAACAAGATCGAGGACACGCAGGAGATCGCCAAACGGGCCGAGCAGGTGGTGCTGGGTCTGCCACCTGAGGAGCTCGAGTCGGTGGCCACCAACGTGGGCATCACCTTTCTGGACATCCACCGAGCCGAGCGCGGACCGAACCTCGGGCAACTGATGGTCGAGCTATCGGAGGATCGCCGGCGCAGCGTGGAGGAGGTGATCGCCGACCTCCGGGCCGGCATGGCGGAGATCCCGGGGATCACGAAGATCCAGTTTCTGAAGACTCAGGCAGGTCCTGGCGGTCCGGCCATCGAGGCCCGGGTGGCCGGCGATGACATCGCGATCCTGCGGGGGCTCGCCGAGCAGGTGACGGGATTCCTTCGAGGGATCCCCGGTGTCCTCGACGTCCGGGACGACTTCACCGAGGGCAAGGAAGAGCTTCAGATCACGCTCAGGCCCGAGGCCCGGGCGCTAGGCCTCGACTTGACTCAGATCGCACGCCAGGTCCAGCAGGGGTTCCGGGGGGTGGAGGCTTCCAGCATCCAGCGCCGGGACGAGGACGTGCCGATCGTCGTGCGCTTCGCCCAGGCTGCCCACCGGAGTGCCGATGCGGTTGCCACCATGCAGATCAGGCTTTCCTCGGGGGAGGCAGTCTTCCTGCGGGATGTGGCACACCTCGAGGCGGCCGTCGGGACCAGCAAGATCCGACGAGGCGATCAGAAACGGACCATCACGGTCCTCGCGGATGTGGACACCCGGCAGGCGAACGCGTTCCGGGTGTCCGAGCAGCTCAGGCAGCAGTTTGCCGACGTGAGTACGCGATTCCCCGGCTATCGGATCACCGCCAAGGGCGAACGGCAGGAGGCAGAACAATCGCTGGCCTCGCTGCCGCGAATCTCTCTGATCGCGATTCTCCTGATCTACTTCATCCTGGGATCTCTGTTCCGCTCCTTCATTCAGCCGATGGTGGTCCTCGCCGCCATCCCGTTTGCGCTCGATGGGGTGGTGATCGGCCACCTTCTCATGGGCGAGTCGTTGAGCTTCCTGTCACTGATGGGTCTCGTGGCTCTGATCGGCGTGGTGGTCAACGACTCGCTGATTCTGGTGGACTTCATCAACCGCACCAGGCGAGAGGGCGTGCCCCGGGATCAGGCGATCCTCGCCTCCGGCGTGGCTCGGCTCCGGCCCGTCCTGCTCACCACGGCCACCACCGTGGGCGGGTTGATCCCCCTCGCCTTCTTCGCCTCAGGTCAGGCCAAGTTTCTCTCTCCGATGGCGATCTCCGTGGTGTGGGGCCTTTCCTTTGCCACCATCCTCACCCTCATCCTCGTCCCGTGCCTTTACGCGATGGTGGACGACGCCGTGCGTGTCGCGCGACGGCTGGCCGGTCTGCCCACATAGACCACCGTCACTGCCCCGCCAGAGGCACCCCGAGGTTACCCTCTCGAGAGTTCGCCATATTCATCACGGCGCATCCTGGGGTGGACACAGGTTCCGGCGCGGTCACCGAGGCCGTTTCGAACGACCTGGATCAGGTGGCGCATGAACCTGTAGTCGTTCTCGAGCCCGTCGCGCTCGATCCCGAAAACCGTCCGGTCGTCAGCCACGCCGATGAGGAGGTCGCCACCCTCGGTGTTGAGGAAGGCGGCGATCGTCTTGAGCACGGCGTGCGTGACGTGCGCGTCATCCTTGCGGTCTTCCTTTAGGTTCCACCGCAGGCTGGACTTGAACTCGAGCGTCTTCGACTCTTGAAGCATGAGCAGGTCCTCGGCGCGCCGGTGGCGCCGGATATAGTCGTCGAAGAGCAGGTTCTTGACCACCTGACCGAAAGCCGGATCGTCCGTGATCCGCTTGTACAGCTCGAAGTTCGTCTCGACGATCTCCTGGATCTTGTCCTCGACTTTCGGATCGAAGGTGAGCCGCACGTTCTCCCGTGTGTTGACGCGCGCGCTGGCGTCGAGGCCCGGATCCTGGTCGAGGGCGTCGCGGATCTGCTCCAGCGTGACGCGGTGCTCGGGGCCGAGGTTGAGCCCGAAGCGCTCGTTCAGCTCGGCGATGATCTGCGAGAGGGCCTCGAGCTCCTCCTCGCCCCCGTCGTGGCGCTCGCGGGTCCGCATGGGCTCGAGCTGAACGGCCCGCTGTTCGAGCCTGATCGCGCCGCGGCTGGTCTGCTGGATGCGGTAGGACTCCATGTCGATGTTCTGCTGCACCTCGCGGGGCAGCTCCTCCCGGTCGGCGGGCAGGAGGCGCCGCAGGTGGCGGGCGAACACGTAGAGCTTCTCCAGCCCCGCGTCGGCGAAGGTCAGCACCTGGGCCAGGAAAGCGTAGAGCCTCACGTAGTCCGTGAGCTGGCCCCGGAAGTCCCTCTGCTCCTCCGGAGACAGCTCCTCGAACCGCTGCCGCACCGGGGCCAGGGCGGCGTAGAGCTGCGCCTGGGTCGCCCGGCGGAGCTGGCGCACCACGGCGAAGAGGTTCGCGGCGCGCAGGCGTTGGAGCTCCTCGTTCAGTCCGCTCGCGGGCCGGAAGAACGCGAGGTGGAAGCTGCAGCCGGAATCCTCGTGGAGGGCCGCCGCATCTTCCGGACAGGCATCCGGCCCGTTCTCAAGGAGCGCGCACTCGATCGCCTCCTCGAAGCTTCGCTCGGAGATATCCAGCATCGACTACTCCCCTCCTCGTCGAGCTCGCTCGGACGTCCGACCGATCACGACATCGGGATTCCCCGCCGCGAGTTCCGCCAGAGGAAGCACCGTCACATGCGCACCCAGCGCGTAGCGCACATCCCCAGGATAGAGGACCGTCAGGTGTTCCAGGCGCAAATCCTCCAGCGCGATCCGCATGGAAGGAGACAGCCGAGGAGCATCCTGGAACTTCGCCTCGACTCCGTACCTGCGACCTCGCTTCATGATGAGGAGATCCAGTTCGGCACCGGTGTGCGTGGCCCAGAAGTACGCGGCCTCCGGCCGGACGATCTTGAGGACCTCCTCGATCGCGAAGCCCTCCCAGGAGGCGCCCGCCTTCGGGTGAGACAGCAGTTCGCGCTCGGAGGCGAGGCCCAGGAGGGCGTGGAGTAGACCACTATCCCGCAGATAGACCTTCGGGGCTTTGACCTGGCGCTTCTTGAGGTTTTCGTGCCACGGGTGAAGCTGCCGGACCATGAACAGGCCGGCGAGCAAGTCCACGTAGCGCCGCGCTGTCGGTTCGGAGACCCCCAGGGAGCGGGCCGCCTCTGCGGCGTTCCAGACGCCTCCATGGTAGTGCGCGAGCATCGTCCAGAACCGCAGCAGAGTCGCCGCGGGGATGGCGATACCGAGTTGCGGAACGTCCCGCTCCAGGCAGGTCTGAACGAACTGGAGGCGCCAGCTGAAGCTCGCGCTCTCCGAACGGGCCAGGAACGCAGGCGGGAACCCTCCCCGTCGCCAGTGTTTCCAAAGCTGGTCAGCGCCCAGTTCATCGAGCCCGAAGCCGGACAGCGCGATGGTCTCCATTCTTCCGGCCAGGGTCTCGGAGGACTGGCGGAGAAGATCCGGGTCGGCGCTTCCGAGAACCAAGAAGCGGGCCCGGATCGGGCGCCGGTCCGCCAGGACGCGCAGCACGGGGAACAGATCTGGACGTCGCTGGACCTCGTCGATCACGACCGTTCCCTTCAGGGACTCCAGGGCCGTCACCGATTCGGCCAGGCGCGCGAGACTCCTTGGGTCTTCCAGGTCGAAGTACGCCGGGCAGCCCACGGGGACGATCTGCCTGGCCAGCGTCGTCTTTCCGGCTTGCCGCGGACCGATGAGAGCGGTCACCCGGCTCCGCTTCAGAGCAGCGCGGATTTCGCTGAGCCACCG
>JBHIAB010000013.1:0-29971 GCA_046758385.1 Methylomirabilia bacterium | reverse complement strand
TGTCGCTCGGGAGGGCATCCCCGGCGCATGCAGGGCCCGGCGTTGCCATGGGGCGTCGTGTTGGCATCTTTGTCCCGAGATCACTCCAAATCATGGGGCCCTATTTAGACTCGTTCGATGATCTCGCGGCCGAAGAAGCCGTACGGCCTGATGAACAGCACGATAATCATCAGGAGATACGGGATGAAGTCTTTGGTTCCTCCTCCAACATAGGGATCGAGGTATCCGGCCGCCAGGCTCTCGACGCCCCCGACGATCAACCCGCCGAGAATGACCCCGGCAATGCTGTCGAGACCACCAAGGATCACTACCGGGAAGACCTTGAGACCCACGAGGGCCAGGAACGTATCGACGCCCAGCATGTTCCCCCAGATGATCCCCCCGGCCGCCGCAGCCAGCCCGGCGATTGCCCAGGACAGCGCGAACATCCTCCGCACGTTTATTCCCGCCGTCATCGCAGCCTGCTGGTCATCGGCCACCGCCCGCATCGCGATCCCCATTCGGCTCCGCGTGAAGAACAGGCCGAACCCGATCAGGCAGAGGATGGCGGTCACCGCCGCCACCACGTTGATCGGGGAGACGAACACCCCACTCACGATATAGGGTTCGAGCCGGACGGGAAGCGGAAGCTCCCTGGTTACGGCCCCCCAGAAGATCGCCGCCACCCCCTGCAGCACGAAGGTCAAGCCGATGGTCCCCATGATGACCGAGATCACCGGCTGCCCAATCAGGGGTCGAAGGATCCCCCGCTCCAGGACGAACCCCAACACGATCATCCCGGCGAAGAGGATCGGGACAATGGCCCAGAGTGGGAGCCACCCGAGCCCGAGCATGACGGCGGCGCCATAGGCGGCGAACATCATCAGGTCGCCCTGGGCGAAGTTGATCACGCTCGTGGCCTTGTAGATCAAGACAAAGCCCAGCGCGACCAGGGAATACATCAGCCCCACCAGAAGCCCGTTCACCGTAAGGTCAAAGAAGAATTCCATAACGCATTACCCTTTTACGCGCGGACCGGTGTCGGGGCTTCCTTAATTGTGCGAATCGCCAGCTTGGTCTCGAGCGTCGCCTGGCGGCCGTCCTGATAAGTGATCACGGACGTCACGGGCACCTCACTCGCCTCAGAGAACAGCCCTTCGATGATGTTCGCGTATTTCTGGGCCACGAAGCCGCGGCGAATCTTGCGGGTCCGGGTAACCTCCTCGTCATCGGGATCAAGCTCCTTGTGCAGGAGCACATAGCGCGTGACCCGCGTGGATTCCGGGAGGTCCCGGTTCACCCGCTCAACCTCCCGCGCGATGAGGCCGTACACGTCTGGCTTCTGGGCAAGGTCGGTGTACGTCGTGTACGCGATCCGCTTGCGCTCAGCCCACTTCCCCACGTTCTCCATGTCGATGTTGATCATCGTGGCAACGAAGGGACGATCCTGCCCTACGGCGACAGCCTCCTTAATGTAGGGGCTGAACTTGAGCTTGTTCTCGATGAACTGCGGCGCGAACTTGGTCCCGTCGGTGAGCGCGGTCACGTCCTTGGCGCGATCGATCACCACCAGGTGACCACTGGGATCGAAAAACCCGGCGTCACCCGAGCGGAGCCAGCCGTCGCGGAGAATCTCGCGTGTGGCTTCCGGGTTCTTGTAATAACCCATAAAGACTGACGGGTTCTTGAATAGGATTTCTCCCTCCTGGGTGAGTCGGAGCTCGGTTCCCGGGTAAGGGAGACCCACGGTGCCCAGCCGCACGTCCTGGTCCCGATGGATACAGGCTGCCCCGGTGGTTTCTGTAAGGCCGTAGACCTGCTTCAAGTTGACACCGATTGCCCGGTAGAAGAGGTAGATCTCGGGCCCGAGCGGCGCACCCCCCGTGTAAGCGTAGCGGATCCGTCGAAGCCCAAGCTGGTCCCTGAGCGCACCAAAGACGAAGAACTCGCCTAGCAGATTTTTTAGCCAGAGGCCAGGCGGCAGCGGCTGATTCTCCATGCGCCGCCGCGCCGCCTCGTATCCGACGAGGATGAATATCCCGTAGAGCCACCGCTTCACCCGCGAGGCATCCTCCATCTTTACCTGGACCATGGAGACCAAGTTCTCCCAGATCCGGGGGGGCGAGAAGAGAATCTCGGGCCCGAGCTCCCGCACCGACTCCTGGACGGTGGCCGGAGATTCAGGACAGTTAACGGTGAGACCGTGCAGGATTGAGCCAGACAGGGAGAAGATCGTGTCGCCGATCCAGGCCGGGGGGAGGAAGGCCATGACCTGATCGCCCGACCTGAACCGCTCCACCGCCTGCATTGCGTCGGCCGCCGCCATGAGATTGGCGTGGCTCAACATGGCTCCCTTCGGGTTCCCGGTAGTTCCGGAGGTGTAACAGAGGAGGGCTAAATCCTCGGATTTTCCCGCCGCTACCAGTTCCTCGAACAGGCCGAGGCGGTCCTGCGCAAGCTTGGTTCCGAGCTCTTGAACCTGAACAAAACTCATCAGTATCGGGCCGGTGTAATGCAGCATCCCCTTGGGGTCGTCGTAGATGATCTTCGTGACCTTGGGGAGGCGCTCCTTGAGCGCCAGGACCTTGTCCACCTGCTCCTGATCTTCGGCAAGAATCACCGTGGCATCGGAGTGGTCGAGGACATACTCGAGCTCGCGGGTGATGGCGTCCTGATAGAGGGGGACAGGCGTTCCCGAAACGACTTGCGCGGCGACCATGGCCCAGTAGGCCTGGGGGCGGTTGTCGCTGAGGATCGCTAGCTTGTCGCCGCGCCCAAAGCCCAGCGCCACGAGCCCCAGCGCGAAGCGCTTCACCTCTTCCAGGTACTCCTGCCAGGTCCACTGCTGCCAGATTCCCCGGTCCTTCTCCCGGATGGCGACGCCCCTCGGACGTTGCCGCGCATTCCTCACGAGAACCTGGGGAAGCGTCTGCTCGGCCATCAATTCCTCCTACGCCTTTCCCGCCGCTTTGGCGCCCAGATACGCCTTGACCACGAGGGGATTGGACTTGACTTCGGCGGGCGTCCCCTCAGCGATCTTCTCGCCGAGGTCCATCACGACCACGCGCTGCGAGATGTCCATGACCACGCCCATGTCGTGCTCGACGAGGATGATCGTCGTCCCCCACTCGTCGTTCACGTCCAGGATGAAGCGGGCCATGTCCTCCTTCTCTTCGATGTTCATCCCACCCATGGGCTCGTCGAGGAGGAGCAGCTTGGGATGGGCGGCCAGGGCCCGGCCCAGCTCGACGCGCTTCTGCAAACCGAACGGGAGAGCGCCTACGATGCGCTTCCGGAGGGCCTCGATCTCGAGAAAGTCGATCACATCCTCGACGACCCCACGGTGTCGAACCTCCTCCCGCCGAGCGCGCCCGACGTAGAGCATGGCTGACAGCACACCCGTGCGCATGTGGATGTGGCGGCCCAGCATGAGATTGTCAAGCACGGTCATGCCCCGGAAGAGGGCGATGTTCTGAAACGTGCGCGCCACACCCAGAGAGGCGACCCGGCTCGGGGACCGACGCGTGATGTCCGCGCCCTCGAAGGCGATGGACCCCTGGTCCGGATGGTAGAAACCGCTCGCCATGTTCAAGAGCGTGGTCTTCCCCGCGCCGTTGGGCCCGATCACCGAGAGGATCTCGCCCTGCCGGACCTCCATGCCGAGCCGGCTTACGGCCTGGACGCCGCCGAAATGCTTGCCGAGGTTTTTGATCGTGAGCTGGTTCACAGGAGACTAGCGTCCACAACCATCACCAGTAGCCAGCAGCCTCTCTCAGCTCAACCACCGCTTCCGACGCTTGTAGTGCTTGACGTCGCGGTAGCTCTTGCGCTGGCCGACCCCCGTGAGGCCCAGGTAGAATTCCTTGATGTCTTCGTTCTCGCTCAGGGTCTTGGCGTCCCCATCGAGAACGATCCGGCCATTTTCCATGACGTAGCCGTACTCCGAAATGCGGAGCGCCATGGCGGCATTCTGCTCGGCGAGCAGGATCGCGACCTTTTCCTCCCGGTTCAGGCGGCCGACGATATCGAAGATCTCCTCTACGAGCATCGGAGCCAACCCCATGGAGGGCTCATCGAGGAGCATCAGCCGGGGGCGCGCCATCAACGCCCGGCCGATCGTGACCATCTGCTGCTCGCCGCCCGACAGGTAACCCGTCTTGACCCCGCGTCGCTGGGTCAGGCGCGGGAAGTAGTGGTAGACCCGCTCGAGATCTTCCTTGACCGCAGCGCGACCATCCCGCCGGCTGTGGGCGCCGGTCAGGAGGTCGTCCTCGAGGGTCAGGTGCCCAAAGATGCGCCGGCCTTCCATGATCTGGGTCACGCCGAGCGCGACGACGCGGGCAGCGTCAGTGCGATCAATGCGCGTGCCGCCAAGCTCAATCGAGCCCTTGGTCACCTCCCCCCGCTCGGCGCGCAGCAGGCTCGAGATGGCCTTGAGGGTAGTGCTCTTGCCTGCCCCGTTGGCCCCGAGGAGGGCCACGATACCCCCCTCGGGAACCTGGAGCGACACCCCTTTCAGCACGAGGATCACGTGCTCATAGATGACCTCGATGTTGTTGACCCTGAGCAACAGAGCCGCAGCAGTGCTCACGGCGGCGCCTCCACGGAGCGTGGGTTGAAGTTAGCTGGGGCAGGCCCGCGGCGTGATCTTCTTCTCTTTGGCATACTTCGCCGCTGACTTCTCAGCCTCGGCTCGCACGAAATCCGTGTAGGGCTTGATCCAGTCGCTGATCCGTACCCACTTCTTGCCGTCCCACTGCTGCATAACGACGCCCACGCCGCCCTCGTGGTCGAGGCACGACGTCTTGAAGGGCGGCAGGATCCCCTCCGCGCCTAGCTCCTTGACGCGCGCGGCAGTGATGTTCAGGTTCTCCATGCCCCACTGCATCTGCTCTCCGCTGATGACACACCCCTTCCCCCCGGGGCAGAACTTCGCCTGCGCTGTCCGCATGGCCTCCACGGTCACGATGGCAAACACCAGTCCGCGGTGCCAGTAGACCTGCCCCAACCGGGTCGGAGCGATGTTCCCCTTCATAGCGCCGTAGACCTTGTCCAGGATCTCCTGGACCACCGGATAGTCCGTGCCGACCCCGTGGAAGTTGGTGGTGATGTAGTTCTTTGCGGCCCGGCCGGCAGGTATCACGTCCTCCTCAGAGCCGCACCACCACACACCGATGATCCGCTCACGCGGAAAGCCCAGCCGCGCGGCCTCCTTCAGCGGCACCGTGCAGGACACGCCCCAGTTCCGGTTGATGACGTAGTCGGGCTTGTAGCGGCGAGCGATGTCCAGCCAGAGCGACTTCTGGTCGATCCCGGGCCACGGCACCGGGTAGTGCTTGACCTCGAAGCCGAACTTCTTCGACATGGCGTTGAGGATGAAGATTGTCTCGCGGCCGTAAGGGTGGTCGAGGTGGAGGTTGGCGATCTTCACCCCTTTGAGCTTGTCCTCGCCCCCGACCTGCTGGGCGATCCACCGAATCTTCGCCGAGTTCTGGCTCCAGTAGCTCGTCATCATCGGGAACACGTAGGGAAAGACCCGTCCGTCGGCCGCATCCGCGCGGCCGTAGCCGAGGGTGAAGACCGGGATCCTATCCCGCGTCGCCCGCTCGATCAGCGCATAGGCCACCCCCGTGCTCATCGGGTTGACGTAGTGAATCCCGGTCCCCTGCTTCTTCAGCCGCTCGTAGCACTCCACACCGCGGTCTGTCTTGTACTGGGTGTCGCACTCCTCCCACCACTGCATGACCCCGTTCACGCCGCCATTGATGTTCACGAGGGTCAGGTAGTCCATGATCCCGCCTGCGATCCCTGTACCGCCGGGCGCGAAGGGACCGGTGCGGTAGATCAACACCATGTGGAACTGATCTTTTTCCGTAGGCTTCTTCACCCCGCCCCGTTGGGCGCTGGCCGGCGAGGTCAGCCACGCCGCCAACATCACCACCATGAAGACCGAGATCCAAGCCCTCTTCAAGCTGTACATAGCCATCCTCCCTTACCATTCATGTTTTACCGCCCAGTGGATTCTCCGTCCTTCCGCCGACATTAGCACCTCCCTTCGAAGAGACTGGCCTGGTCACTAGTACGGGAATGGCCACAGCAGCAGCTTCTCCTTCGCCCGTGTCCAGAGCCTCGCCAGCCCGAGTGGCTCCACGATGAGGAAGAACACGATAAGCCCGCCGAAGATCATCAGCTCCAGGACGGCGGACAGCGAGCCTTCTGAGGTTCGGAGGGCGCCCCCCGTGGCCCCGAGGAACCGGTTGATGAAGATGGGTAGCACCACAAAGAAGGTCGCCCCCAGAAACGACCCGAGGATGCTCCCCAGGCCGCCGATGATGACCATGCCGAGGAGGTTAAAAGACAGCAGCAGCTCAAACTCCGTGATCTGTACCGCCTCGAGGTGGATGAAGGCAAGCATCGACCCCGCCACCCCCGCGTAGAACGCGCTCACGGCAAAGGCGGAGAGCTTCTTTCGGAAGATGTTGATGCCGATGATCTGCGCCGCCACGTCCCGGTCTCGGACCGCCTGCCAGGCCCGGCCGATCTCGCCCCGGACGAGGTTCTTGGCAAACAGGGCGAGCACCACCACCACGAGCAGGGCCAGCCAGTACCGCCGGGCGATTGTGTTGACGGGGAACCCGAGGATGACGATCGGCGGCGTGTCCAGTGAGCCAAGGACATTACCCCCGCTGATCCAGGGGAAGTGGTTGATGACCCACTCGATCGTGAACTGCGCCGCCAGGGTCGTGACAATCAGGGAGAATCCCTTGATGCGGAGCGAAGGCAGCCCGAACAGCAGGCCCACCGCGGCGGCCATCAGCCCGCCCCCCAGGAAGCAGAGGAAGATGTTCAGCTCGAGCCGCGAGGCGAGGTTGTAAGCGGTGTAGGCGCCCACCGCCATGAACGCCGCATGCCCGATCGAGACCTGCCCGGTATACCCCGTCAGGATGTTCAGCCCGAGCGCCGCCAGGGAGTAGAAGAGGACGGGGATGAGGAGACCGCCCAGCCAGTAGTCGCTCAACAGCCAGGGTGCCGCGAAGGCGAGCACGACGAACACCGCCATGGCCCAGCGGTCCTGGGCGAGCGAGAAGATCGCCTCGTCGGCAGCGTAGGTCGACCTGAACTGACCGGTAGCGCGATAGATCATGCCCTAGACTCGCTCGATGATTTCCTCGCCGAAGAGCCCGTAAGGCCGGAAGAGGAGGAACACGGTGGCCAGCAGGTACGGCAAGAAGGTCTCCACGCCCCGGGCCTGGACCTGGGGGTCGATCAGGGTCTCGGCGAGAATGGGAATATAGATCTCCCCGAGTTTTTCAGTCGCGCCCACGATCAGCCCGCCGACGATCGCCCCGGAGATGCTGGTGAAGCCCCCGATGATCAGCACCGGCAGGGCCTTGAGGTAGACCAGCGAGAGACTGTACTGGACGCCGAGCCGGGCGCCCCACATGATGCCCGCGATCAGCGCCACGATCCCGGCGATGGTCCAGGTGATCGTCCAGACCGTGCTGAGCGGGATCCCCACCGAGAGCGCCGCCTCGTGGTCATCGGACACCGCCCGCATCGCCCGCCCCATTTTCGTCCGGTGGAAGTAGAACACCGTGGCCAAGACCAGAGCCGCCGCCACGATGCCCGCGACGAGGTCGAGTTCGCTCACGAGGACCCCGTAGACGTCCAAGGAAAGATCCTCCAGGCCAACCTCAGCCAGGAACTGATCGAGGCCGTGGGGCTGTGTCCCCCAGAGTGCCTGCGCGAAGCCCTCGATGAAGAAGGCCAAGCCCATCGTCGCCATAAACAACGTGATCCCGGACTGCGCGACGAGCGGGCGAAGTACCACACGTTCAACGGCGACCGCGAGCAAGATCATCACGATCAGGACGATTACCAACGCGAGCCACAACGGCAGCCCGCCCGGCATCACCGGCTCCGGGATAAGCGGCACCCGCCCCTCCAAGAGGCTCACGAAGGTCAGCCCCGCGAAGAGCACCATCGCGCCCTGGGCGAAGTTGAAGATCCCGGAGGCCTTGAAGATCAGGACAAACCCCAGAGCCACGAGCGCGTACATGGCTCCCGCCAGCAGCCCGGCGGTCAGCACCTCAGCGAAGAACAGCATCACGCTTCCCCCCTGTGGTCCCGAGGTAGGCCTCGATGACCTTCTGGTTCGTCTTGATCTCCGCGGGTAACCCCTCGGCGATCTTCCGCCCGTAATCGAGCACGGCGACGCGGTCGGAGATGTCCATCACCACGCCCATGTCGTGCTCGATCAGGGCGATTGTGCAGCCCAGCTGCTCGCTGGTGTCCAGGATGAAACGGGCCATGTCCTCCTTCTCCTCGAGGTTCATGCCCGTCATCGGTTCGTCCAGCAACAGGAGCTTGGGTTCTGCCGCCAGAGCACGTCCGAGCTCAACCCGCTTCTGGAGCCCGTACGGGAGAGCCCCCACCGGGACCTTCCGGATGCTCTGGATCTCGAGGAAGTCGATGACCTCCTCGACCTTGCGACGGTGCTCGAGCTCCTCCTTCTGGCCCAGCCCCCAGTAGAACCCCTGAGCGAAGAAGCCGGCGCGCATGAACAGGTTCCGCCCCACCATGAGGTTATCGAGCACCGTCATGCCCTTGAATAGCGCGACGTTCTGGAAGGTCCGGGCGATTCCGAGCGCGGCGACCCGGTGGGGCCTGAGGTGTGTCCGGTCCTGACCGTCGAAGAGGATCCGTCCCTCGTAGGGATGGTAGACTCCACTGATGACGTTGAGCAACGTGGTCTTGCCCGCGCCGTTCGGTCCGATGAGCGCCAGGGTCTCCCCCTCGCGGACCTCAAGGCTGACGCGATTCAGGGCTTGAAGGGCGCCGAAGCGCACGCTGATCCCCTCTGCCACCAGCAGCGCGCGCCCGTCGGAGTCGTTCCTCTCGCTCACCGCGCCTCCTACCCGGCGAAGACCTCCACCGCGCGAATCCGCACCTCCGCGCGGATCATGGCGGTCCGGCCGTCCTCATAGGTGACCTGCGCCTGGACCGCTACCCGGTCCTGATCCGAATAGAGCGCCTCGATGAGGGGCGCGTACTTCTGCGCCACGAATCCCCGTCGCACCTTGCGCGTCCGGGTGATCTCCTGGTCGTCGGGGTCGAGCTCCTTGTGGAGGATAAGATACCTCCGGATCTGGGCCCCCCGCAGCATCTCCTCCTCGAGCAGGCTCCGGTTCACGCGCGCGACCTCCTGCTCGATCAGGTCGTAGACCTTGGCCTTCTGGGCCAGGTCGGTGTAGCTGGTGTAGGCGAGGTTCCGGCGCTCGGCCCAGTTGCCCACCGCCTCCATGTCGATGTTGATCAAGGCTGCGACATAGGGCCGCTCCTGGCCGATGCACACGGCCTCCTTGACGTACGGGGAGAACTTCAGCTTGTTCTCGAGGTACTTGGGGGCGAACATCGTCCCGTCCGCCAGTCGGCTCACGTCCTTGGCGCGGTCGATGATCCTGAGGTGACCCTCGGGGTCGATGAACCCGGCATCCCCCGAGCGGACCCAGCCATCTTCCAGGGTCTCCCGGGTAGCCTCCGGGTTCCTGTAGTAGCCCTGAAACACCCCCGGGCTCCGGTAGCAAACCTCTCCATTCTCCGAGATGCGAACTTCCACCTCGGGCAGCGGCGTGCCGGCGCTATCGAGTCGGACCTCGCCGTCCTTCTGAATGGAGACGAGCGCGCTGGACTCGGTCATGCCGTAGGCCTGCTTGAGGTTGATACCCAGCGAGCGGTAGAAAACGAAGATCTCAGGGCCCATAGCCTCGCCGGCGGTGTACGCGATTCGGACCCGCCGCATCCCGAGGTTATCCCTCAGCGGTCCGTAGCCGAGGAGTTGGCCCAGCGGGTAGAGAAGGCGGCGCCAGAGCACCACCGGCTGGCGGTTGAGCCGCCGGCGCTCGATCTCCTGCGCCAGGGTGAGGCCAAGGTGGACCATCTTCCGCTTGATCCACGCAGCATCCTCGATCCGGATCATCACGTTGGTCAGGATGTTCTCCCAGATGCGCGGCGGGGCGAAGAAGTACGTCGGGCCGATCTCCTTCAGATCGTGGAGCACCGTGGCGGCGCTCTCCGGGCAGTTCGTGGTGAAGCCGGCGATGATGGACTGGGCATACGAGAAGATGTAGTCGCCCACCCAGGCCATCGGCAGGTAGGCCATCACCTCGTCGCTGTCGCGGAGACCCTCCCGCTCGATGGCATGGCGAGCGGTCACGATCACGTTCCAGTGGGAGAGCATCGTCCCCTTGGGATCTCCGGTGGTCCCCGAGGTGTAAGCGATGATAGCCAGATCGTCGGCCTTCCCCTTGGCGATCTCGTCCTCGAGGTAGCGGGGGTTATCCAGGGCGAACTTCTTCCCCAGCTCCTGAACCCGCTCCAGGCTCATCAGGAACGGCTCGGTGTAGTTCCGCAACCCCCGGGGATCATCGTAGATGATGTATTCCAGGTGCGGGCATTGCGCCTTCAAGTGGAGGAGCTTGTCCACCTGCTCCTGGTCCTCGACCACGGCGAAGCGGGCCTCGGCATGGCCGATGATGTACTGCATCTCCTTCTCGATGGAGTCCTGGTAGAGCGGGACTGGGACGCCGCCGAGAGCCTGAGTGGCCATCATGCCCCAGTAGAGCTGGGGGCGATTGTCGCCGATCACGGCCACCTTGTCTCCGCGGGCGAACCCGAGGGCAGCCAGGCCGAGGCCGATCAGCCGAGCCTGCTCGAAGTAATCGCTCCAGGTGTACGACTGCCAGATGCCGAAGTCCTTCTCGCGGATCGCGACCTTGCGCGGAACACGGTGGGCGTTCCGGGACACCAGCTTCGGGAACGTGTCCGCATCCGCGCTTAGCTGGTACGCGGGAGCACTCATGTGTTTCCTCTTCCTCCTCGCATCAGGGCGTCTTGGCCGTCCTGCCGATGATGGTCCTGGCCGGGTCGATCTCCTCCCTCAGGATTCCCAGCTCCTCCTCGGTCGGTGGCGGAAGCTCCTCCACGCGGGTCGCCACCAGCGGCTTTGAGTCCATCTCTCGAAGCACGTGCTCGGGTGTCAGTCCCCTGAGCACGCCGAGCAGCGTCATCTTCTTCGAGTCGTCGTCGAAACCGAACAGAGCCTTGGAGGTCACCACGCGCCAGGGACCGGTATCAGCCGGGAGCCCCGCCCGCTCCCGCGCGCCGGCAGTGCCGTCCAGGAACCCCGGCGAGCTCACAAAGTCCACCCGGGGCACGAAGCGGCGTCTCTCATGCATCATGATGATGATGGTTTTCCAGCAGAACGAGGCCACCTCGGTAGCTCCCCCTGCACCGGGAAAGCGCTTCTTTGGCTTGTCATAGTCGTCGCCCAACATCGTGGAGTTTACGTTGCCGTACAGATCGATCTGGGTCGCTCCGAGGACCCCGTAGTCTACGAGCCCGAGTTGGGCCTGGGCGAAGATCTGGTTCATGCTCGTCCAGGCGATGGAGCGGTAGCAGTTCGAGGGGCCGCCCATGGTGTTCCGGACAAATGGGGTCAGGGGGGTCGGCCCGATCGCCCCGAACTCGAAGACCTGGACAAGCTGAGGCGCCTGGATCCGCTGGGCGAGGATCGCCGCCACCTGGGGCATCCCGAAACCGATGAAGGCGGTTTTCTGGTCTTCCAGCAGCCGGGCGCACAGCGCGATCATGACCTCCGCTTCGGTGAAGTCTTTCGTCATGGTCATCTCATCGGCAATTTCGGACGGGTCCTGTCGGCGGCCAGCCCCACCGTGCTCGCTCCCGCGAGCCCCAGGCACGATTATTGGTTTTAGGCATTCCCGAGCCCCCGCGGCCTATCGCGGTGCGCTCCGCGCGGTGGGGCGCCCCGGCCGCCGCCTCCCCTCCGAAATTGAACCGTTCGCGGGTCGGTCACCTATAGCCCTCTTTGATGGTGGCACGGCGGCGGAGCCCGTTGAGCCGGCCGAGCCCGACGCGCTTCTCGAGCATCTCGAGGTCTGAGTCCACGCTGTAGACGTACCTGTCCAGGTAGGTCTTTAAGTTACCCTGCCGCTCCAGCGCGTTGTACTCGGCAAAGTGCTCGAAGTCCATCTCATACACGCCGGGAAGGCCGCCAGGATAGGCACCGAACGGCGCGTACACGACTGCGTCAACCAGGTAATACGGGATCGTGGTCTTCCCGGGATCCTTCCGGATGTCCTCGTGGTCGACGATCTCGTCGGTGGAGATGATGACTTTCCGCGAGGCCATCGCGGTCTCGAGGGGAGAAACGCCAGGACCAAAGCAGCGGGCGTTGCCGTAAACATCCGCCTGGTGGACGTGTATCAGGCCCACGTCGGGGTAAAGCGCAGGGACCAGGGCGACGGGCTTGCCTCCGAATGGATCCTGGACCACCTTGGCCCCCGAGTACCTCAGGGTGTCTGTCCCCAGGAGGGCGCGAGTAGGCAGGAACGGCACGCCCATCCCCCCCGCCAGGTGGCGGAGGGTCAGGGTACCATTGGTCCACTCCGTCACCTTCACGCGCCCATCCTCCACAGCCCGGTTCAGGGTGTCCCCGAGGCCCATAAACCCCACGTCGATCCTCGAGCATGCCCCGGCCGCCACCAGGAGGGTGGACTCCATCAGGGTGAACTTAGCGCAATACCAGAGGTCCCGGCGTCCCTGGCGGATGATCTCCCGGATCAGACCGAGCGGGCCACGCGTGAAGGAGGAGAAGTCGAAGGAGACGTAATCGCCGTCAGCCACGAAGCGACGGATGGCCTCGGCCGCGCCGAGGGTCTTGTCCGCAAACTCCCGGCGCTTCTGATCCCGCATCCAGGCTCGGATCGTATCGGGATCGGTAAACCTGAACTGGCCTACTCCTGCGGAGAGAACTTCCACCAGATCCCCCTGTCAGGCGGCAGCCGCAAATCCGGGGCAGTGTACCGGAGACACCGCCACTTTGTCAAGGCGGACACGGACTTAGCTCGCACGTGACCCCGCCTTCCTGGAAGCCCCCCCTCCGAGGGCTTAGCGGAGCTGGAGGATCTCCTTGGCAATGACCATCCGCTGGATCTCTGAGGTTCCCTCCCCGATCTCGCAGAGCTTGACGTCCCTGAAAATTCGCTCAACCGGAAACTCCGCCATATACCCGGCGCCGCCATGGAGCTGCACGGCCCGCGTCGCGGCCTTCATCCCCACCTCGGAGGCAAAGACCTTGGCCATGGAGGCCGCCTGCCTCGCGGGCCGTCCCTGATCCTTCAGGTAGGCGGCACGGAGCGTCAAGAGACGCGCCGCCTCGACCTCGGTGGCCATCTCGGCAGCCATCCCCTGAAGGCCATTGAACTCCGCCAGCGTCTTGCCAAAGGCCGTTCGCTGCTTCATGTACGCCACGGACGCGTCGAGGGCGGCCTGCGCCAGCCCCACGGACATGGCGGCCATCGCAATCCGCCCGCCCTCCAGAACCGCCATCGTGTTCAGAAAGCCCTTGTTGAGCTCGCCCAAGAGGTTCTCCCGAGGCACCCGAACCCCGTCCAGGACGAGCTCGACCGTGTCAGAGGCATGGAGACCAAGCTTGGAGTAGCGTTGGCCCACGCTGAACCCGGACATCCCCTTCTCCAGAATGAAGGCCGAGATTCCCTTGTTCCCCTTCTCGGCGTCCGTCACCGCCATCACGACCGCGTATTTGCCCACGCCTCCGTTGGTAATGAACGCCTTGGAGCCCGTGAGGACGAAATGGTCGCCGTCTGGGACCGCGCGGCTCCTCATAGCGGCAGCGTCCGACCCTGACCCCGGCTCGGTGAGCCCCCAAGCCCCCACGGCCTCGCCCCGGGCCAGCGGGACCAGGTACTTCTGCTTCTGCTGCTCGTTGCCAAAGAGATTGACATGGTTGGAGCAGAGCGAGTTGTGGGCCCACATGGTGATGCCCACAGACCCATCAGCCCGGGAAAGCTCCTCAACGATCAGGGCATAGGAGACATAGTCGAGTCCGGCGCCCCCGTACGCGGGAGAAGACAAGACGCCCATGAACCCCAGCTCGCCCAGCTTCTTGATGATCTCGTGCGGGAACTCGTGGGTCTGGTCGTAGCGACCCGCGACCGGCGTGATCTCGGCCTCGGCGAACTCCCGAGCCACGCGCCGGATCTCCTTCTGTTCGGCGGTCAGCTCAAAATCCATAGCTTTCAGCCATCAGCTATCAGCCTTCAGCCCTCGATCGTTCCTGGCTGAGTGCTGGCTGCTGAACGCTGACCGCCGTTCTTAGGCGGTCCCCCGGATGTTTTCCCGGACAAACTGGATGATGGTCTGGGTGGAGGTACCCGGAGTGAAGATTTCCTTTACCCCTCGGGCCTTCAGCGTGGCGATGTCTTCGGGCGGGACAATCCCACCGCCAAACACCGCGATGTCGTCGGCTCCCTTTTCTTTCAGAAGCTCAAGCACGCGGGTGAAGAGGTAGTCATGCGCGCCGGACAGCACGCTGAGCCCGATGGCGTCCACGTCTTCCTGGACTGCCGTGGCCACCACCTGCTCCGGGGTCTGATGGAGCCCGGTATAAATGACTTCGAAGCCGGCGTCACGGAGCGCCCGAGCCACGATCTTGGCTCCCCGGTCATGCCCATCCAACCCCGGCTTGGCCACCATCACCCGAACTTTCCTCTCAGCCATGCCTCACCTCACCCTGGGGGGAGGTCCGGAAGGCGGGCACTAGCCCCCCTCCGGGCTTAGATGCGCGCGGATGCGCACGCCGACCTTCATGATCTGGTCCTTGTCACCCGGGACGAGCTTCCAGTCGAAGCCCTTGCCGTCGTTGGTCCAGCGCGGGATGAGATGCATGTGAAAGTGAGGCACGGACTGAAACGCCGCCGCCCCGTTGGCTTGGAGCAGGTTCATCCCATCGGGCCGGACCGCCTCGCGCACCGCCAGGGCCACCTTTCTGGCCGTAGTCATCGCTGCCGTGAGATCCTCGACGGCCACCTCGAAGAGGGTGGAGGCATGGGCCTTGGTCATCACCAGGCAGTGGCCCGAGTTCAGCGGGTTGATGTCCATGAAGGCCAGCGTCCGCTCATCCTCGTAGAGCCTGTACGAGGGGATGTGGCCGTCACGGATCTTGCAGAACACACAGTCCATAGCCTTTCCTCAGTCGGATGCCAGCTAGAAAATGATGGGCTCGCGGTACCGGCCAAAGACCTGGCGATACACGTCGGAGATCTCCCCGAGGGAGACGTAATCCTTCACGGCGTCCACGAGCACAGGCATCAGGTTGTTGCCGTTCTCGCAGGTCTCCGCGAGCTGCTTGAGCCGCTTCTCCGCCCGGGAGCGGTCACGCGAGGCTTTACGCCGCTTCGCCCGCTCGATCTGTCCCGGCTCCACGCTCTCGTCAATCCTGAGGTAGTGAATCGGCTTCTCGTTGGCCATCACGTACTTGTTGACGCCAACCACGGTCTTCTCGCCTCGGTCTTCCATGAGCTGGTAGCGGTACGCCGCGTCGGCGATCTCCTGCTGAGGATAGCCCAGGTCGAGGGCCCGGATGATCCCGCCGAGCTCGTCGATCCTCCTGATGTATCCCCAGGCCGCCTCCTCCATCTGATCGGTGAGTCGCTCGAGGTAGTACGAGCCACCCAGCGGGTCGATGACCAGGGGGACGCCGGTTTCCTCGGCGATGACCTGCTGAGTGCGAAGGGCGACCGTCACGGCTTCCTCCGTGGGGAGGGCCCACGTCTCGTCGTACGAGTTCGTATGCAGCGACTGGGCACCGCCGAGCACAGCCGCGAGGGCCTGGAGCGCGACCCGGGCCACGTTGTTGAGCGGCTGCTGGGCGGTGGCCGAAGCGCCGGCGGTCTGCGTGTGGGTCCTCAGCCGCAACGACTCCGCCTTTTTGGCTCCGAAGCGCTCCTTGAGCGCCCGCGCCCAAATGCGGCGGGCCGCCCTGAGCTTGGCGATCTCCTCGAAGAAATCGTTGTGGATGTCGAAGAAGAAGGAGAGCCTCGGCGCGAAGGAATCCACATCGAGGCCCCGATCGAGGCAGGCCTGAACATAGCCGATCCCGTCGGCCAGGGTGAAGGCGAGTTCCTGGACCGCGGTGGAGCCGGCCTCCCGGATGTGATAGCCCGAGATGGAGACGGGGTTGAACCGAGGCACGTGCTTGGAGGTGAACTCGATCATGTCCGCCACGATCCGCACCGCGGGCTCCGGGGGGCAGATCCATTCCTTCTGCGCGATGAACTCCTTGAGCATGTCGTTCTGCATCGTGCCCCCTACCCGGTCCCAGCTGACGCCCTGCTTGTCAGCCACGGCGAGATACATCGCCAGCGCGATGGAGGCAGTGCAGTTGATGGTCATCGAAGTGGTCACCTGCTCGAGGGGGATCCCGTCGAACAGGACCTCGAGGTCCTCCAGCGTAGAGATGGAGACACCTTCTTTGCCGACCTCACCTCGGGCCCGCGGGTGGTCGGCGTCATAGCCCATGAGGGCCGGCATGTCGAAGGCCGTGGAGAGACCGGTCTGCCCTTGCTCGAGCAGGTACTTGAAGCGTGCGTTGGTGTCCTCAGGCCGCCCGAAGCCCGCGAACATGCGCATGGTCCAAAGCCGGCCCCGATACATGCTCGGGTAGACGCCCCGCGTGAAGGGATACTCGCCGGGAAAACCGAGCTTGCTCTCGTAGTCCCAATCGCGGAGTTCCGCCGGAGTGTAGAGCGGCTGAAGCGGCATCCCCGACAGGGACTCGAAGCGGACAGGGCGCTCCGGCGACTTCTCGACAAACGAGGCGTAGGTGTCTGCCTCCCACTGCGCCTTCTGCCGCTTGATCCGCTCCCGATCGTCCATGCTGTCCCCCTGGCCCGCGGGTCCCACACTCGCTACGTGCCTGGAATCCCAGGCCCCAGCTCCAGTTACCTCAATCCGAGGGCGTGGCGAGCGATGATCAGCTTTTGGATTTGCGATGTCCCCTCGTAGATCTGGGTGATCTTGGCATCCCGGAAGTAGCGCTCCACCTGGTATTCCCTGATGTAGCCGTATCCGCCGTGGACCTGGATGGCGTCCGTGGTGACCTTCATCGCCATCTCGGAGGCGAAGAGCTTGGCCATGGACGCCTCGACGCTGAACGGTTTCCCAGCGTCCTTGAGGGCCGCCGCTTTCAGCGTCAGCAGCCGGGCCGCATCGATGGCCGTAGCCATGTCTGCCAGCATCCACTGCACCATCTGGTGCTCGGCGATCGGGACGCCGAAAGACTTCCGTTCCTTGGCGTAGCCCGCCGAGCGCTCGTAAGCCCCGGCTGCGATGCCCAGCGCCTGGGCGGAGATGCCGAGGCGCCCGCCGTCGAGCGCTGTCATGGCAACCTTGAAGCCCATGCCCTCGGCGCCGAGCCGATTCTCCTCGGGGACTCGGCAGTCCTCGAAGACGAACTCGGCGGTGTCGGAGGCCCTGAGCCCCAGCTTGTCCTCGACCTTCGGAACGAGAAATCCTGGCGTTCCCCTCTCCACCAGGAACGCCGAGATCCCACGGTGCCCCTTGCTCCGGTCCGTCTGGCAGAAGACAAGCGCCGCCGAGGCCTCGCGCCCGCTGGTGACGAAGAGCTTCTGGCCGTTCAGGACATACGCGTTCCCATCTCGGACGGCGAGCGTGTTCTGATTGGTGGCGTCTGACCCGGCCTGCGGCTCCGTCAGCGCGAAGCAGCCGATCTTCTGGCCTGAGGCGAAGGGGACGAGGAACTTCTGCTTCTGCTCCTCGGTCCCGAACCTGAGGACCGGATCGCAGTAGAGCGAGTTGTTCACGTCCATGATGACGGCATGGGAGGCGCAAGCCTTGGCTACCTCCTCCACGGCCAGCACATAGGCCACGGTGTCGGCGCCACTGCCCCCGTAGGCCTCAGGGATGGCGATGCCCAGGAGCCCCAGCTCCCCCATGCGCTTGACGGTCTCGTGGGGGAAACGGCCTTCTCGGTCGATCGCCTCGGCGATGGGGTTCACCTCCTTCTCGGCGAACTCCCGCGCCAGGGTCTGGATCATCCGCTGCTCTTCGGTCAGCTTTAACTCCATCCTGTCCACCTCAAGCGCCGGGCGAGCGAGGACCAGAGGCCGGTCGGCTCCACACTCATTTGCCGAGGAGGCGTTTGAACTCCTGAGTCAGGAGAGGGGCCACCTCGAAGAGGTCGCCTACGACCCCGTAGTTGGCGATCTTGAAGATGGGCGCCTCTGGATCCTTGTTGACGGCGACGATGACCTTGGATGTTCGCATCCCGGCCAAATGCTGGATCGCCCCCGAGATCCCGAAGGCCATGTAGAGCTGGGGTGAGACGGTGCGCCCGGTCTGGCCGACCTGAAACCGGTGGGGACGCCAGCCGGCGTCCACCGCAGCCCGAGAAGCCCCGACCGCCGCCCCGATCACCCCAGCCAGTTCCTCGAGGATCGCGAAGTTCTCGGGTCCCTTGATGCCGCGGCCACCTGAAACCACCGTCGAGGCCTCCGTCAGCTCAGGAAGACCGGTAGAGGCTTCCTCCCGGCGTTCAACCAGGGTGAGCGCTGGCGAGGGGATAGCCACCGACGGCCGCTCGACCACCGGAGACGTGCCCGGCCGGGGCTCGGCCACCTTGAACACATTTGGCCGGAGCGTTGCGAGCCAGGGAGTCTTGGCCCAGCTCACCTTCGACAGAACCTTCCCGGCGTAGACAGGGCGAGTCGCAACCAGATTGCCATCCTGGACCGCGAACTCGACCGAATCGGCTGCGAGGCCAACCCCGAGGCGGGCCGCGAGCCGCGCCATCAGCTCCCGCTGCCGGCTCGTCACCGCGCCGAAGATCGCCTTTGGCTGCTCCTTCGCCGAGAGTTCAGCCACTACGGGCGCCCACACCTCGCCACGGTATGGCGCAAGCGCCAAATCCTCCGCCAGCCAGATCTTCTGGGCACCCCACTCCGCGAGCTGCCCGAGCCCGTCTGCCCCCGCCTTGTCGGTCAACCACACGGCCTCGACCTGCCCTCCCACCTGAGCCGCCAGCCGCGAGGCCTCGCCCAACACTTCTTGAGTCACCTTCTTTGGCAAGCCTGCGCAGTCGTCCTCCACGATGCACCAGATAGCGCCTGGCATTCAGCCTCTCCTTCCCACCCCTCAGGGGGATGCTCGTTCGACTCAGATGATTTTGGCTTCCTCGCGCAAGGTCCGGACCAGCTCTTTGACCGCTTCGGCAGGCTCGCCCGGAATGATGCGTCCCGGTGGCCGGGGAGGAAGAGCCTGGAGCATCACCAGCCGGAGCTCCGGCCCATCCGCAGGCAGACCGAGGTCGGAGGCCTTGGCATCTTTGATTTCCTTTTTCTTGGCTCCCATGATTCCCTTCAAGGTCGGGTAGCGCGGCTCGTTGAGCCCTTTCTGGGCCGTCAGCACGCACGGGAGCGGAACGTCAAACACCTCGAGGGCGCCCTCGACCTGGCGGCCCACGCGCACGCTCTTGCCGTCCTCAGAAACGCCTTCCTCCATGATCCAGCAAAGAGACGGCCACCCCAGGAGCTCGGCTACCTGAGCGCCGACGGCTCCCGTGTCATCGTCGACTGCCTGGCGACCGCAGAAGACAAGGGCGGGTTGCTCCTGCTTGATCGCCACGGCCAGGGCGCGCGCCGTGGTCAGGGTATCCGCCGACTCCCACGCGGGATCGTTCAGGTGAATGGCCCGGTCGGCGCCCATGGCGAGACAGCTCCGGAGCGCCTCCTTGGCCCGCTCGGGACCGACCGTCACCGCCACCACCTCCCCTGCCCCTCGCTTCTCTTTGATCCGGAGCGCTTCCTCGAGGGCAAATTCATCGTACGGGGAAACGATCCAGGTGATGCCGGTCGTGTCGATGCCCCGCGCCTCCGAGCCGATCTTCACCTGCGTGGCGGTGTCCGGCACCTGCTTGATGAGCACGAGGACTTTCATCGGGCCGCCTCCTTGCCGCACAAGGGATACAGACGTGGCGGTCTGGCTGTCGGTGCCGAGACTACCAACATGTTGTGAGATCTCAATCTTACAGAGGGGGGGCGCTGGGTGTCAAAGGCCGTTCATCCCCTCGAAGTGAGGTTCCTACCGCTCCCGGGCGAGCTTCTGAGAGAAGTTGACGAGCGCCTCGAGCTTTGCGAGGGGCGTGCCGGAGTCAATGGAGTGGACGGCCAAGGCTACGCCTTCCTTAAAGTCCTTGGCCCTGCCCCCCGCCGCCAGCGCTGCGGCTGCATTCATCAGCACGATGTCGCGCTTGGCTCCCGTCTCCCCCCGAAGGATCTCGCGGATGATCTGGGCATTTTCGTCTCGGTCGCCTCCCTGGAGATCCCGGATGCTGGCCCGGGGTATGCCGAAGTCCTCGGGTCGGACGCTATATCGTCGCACCACCCCTTCCCGAACTTCGGCGATGTCGCTTTCCCCGGTGTTGGAGATCTCGTCCAGGCCATCTGCGCCATGGACCACGAACGCCCGGACCGTCCCAAGCTCCGCCAGCACCCTGGCTAGCGGCTCGGTCAGCGCCACCGAGTACACCCCGATCACTTGGGCGTTGGCCCCGGCCGGATTGGTGAGGGGGCCGAGCATGTTGAAGACGGTTCGGATTCCCATCTCGCGGCGAGCTGCCATCACGTATTTCATCGCGGTATGCAAGAGGGGCGCGTAGAGAAAGCCGATGCCGACCTCATCCACGCATCGAGCGACCTTCGTCGGGGGCAGCTCGATGTTGATCCCGAGCGTCTCCACGACGTCGGCCGACCCGCAGAGGGAGGAGACCGAGCGGTTACCGTGCTTGGCCACCTTGAGCCCTGCCCCGGCCACCACGAAGGCAGTGGCCGTGGAGACGTTGAAGGTGCCGGCAGCGTCTCCTCCGGTTCCCGCCGTGTCGATGAGCATCTCTCGGTCTGTCCCCGTCAGGGCGGCCACCTCTTCCCCGCGCGTCCGCACCCGCACGGCCTTCTGGCGCATCACCTGCGCGAATCCGATCAGCTCCTGTACGGTCTCGCTCTTCATCCTGAGGGCCGTCAGGAACGCCGCGATCTGCGCGTTGGTAGCCGCCCCAGACATGATCGCCTCCATGGCGGCCGCCGCTTCAATTCGGGTCAGATCCTTTTTTTCGACCAGCGTCCGGATCGCTTCGGTGATGATGGGGCTCGTCATGCCTGAGATCCTCCCGGGAGACTCTTGCGGGGGCGACAGGCCGCCACGGCAGAGAGAATGTCGTCGAGCTTCAGGGGTTTGGCCAAGACCCGGTCCACGCCCTTGGCCTTGAGTTCTTCGTCGGAATGCTCTACCCCCCAGCCGGTGACCAGAAAGACGGGCACGAGGGGATCGTGGTCCTTAACGGCCTGGGCGACCTGGAAGCCATTCAGCCCGGGCATGCCCAGGTCGGTGATGACAAGGTCAAAAGGCTCTAACTTGAAGCGCTCGATGGCCTCACCCCCCTCGGCCGCCAGCACCGCCTCGTGGCCGCCCTGGCTCAGGAGGTCGCCCAGAACCTGACGCACGAGTGGCTCATCGTCCACCACCAGACACCGGCGCGTGGTCCTCGTGGGCAGCATCTCATCCGGGCGGCTTGGGGGCAGCGGCGCCTGGCTCACCGGAAAAGTCAGCCGGAACGTAGAGCCCTTTCCCTCTGTGCTCTGCACGGAGATCTCGCCGCCGTGGCGAGTGACAATCCCGAAGGTCATGGAGAGGCCGAGCCCTGTCCCTTGCGGTCCCTTGGTCGTGAAGAACGGGTCGAAGATCCGGCGCTGGACATCCTCGGACATCCCCTGCCCGCTGTCACTGACAGTCAGCACCACCTGATCCCCGACCGCAAAGGTGCCGAGCGAGAGCGTGCCGCCCGTCGGCATGGCGTCCACGGCATTCAGGATCAGGTTGGTGAGCGCCTCCCTGAGCTCTACCGGATCCCCGGCCACAGCCGGGACCCGAGCCAGGGAGGTGTCAACCTGAATAGCGATCCCCCGGCTCTGAGCCTCGTCGCGCCACCGCGACTGAGTCACCTCCAGTGCCTCCTGGACAGTTAGATTGAGGTTCACGGCGACGAAGGGCTGGTCACGTCGGATGCGAGTGAACTCCTGGATCCGGCGGACAGTCTGCGCCCCGTCCATGGCGGCCTGGTCGATCACCTGGAGCCACTGCCGCAGCGTCGGGTCTTCCACGTGCTGGAGGACGAGTTGGGCGCGACCCAGGATCGCAGCGAGCAGGTTATTGAAGTCATGGGCGATCCCGGAGGCCATCTCCCCGAGCGCCCGGAGCTTTTCGGTGCGGATGAGCTGGTCCTGGGCGGCAGCCAGCGCGTCGTAGGCCAGAGTTTTCTCCTCGAACAGCCTGGCATTCCGCACGGCCAGGGCCGCGAGGCGGGCGATGTTGGTGAGGAGCCGCTCATCGGCCTCGGCGAATGGGTGATCGGCGCTCCGAAGCGCCAGCACTCCCACCGTCTGATCCCCCGCGATCATAGGGACCCCGAGCCAGTGCCGGAAGCTCAGCGAGCTCGGGACGGGCTCCACTTCTTCTCGCCGGCAGGTCTCCCCGTAGTCGGCGGTCCTGATCGGCCGCCGCCGCCCGACCACCACGCTCACCAGCCCGCGGCCGCGCGGATAGCGGCGGATGGGATCCGGGTCGGGACACCCTTCAAGCATCCTGAGTGCCACCTCGAACTCCTTGGAGCCTTCGTCGTAGAGGAGCACCCCCATGTTCCGGGCGTCCAGCACGCGCCCCACCTGCCGGTGGATGGCCTGGACAAGCTGATCGATGTTGAGCTGGCCTGTCACAGCACGGGAAAGCTCGTAGAGCACGGACAGCTCCTTCAGCTTGCGCTGGTTTTCCTGGAAGAGTCGGGCGTTGGCCAGGGCGATCCCGGCCTGGCTCCCCATGGCCTCTACGAGGGCTACCTCCCGCTCCGAGAACTCCCGCGTACGGTCCCACCACACCGCGATGAAGGCGCCGATCACCCCTTCTTTCGCCACGATGGGAGCGAAAAGCTGGGCTCGGTGGGGCACTGCGACCTTCAAGGAAGCTGGGATCCGAGGGTCCTCTGGCACGTTGCTCGAGACCATGACACGTCTGGAGCTGAGCCCCTCGAAGTGGAACGGGCTCTCCCCGAGAGTGATGCGCGTGTTGCGCAGCGAGTCCAAGAGGCGGGGTGGGACATGGTAGCCCGCGAACGGGTGGAGCTGACGAGTCTCTTGATGAACCAGCCACACGCCTACCGAATCAGCCTCGATGGTTGCCGCCACCTGGCGGAGGAGATGGCGGATGAGGGGATGGAGGTCCAAGGTCGAAGAGAGTGCCCGGCTGACGCTGAGCAGCGTTTCTGTTTCCCGGAGCTTTTCCTCCGTTTGGCGCACCAGCTCAGCGTTCCCCAGAGCCAGCCCAACCTGCGACGCCACGCCTTCGATCAGGCGAAGTTCCGTGGAGGTGAAGTGACGCTTGCGAGTCCACCAGACGAGGAAGAGCCCGCCGACGATCTCTCCCCGGACCGGCGTCGGCGCGAAGAGCACGGCCCGAGGGCTCCGGATGCCGGCGAGGACCTTATGATCAAACCGGTCATCGCGCACGTAGTCGGGAGTCCAGACCGGTTTGCCGGTCTTCCACGCTTCTTCAAGGAACGGGAACCGCGAGAGCGGGAGTGGTGTCTGAAGCAACGTGGGGAGGAGGTCCTTCGGCACCTGATGGCCCGCCACTGGAACCAGCGCTTCCTTCTTCCCGTCGAGAAAATACGCGCCGACCATGTCGGCTTGAAACGCACGGGCGATCTCCCGAGCCACCCGTCTCATGGCTTCCTGGGTCGGGAGATTGAGCGCGAAGACGCCCCCGACTGCCAGGAGCGTCTCGGTCTCCCTGAGGCGCTCGTGGATCTCGGTATAGAGACGAGAGTTCTCCAGAGCGAGAGCCACCTGCCCCCCGATCATCATGGCAAGGCCCACTTGCCGCTGGTCGAAGCTCCCATTGCGGTCGCAGTAGTCCAGGTTCATCACGCCCACAACCCGGTCGTGACGCATCACGGGCACGACGAGGTAAGCCCTCATCCCATAGGTCCCGATCCACTCCTTCGGGATCAGGTCGGTGCCGGAGGTGTCGGGGATGAGCACCGGCTTCTTGGTCTGAATGGCGATGGCGTGGGCAGGGATCTCTTGGGGCGTGTACGGGCGAATCGCCCTGAACTTCTCCCAGAGCGCCAGCGCCTTCCGGCCATCGGCAAACTGAGACATCAGCGGGATCGCCCGTTCTCCTTCCCACAGCTCGATGGTGCAGCGGTCGACCCGGCACACCTGGGCGGTCTTGATCGCCAGCCGCTTGAGAAGCTCTTTGGAGTCCTGCGTGGAGCTCAGAATCTCGGCCACTTCCAGGAGAGCTTGCGTCTCGTCGAGCCGCCGAGCCGTTTCTGCATAAAACCGGGCGTTCTCGATGGCGATCGCGGCCTGGGCGCCGAAGGAGGCCAGGATCTCCACCTCCTCGGTGATGAAGTGATGTCGGTGACGGGTGAAGAGGGCCAGCACCCCGACGAGACGGTCGCGCACCAGAAGCGGAATGTGAACAGAGGAAACGTACCGCTCTTGGCGGAACCACTCCACATTTACGGTCCGCCGGTCAGCCAGCACTCCCGCCACCACCAGAGGCTCCCGCGTGACCGCCACGTGTCCGACAAGCCCTTCGCCCATGGCCAAGACGGTTTTTCGGCCGGACCGGGGAGGGCCGAGGGTCCCAGACTCCGACCGCACAGCCAGGCAGTCTCCCTCAACCACCCAGATGCGCGAGGCGGAGTCAGGGAGGAGGTCGGTCGCGGCCCTGGCTACGCGGTCCAGCACGTCTGGAAGCTCCAGGGATCCGGTGACCGCCTGGGCTAGCCGCGCCAGGCTCTCGAATCGGTGCCCCTTCTCCGAAAACATCATGAGGCCTTACAGCGGTCGATCTCCCACGTGCCGCCAGTGCAAGCGTCGGTCCACGAGAAGTATTGTCGTGCCTTCCGGTCAATTTTGCATGAGTTTTTCCGACCTCCCATAGTCAGCCGAGAATGATCAGGTTGTCCACGGCCACGGCTCTCTCGCCCCTGACGATCACCGGATTGAGATCCAGCTCGGAGATCCGGGGACAAGCGGCGAGGAGCTCCCCCACCGCCAGGAGGATCCGGACGACCGGCCTTTCGTCGCAAGCGGGCAGGTCCCGGAACCCGCGGAGCAGCCGGGCTCGGAGCCCCTCGGCGAGCATCTCGCGAGCCTCGTCGGCATCCAGAGGGGCCAACCCGAGCGACACATCCTCGAGCGCCTCCGCCAGCACCCCGCCTGTTCCCACAGCGACCACCGGCCCGAAGGTGGGGTCCCGGCGACCGCCGACCAGCAGCTCGACACCAGGTCCCACCTGCTCCTGGACGAGGAATCGCCCGGCGCCCACCCGGGCGGTGAGAGCCTGGCATGCCTCACTGACGTCTCGGCCAGTGCGGAGGTTCGTCCACACCGCGCCCGCCTCGCTCTTGTGATGAACCCCCTCGCGTATGGCTTTCACCGCAACCGGGAAGCCGATGGCCTCTGCCAGCTCGACCGCCTCGCTCGCCGAGTCAGCCCACTCCTCACGGCAGAACGGGACACCGACCGCATCCAGTAGCCGACGAGCTATCCCATAGGGCAGCGCTCCGCTGTCGCTTCTGAGGAGCTCGTCCAGCTCGGGAGGGAACGAGGGAGCACGAGGCCTGCCGGTCGAGGCACATCGGCGCCGACCCGCCAGGCAAAGCGTTCGATAGGCCCGCACCGCGCGCTCGGGAGTCGGCAGGACCGGGACGCCGGAGTTCTCAAAGCAGCTGGTCACCTCGGGGACGTCGGCGGTGAAGGCCACCACCGCCTTGCCGTGAGCCCGAGCCGCCTCGATCACCCCCCGAGCGAACTCGGGGAGGTCGAGGCCGACGTCGATCGCCACGGCCCCAGAGATGGACTCTTGGCCGAGGACGGCCGTGAGAGCAGGAGCGATGGCCGACGGCTCGACCTGAGGGGTCAGGTCCACCGGATTTCCGGTTGCGGCGAAGGGAGGAAGTATCCGTCGGAGCTCGCCCCGGAGGGCATGGGACAAGGCTGGCACCTCGAGACCCAACTCCTCGGCCGTGTCGGTAGCGATGACCGACGGACCTCCCGAAACCGATACGATGCCAACCCCGTTGCCCCGAGGGAGCGGCCGGGGGAACAGCGAGAGCGCGTGGATGGCATCGAAGAACTCCTCGGTCTCCCGGGTGGCCACGACCCCGCCGCGTCTGAAGGCCGCCCGATAGACCGCATAGGTTCCCGCCAGTGCCCCCGTGTGGGAGCCGGCAGCGCGGCCGCCGGACCCGGTCCGTCCGCCCTTGAGGACCACGACCGGCTTGACCGCGGTGGCACGCTGGGCCGCCTCGACGAAGCGCCGCCCGTCCTTGACGGCTTCAAGGAAGCAAGCGATGAGCCCCGTATCGGGATCGCCAGCCAGGTACTCGATCAGCTCTGCGATCTCCACGTCCGCCTGGTTCCCGATGCTGACGAACTTGGCCACCCCGAGCCCCAGGGAGCCCACGCATCGGAAGATGAGGCCCCCGTAGGCCCCGCTCTGAGAGACCACGCTGATCTGTCCAGGCTGCCGCGAGAGCTCCCAGAAGTAAGTGCCGTTCAGCCGTCCGTGGCTCGAGTAGACGCCCATGCAGTTGGGACCGACGAGCCTCATTCCCGCGCTCCCGGCGATGGCCCGAAGCTCCTCCTGCGCCACTCCCCCTTCACGGTCCATCTCGCCAAAACCTGATGAGAGAACGACCGTGACGCGCACCCGGCGCGACGCCAACTCCGCCACTGCGGGGACCACGGCTTGAGACGGCAGGCTCACGAGGGCCAGGTCGAGCCCCTCGGGCAGATCGGCGATCCGTCGCACCGTGGGGTAGCCCAAGATGGCCTCTCCGCTGGGGTTGACCGGATGGAGCGCGCCGCCGTAGCCGTAGGCGGCGAGATTCTTGAGAAGCCGATGGCCGAGTTTGTCGGGATCACGAGACACCCCGAGGATCGCCACCGCGGCGGGGGAGAAGAGCGCGTCCAGGGTGCTCACCGGAGGCGCTTGTCGACGACCCTGACGGCTTTGCCCTGCGGCCGCGGGATCTCTCCAGGCTTGAGCAACGTGAGCTCCACCGTCAGGCTGAGCAGGTCCTTGAGCTCCCGCCGGATGCGTTCTCCCCCGGCAGGGTCGAAGCCGGGCTCAACTTCCACCAGCACCCCCATCCGCTCGCCAGCTTCCGCCTCCAGAACAATCTGGTACTCGTGGCTCACGCTGGGATGGCGCAGGAGGAGCCGCTCGACCTGGTGTGGGTAGAAGTTAACCCCCTTGTAGATCAGCATGTCGTCGGTGCGGCCGCGGAAGCGGTCCATGCGGAGGTGGGTCCGGCCACAGGCGCAGCGCTCGCGGCTCAAGACACGCGTGAGGTCGTGAGTCCGGTACCGGACCAGCGGAAGCCCCTCCCGTGTCAGCGTGGACACGACGATCTCGCCCTCCTGGCCATCGGGAACGAGTGCCCCGGTCTTGGGGTCAATCACCTCCACGTAGTAGTGATCCTCCCAGACGTGAATCCCGGCGTGGTCTCTGCAATCCATTCCCATGCCGGGCCCGCCCGTTTCAGTCATCCCGATGAGGTCGAAGGTCTCGATCCGAAGCCCGCGTTCGATTCGGGCGCGAAGCTCATCGGACCACATCTCGGAGCCGAGAATCCCCACGCGCAGGGAGAGGGAGCCCAAGTCGAACCCCTCCTCCCGCGCCACCTCGATCAGCCGGAGCGGATAGGTGGCGATGGCCGTCAGCACCGTGGCGCCGAGCTCTTTCATCAGCTTGAGCTGCAGCAGTGTTCGTCCGGCGCCGATGGGAATCACCATCGCGCCGATGGCCTCCGCTCCGTAGTGGAAGCCGAAGCCCCCGGTGAAGAGCCCGAAGGAGGGGGTGATCTGAATTACGTCCGCGGATGAGACGCCGGCCGCGCAGTAGCAACGCGCCATCACCTCGGCCCACTGCGCGATGTCTCCGCGCGTGTAAGGGTTCAGGATCGGGTTGCCCGTTGTCCCCGAGCTCATGTGGACGCGCAGGATGTCCTCCCGCGGCGCGCACGCCAGCTCGAAGGGATAGGCGTCGCGAAGCTCAGCCTTCGTCAGAAAGGGCAGCCCGCTCCACTCATCGAGGGAGTGGATGTCCTCGGGCGTCACCCCGCCGAGCCGGGCGTGATACGCGGGGTTTGCGTCAACCCGCGCGAGGGTCCTGCGCAGGCCCTCTAGTTGGCGCCGGACCAGGGCCTCGTGCGGGAGCGTCTCTCGTTCCGGGTTAAACATCTCAATCACGACTTGCTTTCCAGCGAGTTCAGGATCACCTCCATTCTTCCTTTGAGCCCCCTCAGGTCGCGCTCTACTATCTCCCAAACCCGAACCATGTTGATGCCGAGGTAGTCGTGGACCAGGACATTGCGAAACCCGGCAATTCCCCGCCAGTCCACTTCCGGACGAGCCGCTCTAAGGTCTGGGCTTAGACGCTGGGTAGATTCCGCCAGGGTCTGCAAGTTGCGCAGGACAGCATCTTGCGTCTTGGGATCGGCGAAAAAAGCCGCCTTGCCCTCTGCGGTGTACCGCTCGATGCGCGTGATGCACTCGATGATGTGGATCAGGTAGAGCCGCTGGTCCCTCACAGCGGCACCGCCTCCTTCAGGACCCGGTCGCGGATGTACCAATGCAGCCCCTCTCTTTCGACCACATCCACTCGGCACCCAAGGAGGTCTTGGAGGTCCATAAGGAGCCGACCAAGATCCAGAAGGCTCCGGCCAGGCTCCATTTCCACGAGGAAGTCCACATCGCTGTGCGGCCCGGCCTCGCCCCGCGCCACGGAGCCGAACACGCGCACTTCCCGTGCACCGTGTTGCGCAGCGACGCGGAGGATTTCTTCACGCTTGTTCTTCAAGAGCTCGTTAATGCCCATAGCAGAGCCCTATTAGTCTCGATCCGAAAAGATCCGGCCCGGGAGTGGCGCATTTCCCGTCGCCCCCTTCTGCTCTCAGCCCGACCCTCTCTCGTTCAGGGGGCCCGTTCCGCGCGCCTCGAATCGGCACCTCGGTCCTCCCGCCGCCACACAGGCCGTCTCGCTGACTACGACGGGCCCTTCGAATACCCCTTCCGCCAAGCCTCCCACCACGCCCGCGATCAGGTGGCACACCGAAGTCCCCGACGGCCCGTACGCTTCAGCGAACGGCGACCGCCCCACGCTGATGACCAGCTCATGGTGTTCCTGGTCCAAGTGCTCCAGTGCGAACTCCCCCCACCCGATCTCGCGCCCCATCCGCACCATGAACTCCACCACCTGGCGCGTGTCGAGGTTGAAGGTCTCGCGGTAGCGGCGGGCAGAAAGCGCACCGCCCGTCCGCCCACCCTGCACCAGCAGGTGGCCCGCGCGGTCCCCGAGGTCCGCCTCCACCGCCTTGTGCAGAGCCACGATGGTCTCCGGCCGAATCAGCAGATACCGGGTGCCCTTGAACGTCAGGCACCCGCTGCGGGCGTCGTAGACCAGATCACGCAGGATCGTATTCTCCATGGTCGCTGGCTCAGGCCGGTTCCCTTTCGACGTCGAGCACCCGGTAGGGAGCTACGCGCTTGGGCGCTTCCAGACGCCCCGGTCCAGCATGAGTCTGATCTGACGATCGATGACCTTCCGCCGGTACTCGGCGTGCTTCATGGGGACGCGGTTCAGGTAGAGGTTCTTCGGATAAATGGGCGTCTGGTACACCACTTGGTACAGCTCTGTCCGGAGGTCCTTCAACCAGTTGTCCCACTGGGCGCGGGACCGATGGTCCCGGAGGGCCTCGATGTGGATGACGCCCGCCACGTAGGTAGAACCCGCGCCGTACTCCTGGCGGCCTACGATCTGCCCTTTGTAGTCGATGACGTAAGACCGGCCTCCGAAGGTATCGATCGGCGTGCGCTCCTCGGGGACGAGGTAGTAGGTCCCCATGTTCGGAGCGACGACGTACATGTTGTTGTCGAGCGCCCGCGCGCGGCTCTGTATCTCGAAGTAGTCATTGCCGGTGTGCGGGTGCGGGTAGCTGGCGCGATAGACGACCTCGGCCCCGTTC
>JBHIAB010000012.1:0-30698 GCA_046758385.1 Methylomirabilia bacterium | reverse complement strand
CTGCTTGTACCCGAGGGAGACCCGGCCAGACTCGCGATCGAAGTGAAGCACCATGACCTCGACTTGGTCACCCACGTGGAACATCTCCGAGGGATGGCCGATGCGCCCCCAAGACATGTCGGTGACATGCAGCAGCCCGTCGATCCCCCCCAGGTCAATAAAGGCGCCGTAGTCGGTGATGTTCTTGACCGTGCCGGGGAGGACCAACCCTTCCCGCAAGATGGAGAGGGTCTGGCTCCGGCGCTCGCCCCGCTCTTCCTCGAGCACTGCGCGGCGAGACAGCACGACGTTGCCCCGCCGCCGGTTGAGCTTGATCACCTTGGCCCGGATGGTCTGGCCGAGGAGCGACGCCAGACTCTTCATCGGCCGAAGGTCTACCTGGGAGCCCGGCAAGAAGGCCTTGACCCCGACATCGACGGAGAGGCCGCCCTTGACCACCTCGACCACTCGGCCCTCGATCGGAGTCCCCTTGTCGTGGGCACCGGCGATTGCGTCCCAGACCTTGATCTTGTCGGCCTTCTCCTTTGAGAGGACGACGAGCCCTTCAGCATCCTCTTTGGCCTCGAGGTAGACCTCGATCTCATCTCCGACGCTGGGGACCGCACCGATTCGGTGGAATTCGTCGATGGGGATCGTCCCCTCGCTCTTGTATCCCACATCCACGAGGACCTCGGTGTCGCGAATCTGGATCACCCGGCCGGTGACGACCTCGCCTTCCTCGAAATCGCTGACTCCGCGCATGAACCACTCGTCCATGCGCTCCTCTGGTTCACCCTGTCGCTCAGGGGAAGCCTTGGGCTTGGCCACCTCCTCCCGGGTTTCCCCTTCCTCGCGGTCGCCGCTCTGGCTCCCTGCGAGGGTTCTGGGCGTCTCTTCATCCATTGCCATCCCAAACATTCCTCCTTATCTGTATTGGCTCGAACGGTATGCGCTCAACGGGGATCGCGGCGATTCTGGTCATGATTCGGCGGCTGGCTTCGAGGTAGCGCTCCCGTCGCCCCGAGTCGTCACCGGCCGTGAAGGAGAAAGGCGGACCGAAACTCACCCGGATCTTCACCCACCGCGGCAGCCACCGCCCGCGCGGGAGCGCACGCCCTGCTCCCTCGATGAGGGTCGGCAGCACCGACGCGCCGCTCAACACTGCCAGCATCCCCGCCCCTGGCCGTGGCTCCCTGAGAGCACCCTCTTCTCCCCGGGTGCCTTCAGGGAAGATCAGGAGCGCCCCCCCACCTTCCAGGATCCTGAGGCCGGTCCTGAGCGCCCCGGGATCCGAACCGTCCCGTCTCACCGGTCGCGCGTTCAACGCATGGATGAGCCGCCCGAACAGCGGGATTCTGAACAGCTCCTTCTTGGCCAGGAAGTGTAGCTGGCGGGATGCGGACACTGCCACGATCGCGGGGTCCAGAAAGCTCGAATGATTGGCCGTGATCAGCACCGGCCCCGCAGGCGGCAGATGCTGGGTCCCCCGCGTCTCCAGCCTGAAGACGAGGTGAGCGAGTCCCCACACGATTGACCTCACCACCTGGTAGAGCACCGGATTCGCTGCACTTCCTTCTGCATCGTCTCGACCACCTGGTTGATCGACAGGTTCGTCGAGTCGACAACCACGGCGCCCTCGGGGATGACCATGGGCGCCAGCTCGCGCCTCCGGTCCTGGCGGTCCCTCCGGGCGATCTCCTCGCGCACCTCCGTGAGCGGTCGCGAAATTCCCCGGCCCTCGAGTTCGCCGAACCGCCGCCGGGCGCGGACCTCTTCCGAGGCGTCGAGGTAGAACTTTAGCTCCGCCTTCGGGTAGACCACGCTTCCCGTGTCTCGTCCTTCCAGCACGGCACCTCCGTGAGCTGCCAGCCGCCGTTGGATCGGGGTGAGTTTCTCCCTGACCGAGGCCAAGATGGTGAGCCGTGAGGTCAGCTCGCCAATCTCCGGAGCCCGGATCGCCTCGCTAACATCACGGCCGTTGAGAAACACCCGGTCGTTCCTGAGCTCCACGACGGTTTCGTCCAGAAGGGCCCTGAGCGCACTCCCCTCCTTGGCATCCAGTCCCACCTCCGCGACACGGAGGGCGAGGGCCCGGTACATGGCTCCGGTGTCCACCAGCTGGAATCCGAGCCACCGTGCCAGTTCCCGCGCCACCGTGCTCTTCCCTGCGCCTGCAGGCCCGTCGATAGTGATCACCGGCTCACGGGGGCTAGGGAGCCTGGCCTCCGGTGGTGTCGAGGTCATGATTGCACTCGAACGCATGCCTCCCCCCCCAGCGACTGGAGCGTGTCCAGGAACGCGGGATAGGATACCGCAATCGAGTCGATGTCCTCCACTAGTGTGAAGCCCTGGGCGACGAGGCCCGCCACGATGAGCGCCATGGCCATCCGATGGTCACCGTGGCTGTCCACGCGGGCTCCGGTGAGGGGCCGCCCGCCACGGATGAGGAAGCCATCTTCGCGCTCCTCGATTCGCGCGCCGAGCTTTCCCAGCTCGGTGACCAGGGCCGAGATCCGGTCCGATTCCTTGACCCGGAGCTCGCGGGCATCTCTGACCTCGGTCACACCGCCGGCCAGCGCGGCGGCGACGGCCAGGATCGGAAGCTCGTCGATGAGCCGCGGTATCAGTGCTCCGCTCACTCCGCCTCCTTTGAGCCGACTCGAGGTCGCAGTCAGCAGGGCGATCGGCTCACCTTCATGGGAATCCCCCGTGCCCGAGTCCGGGGTCTCCTTACATTCAATGTTCGCCCCCATCTCCGCCAGCGCATCGAGGAGACCGGTCCGTGTCGGGTTGACACCCACGTCGGGGATGGTCACCCGACTATCGGCGACAACACACCCCGCCACAAGAAAAAATGCCGCCGAAGAGAAATCTCCGGGAATCTGAACCGGCCGGCCTCGAAGCTCGCCACCGGGGGTGATCGTCACGCTCTGCTGCTCCCGCTCGATTTTGGCTCCGAAGCGTGCCAGGATCACTTCCGTATGGTCCCGGGAGGGGGCCGGCTCCTCCACCGTCACCGGCCCGTCCGCCGCCAGGCCTGCCAGGAGCAGCGCGGATTTCACCTGGGCAGAGGCCACGGGGAGGCGATGAATGCCGCGCCGGAGGGGCCGTCGTCCTCGGATCGCTAGCGGCAGGCGCGACCCCTCTTGCCGGCCCACCACCGTGGCTCCCATCCGCATCAACGGCCCGCTGATGCGCTGCATGGGCCGGCGGCGCAACGAGTCGTCACCGGTCAGAACACTGGAAAACGCTTGGCCGGCTAGGACTCCAAGCAAGAGGCGGGCAGAGGTCCCCGAGTTGCCACAATCCAACACGGATTCGGGCTCTTGGAGCCCGGCAAGCCCGGTCCCCCCTACCCGGTATTGGCCCGGCCCTTTGCGCGTGACCTCCACCCCGAGGGCCTGGAGCGCGCCGAGCGTCCTCAGGCAGTCCTCGCCCTCCAGAAACCCGGAGAGCTCCGTCGGGCCCGTGGCGAGGGCACCGACCAGTGCGGCCCGGTGGGAGATAGACTTGTCACCCGGAACCTGAATGGTTCCCTCGAGACGGCGGGACGGCGTAACCAAGACTCTCATCAGAGCCGGCGACGGATCCCCTGGATTCGCGCCAGTGCCTGCTCGAGACCGCTCGAATCCTGGGCCTTGATCAACTGCTCGAGCCGGTCCAGCGCGGCGCGGAAGGCCGTCACCGTCTCGGCAAGGGCTGCCCGGTTGGAGAGGAAGATCTCGCGCCAGAGCCGAGGGTCAGATGCCGCGATACGAGTGGTGTCCTTGAACCCCCAGCCTGCGAATTCCAGAGCGGAAGGCTCGAACCGCGTCACGGCATCCACCAGAGCATCGGCCAGGAGGTGGGGGAGGTGACTCACCGCCGCTACCACGCGATCGTGCACGTCGGGGTCCAGGGTGACCACTCGACCGCCCACGGCTTCCCAGAACTCCCCTACCCGCTTGATGGCGGCCTGGTCTGTCTCTTCGGTCGGGGTCAGGATGACCGTAGCAGAGACGAACAGATCGGCGCGCGAGGCGGTGTATCCGCTCTGCTCCGAGCCAGCCATGGGATGACCCCCGACAAAGGCCAGGGGCCGCGAGCGCCCCAGCCGCTCGGCGGTGTGCACGATGGCGGCCTTGGTGCTTCCCACGTCGGTGAGCACGGCGTCCTCGGGAGCGAACTGCCAGGTCTCGGCGAGCAAGGTCTCTAGCGTCACGACTGGAACAGAGAAGAGAACCAAGTCCGCTCCCTCTACCCCCTCGGCCAGATCGGCCGCCGCACGATCCACCGTCCCGTCGGCCACGGCACGAGCCAGTCGGTCCGGTCGGCGCCCCACCGCCACGATCTCTCGGGCCAGCCCGCGCGCGCGCGCCGCCTTGGCTGCCGAGCCACCGAGGAGCCCCAAGCCGACCACCGAGAGCCGCCGGATCACGCGCGCCGGACCTCCCCCAGCACCTTCGTAAGGGCCTTGATGAGCCGCCGGTTCTCCCCCGGGGTCCCGATCGAGAGCCTGAGCGTGGTCTCCATCCCGAAGCTGGTCATGGGGCGGACGATGACGCCTTCTGCGAGGAGCCGCTGGTACACCTCCGTGGCGCTTCGCCCGACATCCACCAGGACGAAGTTCGCTCGCGAGGGAACGTAAGACAGCCCTAGCGAGGTGAACTCGTCGGACAGGTAGGCCTTTCCCGCGTCGATGAGGCGCAAGCATTCGACGATGTGGGAATCGTCCTCGAGCGCTGCCAGGGCGGCGATCTGGGCAAGCGAGTTCACGTTGAACGGCGCGCGGATCCGGTGGAGCAGGTTTATGGCGTCGCTATCCGCCATGCCGTATCCCACGCGGAGCCCGGCCAGGCTGGCAGCCTTGGAGAAGGTCCGGAGGACAAAGACCTTCCGGCCCTCCTGCAAGTGGGCCAGCGAGTCGGGGAAGTCCGGGCCCTGGGCGAACTCCCAGTAGGCCTCGTCGAAGACCACGATGACGCGATCGCCCACCCGGGCCATGAACGCCTCGACTTCCTCTTTGGTCACGATGGTGGCCGTCGGGTTGTTGGGATTGGCGATGAACACCAGCTTGGTGAGCGGGGTAATGGCCCGGGCCATGGCCTCGAGGTCGAGCCGGTGGTCCTTCAAGGTTACCACGACCCTGATTCCCCCCGCGGCCTGGACGGCCATGGGGTAGACCACGAACGAGGGGTGCGGCACGATCGCTTCCTCGCCCGGACGCAGGAACGCCCTGACGATCAGCTCGATCAGCTCGTTGGACCCGTTGCCGAGGATAATCTGCTCCGGAGTGAGGTGGTGGTGGCGCGCCAGAGCCCGGCGCAGGTAGAAACCGCTGCCGTCAGGGTAGCGGTTGAGCTGATGGAGGGCATTGACGATGGCTTTCTCGACTCGCTCGGACGGGGACAGCGGGTTCTCGTTCGAGGCCAGCTTGATTGCATCGCTCACTCCCAGCTCGCGCTCCAGCTCCTCGGTGGGCTTGCCCGGTTCGTACGGGGCGATGCCCAAGATGTGCTCGTTGGCGAGGGACTCCCAGGGGATCGACATGTCGAGGCTTCTTAGGTCGCCGGGTAGGACCCCAGGGTCTTGAGGAAGAGGCAGCGCTCCCGGATCTCGGTCAGGACCGCCTGCACGGGGGGCGTGTCCCGGTGCCCCTCGAAGTCCACGAAGAAGACGTACTCCCAGGGGCGTCGCTTGGTCGGTCGCGATTCGATCTTGGTCAGGTTGAGGCCGTGACGGGCAAACGGCTCGAGGAACTTGGCCAGCGCTCCCACCTCATGCTTGACTGAGCAAAGAATCGATGTCTTGTCCTTTCCCGTCGGGGGCATGGGGCGACGTCCCATCACCAGAAAGCGTGTCGAGTTGAACACGTTGTCCTCGATCCGGCTTCGAAGCACCGGGAGCTGATAGACCCGGGCGGCTAGCTCCGAGGCGATCGCCGCTCCCGTCGGATCGCCGAGCGCTTGCCCGGCCGCTGCTGCCGTCGAGGTCACTTCCGCCACGGGCGCATCCGGGAGGTTGGTCCCCAGCCACTGGCGGCACTGGGCGAGGGCCTGGGGGTGCGACCACACCGTCCGGATCTGGGAGAGGTCCGAGGCTCGCGAGAGCAGGTGGAGCGAGATGTCGAGGAAGATTTCGCCGGTGATCACAAGCTCGGAATCCATCAGCCTATCCAGCGTGATGTTGACTGATCCCTCGGTCGAGTTCTCCACCGGAACGACGCCGAACTCGGCCCGCTCCCTTTCGACCTCCTCGAAGACTTCGACGACGCTCTTGCCGGGAAGACAGTGCGCCGAGGAGCCGAAGCGGAGTGTGGCCGCTTGGTGGCTGAAGGTCGCAGGAGGACCCAGGTAGGCGACGACCAATGGCTGTTCGAGGGCGAGCGAGGCCGAGAGGATTTCGCGCCAGACCGCCTTGACTCCCTCTTCGGGGAAGGGGCCGGAGTCGAGGGTCAGGAGCCGGGCGATGACCTCCGCCTCCCGCTCCGGCACGTAGTACGGGAGGTCCTGCTGCCGCTTGAGCGCTCCGATCCGGAGGGCGGCGGCTGCACGCTGGTTGAGGAGGCTGAGAATCTGCTGGTCGATCTCATTGATCCTGGAACGCCATTCGTCCAGGTCCATACAGGCTCCTGACACCTGCCGACTTTACCCGAATCGCGGCCATTATAGTGAATCCTCACCTGGGGCGCAAGCGCGGGCGGAATCAGCCGAGTCAGGGGGCGAGGAGGCGGTCAAGCTCCTTCGGGGAGAGGGACCTTGTCGCTCCCAGAGGGAGCGCGCCCAGGCGCAGTGGGCCGAACTGGACGCGCCGGAGTCGGACCACCGGGTGACCGAGAGCCGCGCAGAAGCGCTTCAGCTCCCGATAGCGCCCCTCCGTGAACGTCAGCTTGAGCCAGGTCGTCCCCGGCGTTGGGCGAAGGAGTCGAACTTCGGTCGGTTTGGCAAGCCCGTCCTCCAGGATCACGCCCTGCCGGAACCGTGAGAGCTCTCGCTCCGTGAGCCGGCCGTGGACCTCCGCCTCGTACACGCGAGGCATCCCGAAGCGGGGGTGGAGCAAGCGGTGAGCCAACGCCCCGTCGTTGGTCAGGAGCAGGAGCCCTTCGGCATCGAAGTCCAGTCGGCCCACGGGGAAGAGCCGGACGCGCTCTCCGCCCACCAGGTCCAGGACGACGGGTCGCTTCCGGGGATCGGCCCGCGTCGACATGTATCCGCGGGGTTTGTGGAGCAGGAGGTAGCGCTTGGGTTCTGGGGTGGGCAGCGGACGCCCATCTACCAGGATGCGGTCGTGAGCGGGATCAACGAGGGTCCCAGGCGCGGTCACCAGGGTTCCGTCGACGGTGACGCGGCCCTCCCGAATGAGGCGCTCACTCCCCCGGCGCGAGGCCAGTCCCGCTTCCGCCAGGATCTTGTTCAGACGCCTCTGCAACGGCGGCAGGAGCTAGAGCCAGCTCCCCCTCCACGGAGGGAAGGTCGCTCAGGTCCCGGAGCCCGAACGCGACCAGAAACTCTCGGGTGGTCTCATACAGGAAGGGACGGCCCGGAGCGTCCTTCCGTCCCGCGATGCGGATCAGGCGTCGTTCGAGGAGGCTCTCCAGCACGCCCTCGGAGTTCACCCCGCGAACCAAGTCGATCTCGGGTCGGGAGACAGGCTGACGGTAGGCGACGATGGCCAGCGTCTCCAACGCAGGACGGGAGAGCCGACTCTTGGTCCGGCTCCGCGCGAGGCGCACGAGCCACGGGGCCACTTCGGGTCGGGTGACCATCCTGAAGCCGCCGCCCACCTCGACGATCTGGAGGGCGTGGCCGTTGTCCTCGTAGTTGGCCCGGAGCGTCTCCACCAAACCTCGGGTCTCCTCCGGGCTAGGCAGCTCGAGCACCTCCTGGATTCGCTGGGTTTCCAGCGGCGTGTCGGAGGCGAAGAGTAGGGCCTCGAGAATCTGAATTGGCTCAGGCATGCTCAGCGCTCTCCTGGTGTGTCCGCTCGATGACGATCTCGCCGAACGGCTCCCGTTGCTGGGCTCGGGCCTGACCCAGCCGCATCAGCTCCAGCAGGGCCAGGAGTGTCACCACCAGCTCAGACCGAATGCCTGCGCCCCCGGCCAGGGTGGAGAAGAGAAGCGACCAGGTGTCCCGGAGAAGAGAGAGGATCTCGGCCATCCGCTCCAGGATCGACGGGACGTCGGGCTCCAGCTCCTGCGGGCGCTCACGCTCGGCTCGCTGGAGCAGCTTCCGGTAGGCGTGCTCCAGGAGGTGGAGGGAGAGCTCCTCCAGCGGGATCTCTTCCGGGGCGGGGAGGTTGCTCACCGGTCGCCCGAAGAGCAGCGACTGCTCCGCTTCCCGCTCCGCGAGCCAAAGGCCAAGGGCTTTGACACGGGCGTACTGCCGGAGCCGCTCCTCTAGCTCTTGCCGCAGCAGCTCGCCCTCCTCATCGAGCTGCTCCTCGTCGGACTCGGATGGGGGCAGGAGCACCCGCGACTTGAGGTAGATGAGGGTCGCGGCGAGAACCAGAAAGGCGCCGGGAGTCTCCAGGTCTTGAAACTGGATGGCTTCGAGGTGAGCGAGGTACTGATCCGTGATGGTGCGGATCGGCAGCCGGCTTAGGTCAATCTCGTTGGTCCGACAGAGGTGGAGCAAGAGGTCGAGCGGCCCCTCGAACGATTCGACCCGTACCGTGATTCCCTGGGGCTCCACCGCGGTGGTCATGGCTCGATCGCCACGGCCCGACGGACCGCCTCCATGGTGGCTTGGGCTGTCTGGCGCGCTCGCTTCGAGCCCTCGTGAAGGATCTCCACGATCTCGGCGGGCTTTTCCATATACGCCTGGCGTCGGTCACGGATCTCTCGGAGCGTGGGCAGGAGGTGCTTGAGGAGCACGCCCTTGCAATCCAGGCAGCCGATGGCGGCCGTCCGGCACCCGGTGGCGCACTGCTCGCGTTCGGCCTCGGGCGTGAACATCTTGTGGAGGTCGAAGACGGGGCAGAGATCGGGACTCCCAGGGTCGATGCGACGTTTCCGGGCGGGGTCCGTCATCATAGTGCTGATCTTTGGGGTGATCACCTCGGGGGGGTCGGAGAGGTAGATACAGTTGTCGTAGCTTTTGGACATCTTGCGCCCGTCGGTGCCGGGCACCTTGGGGATCTCCGTCAAGAGCGCCTGCGGCTCGGGGAAGACCGGGCCGAAGGTGGCGTTGAAGCGCCGGGCGATCTCTCGTGTCAACTCGACGTGGGGAACCTGGTCCACGCCGACGGGCACGTACGCGGCGTGGTAGATCAGGATGTCGGCTGCTTGGAGGACGGGATAACCCAGGAGCCCGTGGGAAGGCGCGACAAGACCGAGCTGCTCCACCATCTCCTTGTAGGTCGGCACGCGCTCGAGGCGGGACACCGGCGTCAACATGGAGCAGAGCAGGGCCAGTTCCGCGTGCTCGGGCACCAGAGACTGGACGAACAGGGTCGCGCGTTCGGGCTCCAGCCCCGAACCGAGCCAGTCCGCCGCCATCTCCACGGTGTTCCCCGGGATGTCATCGGTCCGGGCGGTCTCGGTGGTCAGCGCGTGCCAGTTGGCGACGAAAAAGAAGCAGTCGTAGCGGTCCTGGAGATGGACCCAGTTGTCCAGGGCCCCGAGGTAGTTCCCTAGGTGGAGCTTTCCCGTGGGACGCATTCCCGAGAGCACGCGGTCTCGAGGCGATGTCATGGCTCAGTCTTCACCCCGCCGTCGCTGCCCCTCCCAGATCTTGGCGGTCCTGAGGAACACGTAGTGGGCGTAGAGCGTGGCCAGGAGCAACCCCCGCCGGCCATCAAGAAATCCGCGCCGCCACAGATACATGGCGCAGAACCGCCCAGCCGGTCGCACGATCAGGTCGGTAAGGCGGGCCCGGCGGCCACTCGCGAGCCATTCCCGAGCTGCCAGGGTCGAGTAGCGGTTCGAGCGGAGGACAAACTCTTCGAGGCTCTTATAGCTCTGGTGGAGCAACGGGGAGCTCAGCCGGGCGACAGGGCCTCCAACCTCCACCGACTCATGGACGGCGTGCTCGACGAAGCGCCCGTGTCCTCGCCGGAAAAGACGAACCTGCCAGTCCGGGTAGAGTCCTCCGTGCCTGATCCAGGCGCCCCAGAAAAAGTTCTTTCTCGGGACGGCATAGCCGTTGGCCGGGAGCCTGGCCACGAGCACCCGCTCGATCTCCACCCGGAGCTCGGGCGTGACCCGCTCATCGGCATCCAAGGAGAGCACCCAGTCCCCGCCGGTCTGATCCAGCGCGAAGTTCTTCTGTGCCGCGAACCCCGGCCAGGGCCTGATCCAGATTCGATCGGTAAACTCTCGGGCTACCTCGACCGTCTTGTCAGAGGACTCCGCATCGACCACCAGAACTTCGTCGGCCCAGGCTACGCTCTCGAGGCAGTCCCGGATCCGCCCTTCCTCATTCCAGGTGATGATGGCGACGGAGAACCGGCTCACCTGAAGCCTCCGGAGTTCTCGTCCAGAAGTTCTGCCGCCACCCTGAAGACCCGATCGGGGGTCAAGGCAGCCATGGTTCCGTCAGGGCTCTGCAGTGCCCGACACCGAGCGCCATAGGGGCCGTTGCGCTCAGCACGGGTTGGACCGTAGAGGCCCAGCGCCGGCGTGCCAAGGGCCGCCGCCAGATGAAGCGGCCCGGTGTCGCCCGCTACGACGAGGGAAACGCGCCGGAAGAGCGCCGCGAGCTCGTGGAGGTTCGTGGGTGGCGCTGACATGGGGGGGGGAATCAGTCCCTCCCCGATGGCGGAGACTAGACCCTGCTCAGCGGGGCCCCAGAGAATCAGCACCCGGCAGGCAGCCTCATCGGCGAGCCGTTGGGCCAATCGCCTGAAATGTGCCACTGGCCAACGCTTGTCAGCCCTGCCGGCTCCCGGATTGACGGCCACGAGCCGGTCCTGCGGCTTGACCTCGTGCTCGGCGAGGAAGCACTCGATGGTCTGCTCCGCCTCCCGGCGCCCAGGAAGGTGGAAGACCGGGTGCCGCTCGGTGATGCCGAGGGGCGTGAGGAGCGAAAGATACTGCTCGACGACGTGGACCGCTGCGGGTGGCGGGGTCACGTGTCGGTTTGTGAAGAGCGCATTCCACGGCTCACGGCAGTGAGTCCGCGCGAACCCGATCCTGAGTGGCGCCCGGGTGGCGGCGGTGAGGAGCCCGCTTTTGACCAGCCCCTGGAGGTCGATGGCTACATCGAAGCCGGCGTGCCGGATCCAGCGCGCGAAGCGGCGAAGCTCAGCCATAACCACGCGGGCTCCGGCGGCGGTCCACATGAGCCGTCTCCATCCTCGGGTGTCGAGGGGGACTACGCTGTCCAGCTCGGGATGATCGGTCAGAACTCGACGCTCCCGCGCCTCGACGATCCACGTGAGGTGGGAATCGGGGAGGGAGCGACGGAGGGCATGGGCCACGGGGAGGGCATGAATGACATCCCCCAGGGAGGAGAGCTTGACGATGGCGACTCTCAGGGGCGCCTCCCGAATTCCCGGACGATGGTGGAGATCAGCTCACGCGATGAGTGCGCCTTCGGATCACCGGCGATGGCGACCTGGCCGCCAGCGTCCCGGACCGCGCGCCGTTCTGGTACCGTCTCTACCGAATAGTCGGAGCCCTTGGCGTGGACGGACGGCCTCAATCGCCTGACCAGTCCGTCCACCGTATCATCGTCGAAGATGAGCACGTAGTCCACAGGAGACAGGGCCGCCAGGATTTCGGCTCGCTCGTCCTGGCTCACGACGGGGCGCCCCGGACCCTTGAGGCGGCGCGCCGAGGCATCGGAGTTCAACGCGACCATCAGCACGTCACCTAGCTGTTTGGCTGCCTTGAGGTACCGCACGTGGCCGACGTGGAGAAGGTCGAAGCAGCCGTTGGCGAGGACGAGTCGCTGCCCCTCGCCTCGGAGGTGCGCTCCGAGGCGCTCGGCCTCTTCAAGGCTCACGATGGCCGCCATCCTGGGCGAGGGCTCTCAAGAGTTCGGCCTGGGACACCGCGGCGGTGCCGCGCTTCATCACGACCGCCCCACCGGCCACGTTGGCCAGCCAGGCAGCCTCGGCGGGAAGGCCCCCGCTGGCCAAGGCCACCGTGAACGTGCTGATGACCGTGTCCCCCGCACCGGTGACATCGGCGATCTGGTCGCTCCCGTGGATCGGGAGGAAGGTGACGGGTCCCTCTCGTTCGCAGAGAGCCATGCCCCGGCTGCCGCGCGTAATCAAGAGATATCGACACCCAAGGTGCTCCAGGAGCTGGCGACCCGCTTTCTCCACTGTTGGCTCCCCGTCCAGGAGCAGTCCGGTGAGGTGCTCGACCTCGGGTTCATTGGGCGTGGCTGCGGTCAGGCCTGTGTATCGGAGCAGGTCATAGCGGCTATCGATGCTCACCAGGGTCCCGTGCTGGTTGGCCAGGGCTCGGGCCACCTCCACGAGGCCCGGCGTCACCGTTCCGTAACTATAGTCGGAGAGCAAGATAGCATCGGCTCGGGATCCCCAGGCGCGAAGCTGGTTGGCGAGCTCCTCCTCGACATTCGGATCGAGGGGCTCCTGGGGCTCGCGGTCAAGCCGGACCACCTGTTGCCGGGTGGACTCAGAGCTACCTGCCATGATCCGGGTCTTCACCGGCGTCGAGTGCCTCGTCGTTCTCACAATGGCTTCCGTCGGGATTCCCAGCGATCGAAGCGAGGCGAGCACTTCGTCTCCGGCCTCGTCTGCTCCCAGAACGCCAACGGGGAGGACGCGGGCGCCGAGGGCGAGGATGTTGTGGCAAGCGTTGGCCGCGCCTCCGACCCGCGCCTCCCGGCCCTGATAGCGCAGGATCAGGACTGGAGCTTCCCGGGAGATCCGCGCCGGTTTGCCGTAGATGTACTCGTCGGCGATGAGGTCACCGAGCACCAGAATGGTCTTTTGAGAGAAGCGCTCGACGACGCTCTTGAGACGCGGGAACGGGAACATTACCCTCGCCTCCGCTCCAAGATCCAGTGGACGGCCTCCAGAAGGTCAGGAGCAACGTGATCAGGTGTGCTTGTCCAGCGCTCCCGACCGGACTCCCACTCGCCGAGCCCGTACCCGGTGAGCACCAGAATCGGGGTCACTCCAGCCCGTCCGGCGGCCTCGACGTCTGCGCTCTTGTCGCCGACCAGGAAGGAGGCCGAGAGGTCGAGTCCGAGCTCCCTGGCCGCGCGGAGAAGCAGACCTGGCTCCGGTTTTCGGCAATCGCAGCGGCGGCGGTAAGGCGGCTGTCCTTCCGTCGGATGATGCGTGCAGACATAGATGCCGTCGAGGAAGGCACCCTCAGACTTGAGCCATGCCACCAGTTCGGCGTGAACAGTGTTGAGGACGTCCTCAGAGAAGTACCCGCGGGCCACACCGCTCTGGTTCGTCACCATCACCGCCCGCATCCCGGCTCCGTTGAGGAGGCGGACTGCGGCCGCCGACCGGGGAAAGAAGCGAAGCTGCTTGGGGTCGTTGACGTAGCCAACTTCCTCGACGAGCGTCCCGTCGCGATCTATGAAGACGCACGGATCGTTCGGCATCGTGAGGCAGTGTAACCCTAACGCCCTGAATGTTCAACGAAAAAACCCCTCCGGACCGCTGAGGGGAGGTGCGGAAGGTGGGCGGAGCCCCCCTCCGAGTGATTAGAGCGACCGGTAGAGTTTGGTGAGGGCGTCGACCTGGGCGGCGAAGGTGAATGGCTTGACCGCCCGGCGCGCCAGATCACTCACGCGCGTCGAATCTATGTCTCGGAGTGCGCGAAGCCCCCTGGCGATGGCCTCGGGATCCTCCGGCTCATCGACGATCCAGCCGGTTTCGCCGTGGCTGACCACCTCTGCCCCTCCGCTTCGGGTGCTCGCCAGCACCGGGAGGCCGGAAGCCAGAGCCTCCAGGTGGACGTTGCCGAAGGGCTCGTAGCGGGCCGGCAGCGCCACCAGGTCGGCCGTGGCATAGCACCGCTCCACATCGGACCGAAGGCCGGTCCACATCACGCGCCCTTCGAGGCCGAGTCTCCTCGCCAGGGTGCGGTACGGCGTGGGATTGCCCTTCCCCACCACGATGAGTCGAGCGCTCCGGTCGGAGATTCGAGCGAATCCTTCGATGAGGGGCGCTAAGCCTTTCCGCTCGAAGCCGGATCCAACGAAAAGGACCACCCATGCCTCTGGCGGGATGCCCAGCTCTGTCCGGAGGGCGGGGCGGAAGCGTGGCCGATTGTCGGGATCAAATCGCTCCTGGTCTACGCCGTTGTAGATGACGGCGATTTGGGACTCGGGGACACCGTAGAGCCGCCGGATCTCCTCTGCGCTCCCGTGAGAAATGGCGACGATCTTCCGGGTGGCTCCGGAGGTGAACAGCCGTCGCTCCAGAGCCAATAGCATCCGATGATAGGGGCTCATCTGGAGAGCCGCTCGATGCATCGGCGTCAGGCCCTGAGCCTTGATCCGGAGGTAGGCCCGGTGGCACCCTTCCCCCGCTCGGTAGATGTCCTGGGAAAGCGTCCGCTCGTGGCTCTGAACCACGTCAAAGCCGTGCCTCACCGCCACCCGTGCAGCCAGGACCAAGGAGAGCAGGCGGGCCAGGGAAGGACGCGGGAGCACGAGCAGCCTGTGGTGCGTCATCCCCGGGAGCGGACGCGGCCTCGGCGGGCTGAAGAGGTGCAGGTCGTGGCCCTGCCGAGCCAATTCGCTCAGCAAGCCGGCCGTGGCCGTTTCCAGCCCGCCGTAGGGAACAACGGGTCGACAGATAATGGCCAGCCGCACGGGCTTCTCTCCCTCAGCCGCCGCTGGCCATGGCCTGCTCGACGAGAGGGAAGATCACGGCGCGGGCAGCGCGGTAGCTGTAGGCTTCCTCTGCCCGACTCCGGGCGCGGGCGCCGAGCGCGGCTGCCTCGGACGGATGGTCGAGGAGAAAGGCGATGGCCTCTCGAAGCGCCTCGACATCTCCTGGCTCGACCACGAGACCGCAGCCATCAAGAATCTCGGGGATCATGGAGACACGGGTCGAGACGACCGGCCGAGCGAGGGCCATGGCGTCGAAGAGTTTGGCCGGCACCTGAGCGACGGTGTCGGGTGCGCGCCGTTGGGGGACGGCGACCACGTGGGCGAGAGTGAGGTAAGACGGGATCTCTGAGAACGGGATCTCGCCGAGGCTCCTCACGGTGGGACCGAGGGTCGCCAGCCGTCGACCCATTGCGCTTTTGGGGCGAGACCCCACCACGGCGAGCACCACGTCGGGGCGATCGAGGCGCCTGACCGCGTCCACGAGGTCGTCGAGACCCTTGTGCTCCCTGGGCGTGCCGAGGAACATGATGACCTTTTCGGTGGTGATGCCCAGCCGGGAGCGCGCGACCTCGGAATCGTGGGCCCCGGCCTTCCACCTGTCGGTGTCTCTGACGTGCGGGATGAGGAGACCTCCAAAGCGCGTCTCTAAAAACCGAGACGCCACGGTCCGGAAGGGCGTTCGGACAACGAGCCGTTCCATGAGCCATGTCCAGGGAAGGCCGTTGGGATTGGAGAAGTTCAGGAATCGACCGAGACGTCCCCCAAGACCGGAGCGGTAGAAGAACCCAGTCTCCCAGTCATCGATGTCGAGGAGCAGCGGACGTCGAGCAGAAGCTCGCTTGAGGAGGCCGAGGCCGTAGCTGGTGGGACGTGGCTTGGAGGCATAGAGAAGGTCACCATCCGCGAGACGGAGTAAGGACGGGATCGAGGCGAGAAAGCGTGGGTATCGGGAGCCACGGAGGTGCTTGTACCTCACGGGCCCTCCGCGGACCGGGCCCCACACCCCGGGACCGAAGCAGGGGCCCACGACCTCCACCTCGTAGCGGGCAGCCAGAAGCCGAGCGAGGAGATCCCCCCGCGCCACCGCGTTGTCGGAGAGATCGAAGCAGAGCACTGAGATTTTCACGCGCGCTCGCGCAAGAGATCCGTGTAGAGCCCGATGAGGCGATCACTTACGTGCGCTCCGGAGTACCGCTCGGCGGTGAGGGCGCGGCCAGCCTGCCCGAGCGTTCGGGCGAATCCAGGAGCCTCGAGGAGACGGCGGATGGCCAGGGCCAGCGAGCCGGGGTCTCCCGCCGGAACGAGGAGGGCCTCGCGGCCGTCGGCGAGAATTTCCGGGACCACGCCGACGCGGCTGGCGATCAGCGGGCAGCCCATGGCTAGACACTCGAAGATCACCCGGCTCATGCCATCCGACTCCAGCGGGACGTAGAGGCCGATGTCCATGGCCGCGATGGCCTGGGGGAGGTCAGGCAGGAAGCCACCGAACGTAAATTGCTTCTGAAGCCCCGCCAGCGTGATGGCCCCCCGGATCGCGGCCTCGTGGCTCCCCTGCCCGACGAAGAGGACGCGGGGTCTCAGACCCTCACGGGCCAGCCGGGCCATGGCCTCGACGACGACGGCGTGGCCCTTCATGACCCGGAAGCCGCTCACCATCCCGATCAGGGGCTCATCGTCCCCGATTCCCAAGGCCCGTCGGAGGGGGTGACCATCCACACCGGGAGAGAACACCGCCGTATCGGCGCCGCCAGGCAGTGTGACCACGCGCTCAGCCGGGAGCAGGCCGGAGGCCACATACTGGCGTGCAATGGCGTGCGTGACCGTAATCACCAGATCCGTCGCAGTCCGGTAGAGCCAGCGGTTGGCAGCGTGGGAGCGGACGGCCTGGACGATGTGACGCGTGCGCACCAGGGGTCGAGGCGCGCGGCAGAGGCGATTGGCCAGAGCCCCTAGCCAGTGCTCCTTCCCGCGGTGAACATGAATGAGGTCCACCTGGGGCAACCAGCTGCGAAGTCGGGCCAGGTCCGAGACGTCAGCTCGCGGGCTAAGGCCGCGGGCCAGTTGGAGGCCCTTGAGCCGGGTCACCCCCATCTCTCGGGCCCACTCCACCACTCGCTGGCTTCCCGCGCGGCAACAGAGGATGGCCTCGTGTCCGCCTTGCTCGAGTTCCTTGACCACCCGCGCCGCCCAGTAGGCGTCGGAGCTCCAGCCCCGACAGCTCATCACGTGGAGAATCCGTAACGGCCTCTCAGGCAGGCCGATAGCTGGCATGTCCGGGCTGCCGGTCAAACACAAACCGGTAGGCGACTTCCACGGTCTCGATGGCGCGCTCGGGGCTGAACTCCGTCTGGGTCCGGTGCCGCCCGGCCGCCCCCATCCGCCGGGCGAGATTTGGATCGTCGAGAATGGCGTGCAGGGCGGCCGACACGGTTTCGGGTCTGTCGTCGGAAAGGAGGAGACCGGTCTCGCCGTGAACAATGGTCTCCGGCAGGGCGCCGACGGCCCGGGCTACGACGGGTTTTCCCGTTGCCATGGCCTCGAGCGCCGCCCGACATGATTCATCGGAGCCGGCTCCCATCAGGGCGAAGCAATCCATGGCCGCCAGCACCTCGGGCAGGTCGTGGTCGCGGTAGCCGGTGAAGAGGATCTCTTGCGTGAGTCCCAGCTCGGTCACCAGCGCCTCCAGCTTCGGACGCGACTCCCCTTTGCCAACCAGGAGCAACCGTGCTTCAGGATGCGTGCGGAGCAGCTCGCGGAATCCATGGATCAAGAGCTCGTGACCGCGGTTGGGGGCGAGGCGGGCTACCGATCCCACGAGCGGTGCTCCACCGAGCCCAAAGGTTTCGCGGACCGCCTGGCCGTCGATTCCAGGCGTGAAGCGTCTGAGGTCGGCACTTCCGGGGAGCAGCCAGAGGTGCCCGGCTGGGAGACCCGTCTCCAGGCAGCGCGCATGGATCTGATGGCTGACCGCGAAGGCGCCGTCCGTCCGGCGGAACAGGCGACGCGACAGCCCGCGCCGCTTCACCGTTCGCAGATTGTGGAAGGTGCGGAACAGCGCCGCGGTCTGCCTTGAGAGCGCAGCCAGCCAATGATCATGGGAGTGATGGCAGTGCAGGATCTGTACCCCCTCGGCCCTGATCAGCCGTCGGAGGCGAACCACGTCGCCGACGAATCCCTTGGGCTCCAGCGAGAGTTCAGGCAGTGGAACCAGCCCGACCTCGCGGGCTTTGGCGTCGAAACGGTCGCCCCGGATCGCCCCGAGGAGCACGCGGTGGCCACGCTGCTCGAGCCCTTTGACGAGCCGGATAATGGCGTCCGCGCTCCCGGTCCACCACCGGTTGGCAGCGAGGTGCAGGATGGTCAGGCGGTTCACTGATCCAGGAGCTCTCCGTAGAGGGTGGTCAGGCGCCGCGTGGCGGTCGCGCGCGAGTAGCCCATCTCCACCCGCTGCCTCCCCGCTTTGGCGCGCCGCTTCGCCGGTTCAGGATCTTTGAGGGTGGTGAGGATTCCCTCTGCGAGAGGCCCAGCAGCTCCCGGCGGCACCAAGAGACCGGTCACCTCGTGGTCGATCACCTCGGGGATTCCGCCAATGGCGGAGGCCACCACCGGAAGCTCCGTGGCCAGGGCCTGCAGGAGCGATTGGGAGACACCTTCGGTGCGGGTCGAGGCGAGCACGAAGCAATCCATGGCGCGGAGCAGGTTCGGCACATCGTGACGGAAGCCGGTCATGCGGACCGCCTCCCCGAGCCCGTGATCGGCGACGAGCTGTTCTACCGAGGCCCGGCGGACCCCATCCCCCACGAGGAGGAGGCTGGCCTCGGGGAACTCGCGTCGCACCATGGTGAAGGCCTCGAGCAGGTGCGGGTGTCCCTTGGATCCTCTGAACATGGCCACAGAGCCGATCACGGGCGGCGTGAGCGAGAACTCACCGCGGATCCGCTGGCCCTCCGCGCCCGGGCAGAACTCATCCAAGTCCACACCCGCGGGAATCGTCACCACCTTTGCCGGGTTCACGCCTGCGGCCAGCAGGAGCTGACGGATTGCCTCACCGCTCGTCACGATTCGATGGGCGAGGATGGAGTAGACGGGGTTCCACCCGCGGCGGACGGGGATGGAGACGTGGCGGCTTCGCACCACCGGAATCCGTGCCAGGCGCCCGGCCATGCCTCCCAGCCACGCATCGACCGAGCTGTGCGTGTGGATCAGGGTGATCCCTTCTCGGCGGATCGCGGCGGTCAAGGTTTTCACCGCCACGGGATCCCACGCCGCACGCATCCTCACAGCGATCGCCTCGATGCCCGCCTGCCGGGCTCGGGACAGGATGGGGCTTCCCGGCTGGCCGGCCAAAAGCGCGCGGAGCCCTGCTTCCCGGAGCCAGCACGCCTCGGCGAGGATCCTCACCTCCTGGCCTCCCCAGCCAGTGGAGGATTCGGTGTGGAGCACCGTGGTCACGTTTGCGCCGCCTTGAGGAAGGCGCTGGCCTGCTCCAGCACCTCGTCGACTCCGATTCCGCTCATGCAAGGATGGTTGATGGGACAGTCGACGAGAAAGCACGGCGCGCAGGGAACCGCCTTGTAGATGCTTCGAACCCGGGCGCCGCGGGGCGCGGTGAGACGGGGGTCGGTGGGCCCGAAGAGCGTGATGACTGGGACTCCCAGCGCTGCCGCAAGGTGGGCAACCCCGGTGTCCCCCGCGATCACGAGGTGGAAGCGGCCGAGGAGCCGGGGGAGAATCGCCGGGCTGTCGCGCCCTACGAGCGAGGCCACGGGAGTCGGACAGCGCTGACACACTTCGGCGGCCACCGAGTCCTCCGCGGGGCTCCCGATGAGAATCGGATGGGCGCCGTTCGATCCCAACGCGAGCGCCAGCCCTACCCAGCGATCGATCGACCAGCGTTTGGACGGGCCGAAGGCCGCGCCTAGGTGGAGGCCCACCAGAGCGGCGTCGGGGCTGGCCCCGGCCTGGCCGAGCAAGCTGTCCACGCGCTCGTCCCCCCCACCGGGACTGGGGCTCAACCGCGGGGCGCTATCATTAGATGCGACGCCGAAGACTCGGAGCAGCTCCAGATATTCGTCCACCTGATGCCGTCGCGGTGAGGGAGGCGTGACCGGATGGGTGAGCAGCCAGCCCCGCCCGTCGGTGGCGAACCCTATTCGACGGCGAGCTCCCCAGCTTCGGGCAGCCAGGGCAGACTCGAGCGAGTTCGTCAGAAGCAGCACGTCGTGTCTGCCCATGGCACGAAGCCGTCGGCTCATCGCCAGCCGGCGCGGGAGGCTCTTGGGGTAAGTCAGGACCTGATCGGCCACTCCTTGATCGGCGAAGAGTTCGACCCATGGCCCAACGAGGGTGATCTCCGCCGTCGCGAGTCCAGCCCGGAGGGCCCTCAGCGCTGGGAGGGCCATGACAGTGTCCCCGAGCCAGTTCGGGAGCCTGACGAGTAGGGTTTGGATCTCGGCGGGATCGAGCGGGGTCACCGGTGTCGGAGGGGCTCGAAGGCTCCGTCCCAGTGCGCGTGCCCACTGGTCAGCGCCAGACGCACTGCAAGGGTCCAGAGCGGGGTGTCGGGGAGCGCCAGCCCCAAACACCGTATGGCATCCTTTTCGGTGGTGATCAACAGCCCGGCCCCCTTGGCCGTAGCTTCTTGAGCCAGGGCCTCCAGTTCCTTGGCGCGGTACCAGTGGTGGTCGGGGAACTCAGTGAAGCCGGCGACGCTCATGCCTAGCTCCTCCAGAGTCCCGACGAAGTTCTCCGGCCTTGCGATGCCAGCAAAGGCGTAGAGGCGGACGCCACGCAGGGCCGCCGGGCTCTGACGCGCCTTGCTCCGGGCTTCCCAACATTCTACCGGCTCGTACCGGGCTGTCACAACTGCACAGTCGGGGTTCTTGGCGCTCACCGTCTGGCTGATCATGGGCAGGTCACGGCCGTCGGAGGGACCGGTAACGACGACCAGGTGGGCGCGGGCCAGGGCTCCGAGCGGTTCTCGGAGGGACCCACGGGGGAAGAGATGACCGTTGCCCCATGGCCAGTGGCTGGACACCAGGACGATCTCCAAGTCTTTTCTCAGCGTTCGGTGCTGGAAGGCGTCGTCGAGCACCAGGGCCTGGACGCCAAGGCGCTCCACGCAGAGCCGTGCCGCCTCGTAGCGGTTTTCCCCGACGACCACGGGAGTACCGGGAAGGCGCGAGGCCAGGAGGAACGGCTCGTCCCCCGCCTGAGCGGGTTCCACCCTGATCCCGTTCGGATCGGCCACGATGAGGGATCCGCGTGTGCGACGGCCGTACCCTCGGCTCACGATTCCCGGGCGGAGCCCGCACTCCTTGAGCGTCCTGACGGTGAACTCTGTGGCGGGGGTCTTGCCTGTCCCGCCCACGGTCAGGTTGCCGATGGAGATGACCGGACACGGGAGTTGTCGGGTCTTTAAGAGTTGCCGGTCATAGAGCTGCTCCCGAACTCCCAAGAGGCCGCGGTAGCCGACGGCAAGTGCCGCGAGCGGCCAGGCCAAGGGCGCCGGCATGCGTCCCTCCCAGATCCGTGTGAGGCTCATCGCGGCGGGCTCACGATCTGCTTGAGTAGCTCCAACGTCTCCTGCACCGCTCCCTGGCGGCTCGCCACCGCCTGGTGGGCGGCCTCTCCCACCTGACGAGCAAGATCCGGATCGTTGAGGAGCCGGTGGACCGCCTCCTCGAGCTCAGAGGCATTCCTCACGAGGAGACCCCCGCCCGAGGCAAGAAGGAGCACGGCCGCGTCGCGAAAGTTCGAGGTGTGCGGGCCGAACAGGACCGGCTTGCGGCGCAGGGCGGGCTCGAGCATGTTCTGGCCGCCCCACGGGATGAGGCTCCCCCCGACGAACGCGACCCCGGCCACCTGGTAGAGCCGGCTCAGCTCCCCCACGGTGTCCAGCACGATGACAGGGGCTCCGCGCCGAGCGGGGAGGGCTGTCCGCCTCACCGACTGGAGGCCTCGGGTCGAGACCAGCCGCTCGACTTCGGCCGCGCGCTCGATGTGGCGGGGCGCAAGCACCAGAATCAGCTCCGGGTGATACGCCTTGAGCCGAACGAAGGCATCGAGGACGATCTCTTCCTCCCCTGCGTGTGTGCTCCCTGCGATCCAGACGCGCTTGTCTGGGGTGAGGCCCAGGAGCCGACCCCACAGGGCCTTGATTCCGGCCTCCGAGCCCGGTGGCGCCGTCTTGATGTTCCCTGTCACGACGACCTGCTCGGGGGGAGCGCCCAGGGCGATGACGCGACGCGCGTCTTCGGCCGACTGCATGGCAAGCATTCTGATCGGGCGCAGCACTCTCCGCATGAACGGGCGTACGAGTCGGTACCAGCGGAAGGAGCGGTCGGAGATCCGGCCATTGGCGATCATCGCGGGGATCCCGCGGCGATCGAGCTCCCGCAAGAAGTTGGGCCACAGCTCGGTCTCCACGGCGACGAAAAAGAGGGGATCGACGGCTCCGATGGCTCGGCGGACTGAGCCCGGGAGATCGAGGGGGAAGTAGCAATGGGTGGCGAGCTCTCCCAGGCGCTCATGCACCACGGTCGCCCCGGTCGGGGTCACCGTGGATACGATCACGTTGAGGGTTGGCCAGAGTCTCCTGATTTCCTCCACCAGCGGGACGGAGGCCAGCGCCTCCCCAACGGAGACGGCGTGGATCCAGCAGCGAGGCACGGGAGGGAGCCCGTCGAGGCGTCCCAAGCGTTGGCCGAGGTGCCGAGCGTAGCCACTTCTCAAGCGGCGGATCAGGAACGCCGGCACATAGCCGAGGAGCGCCAGGGCGAGGCCGAAGGTGTAGAGCGGATACATCAGCCTGCGTCGAGGAGCGCATCCGCCCGCCAGGTCAGCTCCCGCAGGGACGATTCGAGCTTCTTGCGGAGGGCCTCCTGCTCTGCCCGACTGCTCTTGGGCGGGACGGTCAGCGGCGGACCGAAGTGTACCACGCCACGGGCGAACGGGCGGGGAATCAAAAACTCGTCCCAGCTCCTGAGGCGCCAGGCCGGGGCTGCGCTGAAGGTCAGAGGGAGGATGGGGACTCTGGACAGCTTGGCCAGGGCGATGACACCCGGCTGGACCACATGGCGTGGGCCGAGCGGTCCATCGGGGGCGATTGCGACATCCTGGCTCAGCTTGAGGTGCCTGAGAAGACCGCGGAAGGCTTCGGAGCCATCGCGCGTGGTAGAGCCGCGGACCACCTGGAAGCCGAACCATCTCGCGAAGCGGCTCATCAGCTCTCCGTCGCGCGATCGGCTCGTCATGATGCGTACCGGTCGGGAATTGCCATAAAGACACGGGAGCATGAGGATCCGCCCATGCCAGATCGCATAGATCAGGGGGGAGCCTCGGTCCCAGAACGGCGCGACGTGGTGTCTGTCCAGCTCGGTGACACGAAGGGTCCGAGCCAGCAGGCGAACGGCCAGGGAGGCAGCCGCCGGGGCTAGGGCGAGGAGCAGGCGGTTCCCTCCCCTCACGCGCACCCGGCTACCTCGAGGATCTGGCGGGCCGCCCGCTCCGCCACCCCAGGCGAGCCGAGCGCTCCCTTGAGCTCCGCGAAGGCCTGGCGTTGGGCTCGAAGGCGTTCGGGAGCCTTGAGCAGACCGACTGCCTCTTCCGCCATCCGGGTCGGTCGGGCCTGGCCCTGAAGCAGCTCGGGAACCACGCCTCGCCCGGAGACGATGTTGGCCAGGCTCACCCACGGGATGCGGATCAGAGGGCGCGCGATCAGCTCGGTGAAGCGAGAGACCCGGTAGCAGACCACCATGGGTGTGCCGAGGAGGGCAGCCTCGAGCGTCGCGGTCCCTGAGGCCACGAGTAGAAGGTCGCTGGCGGCCATCACCTCGCGGCTTCGCCCCCAGGCCAGGGAAAGCGTGGGAGGGGCTTGAGTCAGGAGCGCATCCACCCGTGCCCGATCCACGCTCGGGGCCGGGGCGACCAGGAATCGCACCCAGGGGATCTCTCGGCAGATGAGGTGTGCGGCCTCGACCATCCTGGGGAGCAGGCGATCCACCTCCTCTCGCCGGCTCCCGGGGAGCAGGCCGACCGCCGTGGCGTCGGCTGGAGTTCCCAGGGCTCGTCTGGCTGAGGCACGGTCGAGGTCGAGCGGGAGGTCGTCCAAGATGGGGTGTCCCACAAACTCCACCCGCGCGCCCGCGGTCTCATAGAGTGGTGGCTCGAAGGGGAACACGGCGAGCACCCGGGTGGTGAGTCGCGCGATGAGCCGGGTGCGTCCGGGACGCCAGGCCCACACCTGGGGAGGAATGAAGTAGACGACAGGGATCTCAAGCCGCCGGGCGACCCGGGCCAACCTCAGGTTGAACTCTGGAAAGTCGATGAGGACGAGCGCCCGAGGCCGCTCGGTCCGCAGCGTCTTGGCGAGAAGCCTGAATGAGCCGACGAGCCGGGGGAGCCGGGGAAGCGCTTCACTGCCGCCCACCACCGCGAGGCCGGTGTGATCGACGAGGAGCCGCACACCGGTCGCGGCCATGCGCGGACCGCCCATGCCCATCAGGTTCCACGAAGGGGCCTGCCGCTTGAGTGCGCGGGAGAGCGTGGCCCCGTGCAGATCACCGGATGCCTCTCCGGCAACCAGCATCAGCGAGGAAAGGTCCGGGTCGGCCGCGCAGCGGCGTTCTGGCATCCGTCATCCGCTATCGGAGTCCACACTCACGATGGCGATTCCCTCCTGGTCCGCCAGCGTGACCACGGCCTCGCGATCCAGGAGCAGCACCTTGCCTGCTTCGAGCCCCACGGCGGAGGCCTTGCCGCCGACCATGGCCTCCAGTGTCTCCAGCCCCACCGTGGGAACATCGAAGCGGTAGTCGTGCTCCGGCGCGACCCCCTTCACGACCACTGCCCCAGGTCCGGCGAGGCGGCACCCCCTTCGAATGGTCTCACTGGTTCCTTCGATGGCCTCCACGGCCACGGTCAGCCCCCGGCGAACCACCACAGTCTGTCCGATCCCGAAGGCCGCGCACTGGCGGGCCAGGCGGAGGCCGAGACGGACGTCGGTCCATTCCGCTTCGGATGGGACTCGGGCAGTCAACGTCCCCGAAGGCACGAGCAGCGACGAGAGAAAGGTGCGCGGGTCCAGGACTTCGATGCCGAGGCCGGCCAGGGTGCGAAGCACGGCGGAGCCCAAGGCGGTGTCGGAGAGCCCGCCAGCCGCGCTCAGGAGCTCGTGGGCGGACGGGTCGGCGCTTGTGTGGTCCAAGAGGGAACTTTTCGGGAGGAGGCCAGCAAAGACGATGGCTGCCACCCGCTCGGACTGAAGGCGTTCCAGGACGTTGCCCACGTCGGTCAGGCGACTCGGAACGACTCGGTCGGTCGGCCCGTCGAGTCCCCGCGCCTCCCCAAAGGTGAAGGCGACGACCCGCCACCCCCGCTGCGCCGCTTCTGCCGCTACCCGGCCGGGGAGAACCCCGGCCCCCGCCATCAAGCCGAGCGTGCGCCCCACGGAAGAGCCTCCGGCCAGGCGGTCTCTCGCCGGCCTTCGCGGATCATCCGCTCGATCTCCAGGGCCACGGCGAGGGACCGGAGGTCCTCCTCCTCGTGAAGCTCCAGGGCCCGCCCCATCTCAACCTCTCGAACCGCCGAGATGAGGTTCAGGATCTCGAGCTTCAAGGGGTTTTCCTTATGGACGAAGAGGTGTTCGACGAACGAGGCCTGACGGTAGCGGATGGACTGGCGGTTGAGGGTGTACTCCTGGGCGGCGCGGCGATGAATCTGGATGTTCTGGTCGGTGTAGTCGAGGAAGATGTAAGCGTCGGGTTGCGTGATGGCCAGCGTGCGGATCTTCTGCTCGGTGGCCCGGCTCGCCAGAATGGTAGCGATGGTCGTGTCAAAGAAGATCTGCACGCTCGCCACATCGGGGCCGGGCGAGCGCAGGGTCTGCCCCATGGCGCTGAGGCGCCGCGGCTCGCTCTCCACGAGGCTCAGGACGATGTCGAGGTCGTGGATCATCAGGTCCATGATCACGGTGTCATCCTGAACCCGGGGGACAAACGGGCCGAGTCGCCGCGACTCGACGAGGAGGGGTTCCTTGACGATCTTCTTGAGCTCCTGAACGGCGCCGTTGAAGCGCTCCACATGCCCGACATGAAGGACCGCGTTGTGCTGTCGCGCCAGGCGGTAGAGCTCCTTGGCTTCCTCCAGCGTGGGGGTGATCGGCTTTTCGACCAGCACATTGACTCCGGCTTCCAGGAGGTCGCGCGTCACGGCGAAGTGCAGCGGGGTAGGGACGGCCACGCTGACGACGTCCACGCGGCCGATCAGCTCCCGATGATCGGCGAAGGCCTGGGTGTCGTACTGAGCCGCGAGCCGCCGGGTCTTGTCCACGTCCGCATCCACGATCCCCACTAGGTCCAGGTTCCACTGCTCGGCGTAGACGAGGATGTGGTACTGCCCCATGTGGCCGGCGCCCACCACGCCCGCGCGGATCCGACGCTCGCGACGTGCCATCAGAAGATCGGCTCCCCTTCCTCTTCCGGCACCGGGCTTTTGGCCTCGTGGATCGCGGGGCCGCAGATCCCGAGCTTGGAGGTCTCCAGGAACTCCGCCAGGTGGGTGAGGAGCGACGTCGGGGTCAGTTCACCCCGGATTCGCTCGATGGCCCCCCGGGGCGACAGTCCCGATCGGTAGAGAATGCGATAGGCGACTTGGATCAGTCGCCGGTCCTCTAGGCCGATGCCAGCCCGCTTGAGCCCCACGACGTTGACCGACCGCGCGGTGGCCGGAATCCCGTCGACCGTCACGAACGGCGGCACGTCTTGCACGACCTTGGAGCACCCGCCGATGTACGCGTACATGCCAACCCGTGCGAAGGGGTGGACTCCGGAGAGTCCACCCACGGTGGCGCGGTCTTCCACCTGGACATGGCCCGTGAGCCCGGCGTAGTTGATGATGATCACGTGATTGCCGATCTTGCAGTCGTGAGCGATATGGCTCATGGTCATGATCAGGGTTTGCTGCCCGATCTCGGTCCAGCCGTGCTCGGTCGCGGCTCGGTGGATGGTCACGTACTCCCGGATGACCGTTTCCTCCCCGATTCGGACCCCAGAGGGGGTGCCAGGCTTGTACTTGAGATCCTGGGGGGGTCCTCCGATCACCGAGCCGTGCCCGATCCGGGTTCTGGCGCCCACTGTGACCCGCCCCTCCAGCACCACGTGGTGACCGATTTCCACCTCCGGGCCCAGCTCGACCTCTGGGCCGATGACGGCATAGGCGCCGACTCTCACTCCGGCGGCGAGCCGGGCTCCGAGATCAATCACCGCTGTCTGGTGGATGGGCTCGACCGTCATCGTCATCCCGTTGAGCGCTCCCTTTGAGCTGTCGCTCAAGCTCCTCGACTCGACGCTCCAGGGTACGAACCTTTCTGAGCAGCTCAGGGAGTCTTGGCGTCGCGGCCCAGACGCGCATGGCCTCGGGAGCGGGGCGCGCTGGAGTGCCCAGGTACGGGCCTGCCTCCCGAAGATCCGAGCCCACACCGGACTGTGATCCCACAATGACCCCTTTGGCGAGGGTAATGTGGTCGGCCAGCCCGACCTGTCCCCCAAGGATGACGCGGTCTCCGAGGCGACAAGAGCCCGAGATCCCCACCTGGGCCACCAGGATCACGTCCTCTCCGATCTCGACGTTGTGACCAATCTGGGCCAGGTTGTCAATCTTGGTGCCGCGGCGGATCAGCGTCCGCCCCAGCGTGGCGCGATCCACGGTCACGTTGGCACCGATCTCCACGTCATCCTCGATCACCACGGTCCCCACCTGGGGAATCTTCCGGTGGCACCTGCCATCGAAGACGTAGCCGAAGCCATCCGCTCCCAGGACCACCCCGGGGTGCACGATGACCCGGTTGCCGAGCGTGACCTTCTCGCGGATCACCACGTGCGGGTACACCGTGCAGTCGGCGCCGATCTCCACCTCATCGCCCACATAGACGAAGGGGTGGATCCATGTCCCCTCCCCGATCACTGCCCCGGAGCCAATGGACACCCAGGCTCCCAGGGTGGCGGTCGGGTGAACCTGGGCGCTGACCGCCACCTGGGCGGAGGCATCAATCCCCTCCGGCGCCGTTGCGGCGGGGTGGAAGAGCTCGAGGAGATCGATCAGGGCGGTCCGGGGGTTCTCGGCCCTGAGAGTTGGGGGCGCGAGATCCTTGCTATCCTTCGGGACGAGGAGGGCTCCCGCACGGCTGTTGCGGGCCAACGAGGCATACTTGCGATCGATGAGGAAGGAGATATGGGTTGGTCCGGCCGTCTCCAGCGGGGCCACTCCCGTGACGACTCGATCAGGGTCACCGTCCAGCACGACCCCCAGCACCTGAGCAATCTCGCCGAGCCTCACCGTTGTGCCATTCTGCTGCCGCCTATTGCTTCGTGCGGCTCCGTTCTTCGTCGTAGGCTTTGATGATCTCGTCGGTGATGTCTGCCTCCGCAGCCCCGAACACCACCCCCCCGCTCCGCTTCTCGACGATGATCAGGTAGCCGTGCTCTTTCCCGAACCGCTCCACGACCCCCGTCACCCCCGCCAGCACCTTTTGAAGAAGCTCCTGATCTTTTTTTTCCAGCTCCTTCTGATAGTCGTTTCGCATCCGCCGGAAGTCCCGGACTTTTCGCTCCAGTGCGTCCTGCTTCTCCTTCCGGACCTCTGCGCTCAGCAAGGGACCCTTCCTGATCAGGCCCTCCTGGAGCTTTCCGATCTCGCGACTTTTCTTATCCATCTGTTTCTGCATAGCGGCCCGTTCCCGCTCGATCTGCTCGCGGGCAGCCACGCCGGCGGAAGACCGTGCCAGAATGCGCTGGAAGTCTACGAATCCGATCCGAGCCCGAGGCTGAGCGGCGGCCGCTGAACAGAGAAGGGGGACAGCGGCGGCCAGTGCGATCAATGCTCGTCGGACTCCGCTCTGCCTCATACCCCTGTCCCCCCTGATCACGCTGCGGCGTGGGCGCCCACGGGGCGGAGCCCCGAAGTGTCTATGCTCCGCGCGGCTGTCCTAAAACGGTGAACCGACGGAGAAGTGAAACTGGCTGATGTCCTCTCCCTTCCGTCGATCGAGGTTGACGCCCCAATCCAGTCGAACCGGCCCGAACGGCGATTGCCAGCGGACCCCCACCCCCGCCGCTTCTCGCGTGTCCGTCAGATCCACCTTCTTACCGAAGCCGTAGACGTTGCCCACGTCGAAGAAGGAGGCGAGCCGGAGCCCGTAGGGCAAGGGGATGATGTGCTCCAGGTTGAAGAGCACCTGAGAGGTTCCTCCGATGCGCTGGCCAAATTCGTCCTTGGGAGCGATCTCCCGGCTCTTCTTGCTCCGGATCGAGTTGGGCCCACCCAGGAAGAACCGCTCGAACACCGGCAAGTCATCGCCAGCGAGCCCGGTTCCAAGCCCGCCTTGCACCCGGGCGGCCAGGATGGTGCCGAAGAAGACCGGGTAGAAGTTGGAGATTTCGCCGACAAACTTGAAAAAGCTGTTGTCGCCGCCGAGGCCGGCCAGATCGCCGACGAGGCTGAGCCGGCCGCCCTTCGAAGGGAGGAACACGTTGTTGCGCGTGTCCCGGACCAGCCCCCCTTCAATGAGCGAGGTGATGGAGCTCCCCTCCTCCTGTCGCAACACGCTGAACGGGTTCTGCACGTCGGAGATCTTGTCTCGCGTGAGGCGATACATCGTGTTCCAGCGCCAGAACTCCAGGAAGGGATGGCTCAGCCGGAGGTCGCCACCCAGGCTGTCCACGGTAAAGTCGAAGAACTGACGACGGTTGTCGAAGAGGTCAAAGCCCGCCGAAAGCGGGCGGTCAAAGAGCCAGGGCTCGGTGAAGCTGATGGTCCCCTGCTGGATATCCGCCCCACCCCGGATTCTGAGCGAGAATTCCCACCCTCTGCCTAGGAAGTTCCGCTGGGAGAGGTCCAGGGAGCCGATAAACCCCAGGACCGAGCTGAACCCGCCGCCGATGCTGAACATGCCCGTCGCCCGCTCGGTGACCTCGATGTTGACCACGATCTTGCTCTTGTCCGAGCCGGGGGCGGTCGACACGCGCACCGTCTCGAAGAACCCCAGGTTGACCAGCCGCTGGCGGGCGCGCTGCAGCTTCTGGCTCGTGAAGAGATCCCCTTCCGCCATGGGGATCTCCCGGCGTAGGATCTTTTCCTGGCTCCGCACGTTGCCGCTGATGTTGATCCGCTCGACGAACACCTCCGGCCCCTCGGCGATCTCTAGGGTGATGTTGATCCTGCGGGCGGGGGAGTCCACGTCTGTGATGGGGCTCACGTCCACGGCGGCGCGGCCGATCCTGCCGTACAGTCTTCTGATGCCGAGGACACTTTCGCGGAGCTCGGATCGGGAAAAGACGTCCCCGGGGGCGAGGGTGATCTGCCGTCTGATCTCGTCCACGGGTAAGACGTTGGTTCCGGTGATGTTTACGTCCCCAACCGTGAACTGGGGGCCTTCGACCACCACGATCGTGATGGTGACCCGCGCCTTGGTCCGATCCATGGTCACCTCGTGGGACTCTACCCGCGCCTGGATGTATCCATGATCGTGGTAGAGGGCCAGGATCCGCTCCATATCCTCCTCGAGACGCTGGCGCTGGACGACGCCCCGGAGGATGAAGAACTGACGCTCCTTGGTGGCCATTTCCTTCTTGATCTCCCCGGGGGTGAGGCCCTCAGCGCCCTCGATGACGATCCGATCGATTTTGATCTTGCGCCCTTCCTCGATCCGAAAGACCACCACCACGTCGCCATCAGGCAACGTTTGGGCCTCTGGGGTGATCTGCACCTCGAAGAACCCCTGCTCCTCGTAGTGAGCCTTGAGCTTCTCGAGGGCCCCCCGCACCTCGACCGGATTATAGACGCTCCCGAGCTTGAGATCGATCTTCTCCTGGAGCGTCTCGGTCTTGACACGCTCGTTGCCCACGAAGTCGATATCGCGGATGAAGGGGCGCTCGATCACCACGAAGGTGACTTTGACGCCTCCCTCGA
>JBHIAB010000011.1:0-31926 GCA_046758385.1 Methylomirabilia bacterium | reverse complement strand
CGGCGTGTTGGCATCTTTGTCCCGAGATCACTCCAAATCATGGGGCCCTATTTAGCTCGGAGGCTCTCATGGGACAAGAGCTTTTCATGAACTGTAACCGGGCGATCGTCGAGGCGGCGATTCTCTCCGGCTGCCGGTTTTTCACCGCTTATCCCTTCACGCCGGCGACCGAGTGCCTGGAGCAGGCAAGCCACCGGATGTCTGAGGTGGGTGGAGTCTACATCCAAGCCGAGAGCGAGGTGTCGGTGATCAACATGCTGATGGGTGCCGCTGCGGTTGGGGTGCGGTGCATGACGGCAACCTCGGGGGCCGGTCTCGCGTTGATGCACGAAGCTGTGTCGCACATGGCGGGGATCGCCGAGCTGCCGTGCGTGATCGTCAACGTCAGCCGGGGCGGGCCCGGGTTCGGCAACCTGGCTCCGACCCAGGGCGATTATTTTCAGGCGACCCGGGGCGGCGGCGCGGGCGACTACCGCTGCCTGGTGTTCGGGCCCTCGGCGGTTCAGGAGGCGGTCGACCTGACGAAACTGGCCTTCGTGCTCGCGGATAAGTGCCGGACGCCGGCCGTTATCCTCTCAGACCAGATGCTTGCGGAGACCACCGAGGCCTTCGATCTGGGCGCGCCGCTCGGCGGGGCGCTTCCCGAGAAGTGGTGGGCGACGACCGGCTGTCGGGGGCGTGATCCGATCTATGTGGGGCGGCCCGGCACGGACTATGGGCCCCATGCCGAGTACCTGGCCGGCAACCTCTCCCTCAACTTGGTTGGCCTCGGGAGCGCGGGGCAGGACGCCGGGACGTTCCAGGCGCACATGCTGCGACTGGCCGAGAAGTACCGGCGGATCGAGGCCGAGGAGGTGCGGGCCGAGGCGCTATACCTCGACGATGCCGACCTGGTCGTCGTTGCTTTTGGCACGTCGGCGCGGCTGGTCCGACCGGCCATCGAGCAGGCGCGTGCCGAGGGGCTCCAGGTGGGGTTGATCCGTCCGGTCACACTCTGGCCGTTCCCGTCGCGCCTCATCGCCGAGACCGCCGAGCGCGTGCGCGAGTTCTTGGTGGTCGAGATGAGCATGGGACAGATGGCAGAGGATGTCAGGCTTGCCGTAGAGGGCAAAGCGCCGGTGCGTCTCTTCTCGACGCTGGGCGGCGTCATCCCGCGGCCGGAGACTGTGGGGCGGGAGATCCGAAGTTTGCTGGGGCTTGCTTCAAGTGGGCCTCGTGCCCAAGCCCCCGGCATAGGGAGTGCGGGATGAAACAGGTCTTCAAGCAAGCGACGTCAGCCGCCCTCGAGCATCGGTACGACTTTTGTGCGGGCTGCGGCCACGGCACGACCATTCGCCTGGTCTCGGAGGTCATCGACGAGCTGGGCCTCCGGGAAGAGACCATCGGTGTCCTGGGCGTCGGCTGCTACAGCACGAGCCCCGTGACTTTCAACTTCGATTGCCAGCTGGCCTTGCACGGTCGGGCTCCTGCGATGGCCACGGCGGTGAAGCGTCTCCTTCCGGACCGCCTCGTCTTCACCATGCAAGGAGACGGAGACCTGGCTGCCATCGGGACGACGGAGATCGTCCATGCCGCCACGCGGGGGGAGCGGTTCACGACGCTGCTCTTGAACAACGCCAACTTCGGCGAGACGGGCGGGCAGATGGCGCCAACCACGCTCGTCGGCCAGCGGACACCGAGCAGCCCCAAGGGGCGGGATCCGGAGGTCCACGGCTACCCGACGCGCATCACCGAGATGCTCGCACTGCTCGATGGCGTCACGTACGTCGCCAGGGTCTCGTTGTCCAACCCGGCCAACATCATGCGCGCCAAGGGGGCCATCCGGAAGGCGTTCCAGGTCCAGCTCACCGGCCGGGGGTTCTCCATGGTCGAGGTCCTCACCGCGTGCCCGAGCGGCTGGCGCCTCACGCCGGTCGAGGCCCTCAAGTGGATGGACGAGGTCCAGACCAAGACGTACCCGCTCGGCGAGTTGAAGGTGGCCACATCATGAGCCAGGAGATCGTGCTTGGCGGCTTCGGCGGCCAGGGGCTGAAGGTCATCAGCGCGCTCTTAGCCCAGGCCGCGCATCATGTCGGAAAGCACGCGATGATGTACAACATCTATGCTGCTGCGATCCGCGGGGGGCCGATCTTCTGCACTGTGATTGTCTCTGATCGCGCAATCGCGGGCGCTCCCACGACCACCGAGCCCACTGCTGTGCTAGCCATGGATCCCAACACCGTTGAGGTCTACGAGGGGGCGATCCGCCCGGGCGGCACGCTCGTCGTCAACAGCTCCCTGGTCAAGCACGTGCCCGGGCGTCCCGACATCGACGTGGTGATGGTGCCCACCAACGAGATTGCCGAGGAAATCGGTGACATCAAGTTCACGGGCATGGTCGGGCTTGGCGCGCTGATCGCCCATGCGGGCGTCGTGCCCATCGAGGCAGTCAGAAGCTGCCTGGAGAAGACGCTCCCGCCCTACCGACACCACATGATCCCCGCCAACGAGCAGGCACTCAGACGTGGAGCCGAGTGCGCCGGTACTCGCGCGAGGCCGGCGGGGATGAGGTCATGAGCCGCGCGGCTGAGAAAACAGCCCCGGCTCCCATATGTGCTGGCGGAGCAGCTGGCCCTCGCGCGGACTTGGCGGAGCACCGGCCCTGGACGGTTCACTGATTTCACACTGAGGGAGGACAGGACCATGGCCGAGCTTCCGCTGCTTCCCACCGCGGTGGTCGGCTCCCACGGCAAGGCAGGGTGGTGGTATGCGGCCGTCAAGGCCTACGAGGCCGGCGAGTTGGGTCCGGGCGATCTGGAGGAGCTCTTCGACGATGCCGCCGATACTGCGATCCGCGACATGGAGCGGGCAGGCGTTGACATCATTACCGATGGCGAAGTCAGGCGCCTGGACGGCTACGTGGACAGCTACTACGCCATCATCAAGGGGATCACACCACTCCCCGCGCGCCGGAAGGCCGGCCCCTGGGGCTACGATCAGCAGACCCGCTACGAGGCCGTCCGCCGGATCGAGACGCCGTCCGGAGGCCTGGGGATGGTCAAGGAGTTCGAGTACCTCAAGGCCCACACGGCGAAGTCCACCAAGGCCACCTGCGCGGGGCCGCTGACCTTCGGCTCCCGGATCCACCCAGGCTCGGTTTACAAGGGCGTCGTGGATGTGGCCGAGGGCTTCGCCGAGGTGATCAACGCCGAGCTCAAAGGCCTGGTGGCCGCCGGCGCCGGCTTCATCCAGATCGACGAGCCTGCGCGCGGCAATGTCTCTGGGGAGGAGATGGCCCGCCTCTTCAACATGGCCACCGAGGGGGTGCAGGCCAAGCTGGGCTACCACATCTGCTTCGGGAATCGCTTCGGCCGCTCGCGCTTCAATCGCTCGTACCGTCCGTATTTCCCGGGCCTTCTCAAGGCCCGGACCGACCAGTTCGTGCTGGAGTTCGCCAGCCGAGAGCTGGCGGAGCTCGAGCTCTGGAAGGAGCACGACGACGGCAGGGAGCTGGGGGCGGGAGTGATCGACGTGAAAGGGTTCTATCCAGAGACGCCCGAGGACGTGGCGGAGCGGGTCCGCCAGGTGCTCCGGGTCGCGCGGCCCGAGAAGGTGCTCCTCAATCCGGACTGCGGCTTCGGCTGGAGCCCCCGCGGGATGTGTAATGCCAAGCTCAAAGCCCTCGCCGATGGCGCTCGGATCGTGAGGAAAGAGCTCGGCGTCGGCTAAACAGCGCCTCGCCGCTTTCGTGACTGTTTCGAGCGCGCACCCACGCCGCCGGCGTGGGTACCCGGCCCGCGCAACCGATTGGGGAGAGGTTCGGCACGCGGAGCAGCCTCGCCTTGGCGAGGCTGCGGAGAGCGCGAGCCAGCGGCGAGCGTAGGGGGGCGTAGCCCCCCTCCGTGAGAAAGCCGAGATGGGGGCGAAGCACTTCGGAGCGTCGGTGAGGCGGCGGGAAGATCCCAGATACCTCACTGGGCAGGGCCGTTTCGTCGAGGACGTCCAGCTACCCGGGCTCCTCCACGCCGCGTTCGTCCGGAGCCTTCACGCCCATGCGCGGATCCGTGCCATCTGGACCGGGCGCGCAGCACGGCTCGCCGGAGTGATGAGGATTTTCACGTCCGACGATCTGGCTCGCTGGATGAAGCCCCTTCCCACGTTCGGCAGCGTGCCGCCGGGTCTCGCGGCGCGAGTGGAGTTCAAGTTGAAGGACGCCGCCCAGTACCCCCTCGCCGGCGACACGGTTCGGTACGTCGGGGAAGCGGTCGCGGTCGTGGTCGCGGAAGACCGTTATGTGGCGGAAGATGCCCTGGAGCTGATCGAGGTGGAGTATGAGCCGCTTTTGCCTGTCACCGACGCCAAGGCCGGAGGGGAAGCTGAGGCGGCGTTGCTTCATCCCGAGTGGGGCGACAACGTTGCCGTCGCGTTCATCCATTCTGTGGGAGATACCGATGGTGCGTTCCGGGCTGCCGACCACGTGGTGAGGGAAGTCTTCAGGATTCAGCGCTATGTGGGGATGCCGATCGAACCCCGGGGGATCGTCGCCAGCTTCGACCGGCGGGACGGGACCCTTACCACCTGGAACGCAACTCAGGTGGCCCACTTCACGCAACAGGCCGTGGCGGAGGCGTTGGAACTGCCCGCCCATAAGGTACGCGTGATCGCCCCTGATGTGGGGGGTGGGTTCGGCACCAAGGCCTGCGGATACGCCGAGGATGTCTTGGTCCCGCTGGTCGCGCGGGAGCTTGGCCGTCCGGTCAAGTGGGCGGAAACCCGTCGTGAGCACCTCATGAGCGCCGCGCACGCCCGCGACCAGCTCCATGAGATCGAGATAGCCGCCACGCGGGGGGGCACGATCCTCGCCGTGCGAGACCGGATCTGGCTCGACCTCGGCGCGTACAACTCCTGGGGTATCGTCCTCCCCTACAACACCGTGGCTCATCTCCTCGGTCCCTACCGCATCAGGAACCTGGCCGTCGAGTTCAAGGCCGTGGTGACCAACAAGAGCCCAAACGCCCCGTACCGCGGCGCGGGGAGACCCGAGACCGTCTTTGCCATGGACCGGATCGTCGACTGCCTGGCCCGGGAACTCGGAATAGAGGCGGCGGAGCTCCGCCGCCGGAACATGATCGGCGCCGATGAGATGCCCTACGACACGGCAATGCCCTACCGGGACGGCAATCCGCTCATCTATGACAGCGGCGACTTCGCCGCCGCGCTTGAGCAGGCCCTCGAGGCGTCAGGGTACGCTCGGTTCCGAAAGGAGCAGGCCGAGCTCAAGGCGAACGGGATCTATCAGGGGATCGGTATCTCGGCGTACGTGGAGGGGACGGCGATCGGACCGTACGAGGGGGCCACGGTCAGACTCGACCGGACGGGGCGCGTCGTCGTGGCGACCGGCGCCTGCTGCCAGGGGCAGGGTCACGAGACCTCGCTGGCCCAGATCGCCGCTGATGTCCTCGGTGTCCCCCTCGACTGGGTCACGGTGATCGGCGGCGATACCGATCGGATTCCCTTCGGCGTCGGGACCTTCGCCAGCCGCAGCGCCGTCCTGGCAGGTAACGCCATCGCGACGGCAACCCGAAAGGTGAGGGAGAAGGTGGTGGAGGCCGCGGGCGGGCTCCTGGAGGCCAGACCGGACGACATGGAGATCGAAGACGGCCAGGTCTTCGTCCGCGGGGTGCCCTCCTCAGCCGTCCCCCTTGCGCGCGTGATCCAGGCGAGCCTTCCGACCTTTGAGGCTCCCGCGAGGATCGAGCCCACGTTCGAGGCCACGGTGTACCATCACGTCCCCACCGTCACGTTTGCGAGCGCCGCTCACGTTGCCCAGGTGGAGGTAGACCCCCACACGGGTGCGGTGAGACTCCTCCGCTATGTCGTCGCTCACGACTGTGGTCGCCTCATCAACCCCATGATCGTCGACGGGCAGATTCACGGCGGCGTCGCTCAGGGAGTTGGCGGTGGCCTGTACGAAGAGATCGTCTACGACCAGGCCGGACAGCTCCTGACCAACACGTTCATGGACTACCACGTCCCCCTCGCAGACGAGCTTCCACCTATTGAAACCGTCCATCTCGAGTTTCCCTCGCCGCGTAACCCCCTTGGTATCAAAGGACTCGGGGAAGGTGGGGCCATCTCGCCGCCTGCGGCGATCGCCAATGCCATCGAGGATGCCTTGGCGCCCTTCGCTGTTCGAATCACTGAAACGCCCGTGACCCCGTCTCGGCTTGCCGCGCTCCTCGGACTCGGTGCCAGGGCATGAGAGAGGAGGCCATCGAGTGAAGCCGGGCGATTTTGTCGAGGCTCGGCGGCGGCTTGAGGCGAAGCCCCGGGCTCCGGCCGAGAAGCTCACCACGCTCTCGGAGGCGGTGCGGCGGGTCGAAGATGGCGATCACATCGCCATCGGCGGCTGCCTCTTCTCTCGCACTCCTCTCGGGCTCCTCATGGAAGTGTTACGTCAGGGCAGAGGCGGCCTCACCCTGTCCCGAAGCCTGATGTGCTATGAAGGCGAGTGGTTTCTGGCTGCGGGGGCGCTGGAGGTCGTGATGACGAGCTGGTTCGGGATCGGTGTCCCTTGGGGGCTCTCACGGATCCTGCGCGAACAGGTCGAGAGCGGCCGGGTCCGTTACGAGGAGTGGAGCCACCTAGGGCTCGGCCTGCGCTACCGCGCCGGAGCCATGGGCGTGCCGTTCCTGCCGACGCTCACCATGCTCGGCTCGGATCTGATGGGAGTCGGCGCCGCCAAGGCGATGACCTGCCCCTTCACCGGAGAGACCCTTTGCCTCATCCCGGCCCTCTTCCCCGATGTGGCGCTCCTCCACGTGCACCGCGCCGACCGCTTCGGCAATTGCCAGATCGACGGCTACCCCCACATGGACCTCGACATTGCTCGCGCCGCGACAACGGTGCTCGTGACAGCCGAGGAGATCATCTCCGAAGATGAGGTCCGGCGTCACCCCGATCGGACCGTGATCCCGGGCTTCGTCGTGGACGCGCTCGTGGAGGTTCCTTACGGGGCGTTCCCCCACGAGTGCTACGGCCTCTACGAGGCCGACGTTACTCACTTCGACGCCTACGTTGCCGATATCACGGCACACGGGACTCGCGCGATCGGGGAGTATCTCGATCGCTACGTCCGCGCGCCTCGGAGCCATCGGGAGTACTTGGCACTCTTTGGAGACGAGGCCCTGGCCCGCCAGGCGCGTTGTGCTCGCGAGCTTCTGGGAGCCCGATGAGCTATTCGTCCTCCGAGCTATTGGCCGTGATGGCCGCCCGCCAACTGAGGGGAGTCTCCACGGTGTTTGCGGGTGTGGGCATCCCGTTGCTCGCGGCGGCCCTGGCCCAGAGGACTCACACTCCGGCTCTGACCATCGTGGTTGAGGGCGGCTCCATCGGCCCCGAAGTCGTCCCAGGAAGGCTCCCCATCTCCACCAACGAGATGCGCGTGGCCCACCGCGCCCAGATGCTCCCCGGAATCACCGACATCTTCCTCTTCGCCCAGCGCGGCTTCCTGGACGTCGGATTCGTCGGGGGCGCTCAGATCGACCGTTACGGCAATCTGAACTCGACCGTAGTGGGCTCTTACGACGCGCCGAAGGTGCGCCTCCCCGGGAGCGGCGGGGCCGACGACATCATCTCTCTCTGCCACCAGGTGATGGTGGTGACGATCCACGAGCGCCGGCGGTTCGTGCCTCGGGTCGATTTCGTGACGAGCCCGGGGTTCCTCGACGGCGGCACCTCGCGCCGGAAAGCCGGTCTTCTCTTCGGGCGGGTGAGCCAGGTCGTGACCGATCTCGGCCTCATGGGGTTCGACGAGGAGACGAAGGCCATGCGGCTGGAGAGTCTGCATCCCGGCGTGCCGGTGCAGCAGGTGGTCGAGCGGACGGGGTTCGAGCTCGCGATTCCGGAGCACGTCTCCGTCACTGAACCGCCGAGCGAGAGCGAGCTGGAGCCTCTGCGGGGCCTCGACCCCGACCGGCGACTCCTCTGATCCGATGGAGATGCTCCGATGACTGTCGAGTTCGGCCTCGCCATCAGGAACTTCGTCGGCCCGGATGAGACGCCGGATGTGGATGCGATCCTGAGCTATGCCGAGCGTGCCGAGGCCCTGGGCTTCGAATCGCTTTGGGCCTGGGATCACATGCTCCTGGGGACCAAGCCGGCCTTTCCGATCCTGGATGCGCTCTCCGTTCTCACTGCCATCGCGGTGCGGACGAGCCGGATCAAGCTCGGGACTGGCGTCCTGGTTCTCCCGCTCCGAAACCCGATCGTCGCGGCCAAGGTCCTGGCAAGCCTAGACCGGATTTCCAAGGGGCGCCTGATTCTGGGGGCGGCTGCCGGCTGGTACGCGCGCGAGTTCGATGCCGTCGGCGTGCCGTTCAGAGAGCGTGGCCGGATCTTCGAGCGGAACCTCGAGCTGCTGCTCCGTCTCTGGACGGAGGAATCGGTGACCGCTCAGGTGGACGGCCTCAACCTCAGGGAAGCCGTCCTCCTCCCCAAACCATATCAGAGGCCGCGGCCTCCGGTGCTCATCGGCGGCTACGTGGACACCGTGCTCCGGCGCGTGGCACGGATGGCTGACGGCTGGCTCACGTATTTCTACACTCCGGACGGGTTCACGAAGTCGTGGACCAAGATCCAGGGCTATGCGCGGGAGTGTGGGCGTGCCCCGGAGGCGCTCAGCGCGACCAACCAGCTCGCCGTCTACGTCGGGCCACCCACGGCCGAGGCTGATCTGGCCATGCGGCAATGGCTCACGACCGAGTGGGACGTGGCCACATGGAGCGATTCGACCCTCGAGCACGCAATCCGCGGCACGCCAGAGGAGTGCGTGGCGCAGCTCCGCCCACACCTGGAGGCCGGGGTTCACCGGATCGTCTTCATTCCTTACCGGTATCAACCTGAGCAGGTCGAGCTGATCGCCCACGAGCTGATCCCCCGCCTTTCGGCGTAGCCGGCGGGAGACTGGCGTGCCGCGCCAGACCAAACTCGACGGCACCACGGGGCCAGTGAAGGCACTCTGGCTATCGGTCCTGCTCCTCGTTTCTCTGCCGGCCAGTCCCGTGAGGGCCGAGTCGACGGTGGTAATCCTCGCCACCACCACCAGCACCCAGGACTCGGGGCTTCTCGATGTCCTCGTGCCGCTCTTCCAGAAGAAGACCGGCTATACGGTGAAGCCCATCGCGGTGGGGACAGGAAAGGCGCTGGAAATGGCCAGGCGCGGCGACGTAGATGTCATCCTCGTCCATGCCCCGGAGGCAGAACGCCCGTTGGTCGAGAGGGGCTACGTTATTCACCGGCGCCAGTTCATGCACAACGACTTCGTCATCGTGGGGCCGGGCGCCGACCGAGCCCGCATCTCCGACGCGGGCAGCGCCGCCCTGGTTTTGAAGAAGGTTGCCGAGGCGAAGGCTGCCTGGGTCTCGCGCGGCGACGACTCTGGCACCCACAAGAAGGAGGACGCGCTCTGGGCGGAGGCCGGCATCACACCGGATCGCGAGTGGTACCTTGAATCAGGGCAAGGGATGGGCGCCACGCTCAGGATCGCCTCCGAGAAGGGCGCCTACACCTTGACGGACCGGGCCACGTATCTGAATCTCCGGAAGACTCTGGCGCTTGAGATCTTGTTCGAGGGCGGCGCAGACCTTGTGAACCGCTACAGCGTGTACGAAGTCAATCCGGCGAAGCACTCGAGAATCGCCGTGAACCACGCCGGCGCAAAGGCCTTCAGCGACTTCCTCACCTCCGACGAGGCGCGCGCCGTCATTCGCGACTACGGGAGGGAGCGGTTCGGTCAGCCGCTCTTTTTCCTAGACCCCGTGAAGGAGTAGGAGGCGGGCATGGAGCTGATCTGGGAAGGGATCGTGCAGGCGTTCTGGCTCCTCCTGTCCGGTGACCGTGAGGTGATGAGCATCACCCTGCTCTCCCTCGGGATCTCCGCCACGGCCACGGGGATCTCGCTACTCGTCGGGATCCCGCTGGGCACCCTGATCGCCCTGGCTCGCTTCCCTCTCCGCAGCCTGGTCGTGAGCCTCATCAACACGGGGATGGGGCTGCCGCCCGTAGTGGTCGGGCTCTTCGTCTCGATCTTTCTGTGGCGGAGTGGCCCGCTGGGCTTCTTCGAGCTCCTCTACACCCCGACGGCCATCGTCATCGCCCAGTTCATCATTGCCGCCCCGATCGTGACGGGGCTGACTCTCGCGGCAGTCCAGCAGATCTCTCCTGAGTTCCGCCTCCAGATGCTGGCCCTCGGCGCCTCGCGAGCTCAGCTTCTCTGGGTGCTGGCGCGGGAAGCGCGCCTGCCCATGCTGGCGGCGGTGATGGCCGGGTTCGGGGGCGTGATCTCCGAGATCGGAGCCTCCATGATGGTCGGTGGGAACATTCGGGGACAGACTCGTGTCCTCACCACCGCCACGGTGCTCGAGACGGGGAAGGGAAACTTCGATGTCGCCATCGCGCTCTCGATCCTCCTCCTCCTGATCACCTTCATGGTCAACTGGGCGCTGACCTGGATCCAGCAGCGCCGCCGTCCCGCCTGACGGCGCCGCTCCGCCCCTCAGCAGGAGCCTGGCACTCCGGGTTCAAGAGAACGACAAGCTGAGTGATCGAAGATTTCTTCGACATCATGGTGACATGGTGGCATACTGTTAGGCACACATCCAATCCTGTGGAGGACCTTCCATGAAGAGGACCCAAATTCAGCTTGACGAGCGGACCTATGAGGCCCTGAGACGACGGGCCTTTGAAAAAGGGTGCTCGATCTCCTCCCTCGTCCGTGAGCTCCTGGCCCACTCGATGGGAACCGGCAAAGCTAAGCGGCGGCCCACAATCAAGGATTTCACCTTTATCGGCGCCGGGCGTTCCCCTCAGGGCCGACTTTCGCCGGTCTCCGAACGTCACGACGAGGCGTTAGAGGAAGCCTTGATGGAAGAGCACCGCCGATGACCTTCCTGGACACGTCGGCCATCTACGCCATGGCTGACCAGACGGACCCTCGACACGAGCGCGCCAAGGAACGGTTCCAGGCACTCCTTGAGAGCGGCGAGGGGATCCTGACGCACAACTACGTGCTGGTTGAGGCTATGGCCTTGATGCAGAGCCGGCTGGGCTTGGCGGCGGCGCTCAAACTGGCTCACGACTGTCGTGCCTTCGATATCGAATGGGTGGACGAGGCAACTCATGAGGAGGCAGTTCGTCGCCTGGGCCGTCTTGGAAAGCGGGGGGTGAGTTTCGTGGATCAGGTGAGCTTCCTGGTCATGCGGCGACGGGGTGTCCGGACCGCGTTGGCCTTCGACCCCGATTTTGAGGACGAAGGCTTTCAGCCGTTCCACGGGCGTGGTGGATGAACTGTCAGGCCACCGTCGCAGACTGCCACCCCGTCCAGAATGAGCGGTAGGACGGAAAGCCCACCGGGCGCCCTGGTCGCCCTGACCCGCTTCCCTGTCGGAGCGTCCATGATGGTGGGTGGGAACATCCGGGGACAGACGCGCGTGCTCACCACCGCCACGGTGCTCGAGACCGGGAAGGGGAACTTCGATATCGCCCTCGCGCTCTCGATTCTCCTGCTCCTGATCACCTTCCTGCTCAACTGGGCGCTCGCCTGGATCCAACAGCGCCGCCGCCCCGCATGACGCGACGCTCTACCTTCCTCCCTCTCCCTTCCAGGGAGAGGGAGGGGTGAGGGTCTCTCCAGGCCGCAAGCCCCGTTAGCATCAAATCTTCCCCTCGCCGCTTGCGCCTTGAGCGTCCTCGAGTCACCTCCCTTGTTGTCCCCGCAGTCGGGGACGTATACTCCTTTCAAACCGGAATGGGCCGGGTCACCGCTGAGGAGTCGGCAAGGGAAGTAATGGACGAAAAAACCACAAGAAAAACCCTAATTGACAAGGCTCTGGAGGCAGCCGGCTGGTCCTCTATCGTGCGATACGTTCCCGGGGCCTCCTATGACACCGCGGCCGTCGAGGAGTACGAGACCGGAGAGGGGCCTGCCGATTACGTGCTGTTCCACCGGGGGGAAGCCCTTGCAGCCGTCGAGGCCAAGAAACTCGGCCTAGGTCCCCAGAACGTGCTCGTTCAGGCCCAGCGATACGCCAGGGGATTCCGTGGCGGGCCCTTCAATTTCCATGGCTTCAGCCTCCCGTTCATTTATTCCACGAACGCGAGGCGTTCTGGTTTCAGGACCTGCGAGAACAGGAAAGCCGCTCCCGCCAGGTGGCGAGGTTCCACACCCCATCAGGACTCCGGGAATTTCTCGGCCGTGATACCGCCGCCGCATGTACGTGGCTCCGGGCTCATGCCATTGACAATCCACTCCTCCACCCCTACCAGCGCGGCGCAATTGCGAGTGTCGAGGAGGCCCTGCTCGCAGGGAAGCGTCGGATGCTGGTCGCCATGGCCACGGGCACGGGGAAAACGGTTACCACCATCGGGCTGAGCTACCGCCTCATGAAGTCTGGCTTCGCCCGGCGCATCCTTTTCTTGGTGGATCGCCGGGCTCTGGCAGCCCAGGCGGCTGGAGCCCTGGCGGGCTTCGAGCCGGAACCTGGACTCAAGTTCGACCGGATCTACGAGGTCTTCAGCCAGCGCTTCCGCCGCGAGGACCTCGAAGAGCAGTTCAAATTCGATCCCAAGGTCCTCCCTACCGAGTACCTGGTGGACCCCAAGCTCCGTGACGCGTTCGTCTACGTCTGCACCATCCAGCGCATGCGGATCAACCTCTTCGGCCGGGAGCGTGCTTTTGGCGCTGGTAGGGAGCCTGGTGACGAGGAGGCCGACGCCGAGGTCCTAGACATCCCGATCCACGCTTTTGACTGCGTCATCGCAGATGAGTGCCACCGTGGCTACACCTCGGCCGAGGAGGGCAAGTGGCGGGAGGTCCTAGACCACTTCGACGGAGTCAAGATCGGCCTCACCGCGACCCCTGCCGCCCACACGAAGGCGTACTTTCGCGACATTGTCTTCCGCTACGAGTACGAGCGGGCTGCTCGCGAAGGGTACCTGGTGGATTACGATGCCGTGCGCATCCAGTCCGACGTGACCATGAACGGTGTCTTCTTGAAGGAAGGAGAAGAGGTCGGCCTCAAAGACACCGAGACGGGTCAACTCACCTTCGATGTGTTGGAAGACGAACGGCTCTTCCCGGCGGAAGACCTCGAGCACAAGCTGACCGCCCCGGACCGGAACAGGAAGATCGTCAGGGAGTTCGCAACATACGCCCGCGCCCAGGAGGCAGAACGGGGGACCTTTCCCAAGACTCTTGTCTTCGCCGTAAACGATTTACCTCATATCTCCCACGCCGACCAGCTCGTGGAGATGCTCCGCGAGGAGTTCGGCAAAGGGGACGCCTTCGTCCAGAAGATTACAGGCAGTCCCACGGTGGACCGTCCCCTTCAGCGCATCCGGGAGTTCCGGAATCGGCCGAACCCCGGGGTTGTCGTCACCGTTGACATGCTCTCGACTGGTGTCGACATCCCACGCCTGGAGAACATTCTCTTCCTCCGGCCGGTGAAGTCTAGAATTCTCTTCGAGCAGATGCTCGGCCGCGGCACCCGGCGCTGCGATGAGATCCACAAGACGCACTTCACGGTGTTCGACGTTCTCGGCGTTCTTGAATACTTCCGGAAGGCAAGCGCCTTCACCGCCGATCCCCCATCGAAACCCACGCGACTCATCCGGGAGATCGTCGAGGCCATCTACAACAATCGGGATCGGAACTACAACGCCAGGGTTTTGGTCAAGCGCCTGCAGCGGATCGCCAAAAACGTTTCGGCGGAAGGGAGAACCCAATTTGGGGTTCTGCTCTCCGGCCAGGACATCGGCGACTTTGCTCGGTCTCTCCCTGAGCGTCTTGAGCGGAACTGGCCGGAGACCATGGCTCTACTGCAGGACGAGACTCTTCTGGACTATCTGGAGAACTATCCCAGGGCGCCGCGGACGTTCATCGTGGCCGACACCGTTGAGGACCTCGTGGTATCCGAGCCTCTGTTCAGGACGGCTGATGGGCGGGACCTGAAGCCGGAAGATCATCTGATCGCCTTCGAACGGTTCGTGAAGGAGAACCCCGATCGTATCGAAGCGATCCGCATCCTCCTGGACCGGCCTGCCGAGTTCCGAATCGAGCATTTGAAAGAGCTCCGGGAGAAGCTCGCGGCCCGGCCGGAGCGCTTCACCGAACCGAACCTCCGCCGGGCGTACCAGAACGCTCTCGCCGACATCATCTCGATCGTCCGCCACGCCGCGCAGGGCGAGCCCCTGGTTGCCGCCGAGGAGCGGGTCAACAGGGCCATGGCTCGCGTCCGGACCGGCCGAACCTTCACACCGGAGCAAGAGAGCTGGCTGGAACTCATCCAGGCCCACCTGGTCGAGAACCTGGTCATCGAGAAGGCTGACTTCAACACCATTCCCTTCTCGCGACGCGGCGCCTGGGGCCGGGCGAACGCGGCGTTTGACGGCCTCCTGGATGGACTCCTGAACCGGATCAACGAGGCCATGGCGGCATGAGCGACGTCGTCCAAAAACTCTGGGGGTTCTGCAATACGCTGCGCCACGACGGGATCAACTACGGCGACTACATTGAACAGCTCACCTATTTGCTGTTTCTGAAGCTCGCCGACGAGAAGGGCCTTCCCGTCCCCGAGGGATGCGGGTGGCCCTCCACCCGGGAGCGCTCGGGCACCGACCTTTTGGATCACTACGTCGAGATGCTTCGCCGGCTGGGCAAGGAGCGGGGAATCCTGGGAGACGTCTTCGCCGGCTCCCTCTCCAAGTTCCGCGAGCCGGTCAATCTCAAGAAGCTGATCGCCCTGATTGACGAGACCGAGTGGGCGGCCCTGGATGTGGACCTCAAAGGACAGGCGTACGAGGGGCTCCTCCAGAAGTACGCCGCAGAACAGAAGGGGGCGGGTCAGTACTTCACTCCCCGCGAGGCGATCAGGGCCGTCGTCCGGTGTACTCTCCCTGATCTTTTCCGTCCCCAATCCCCAATGCGAGGTCCGCAATCGGCCATTGACTTCGCCATCCACGACCCCGCGTGCGGGACGGCAGGCTTCCTCATTGGCGCGTATGAGTGGCTCATGGGGCAGACACATGAGGGGGCGGATCTGCGCCGGGAGGACCGCGATCGGCTCCAGAGGCGCACCTTCTCCGGCGGCGAGATCGTGCTGGAGACCCGGCGCCTCGCCATGATGAACCTCTATCTCCACGAGATTGAAGCAGAGATTTACTACGGCGACTCCCTCGCCGAGGGCCCGCACGCCGGCAGGCGCTACGACTGCATCCTCACCAATCCTCCCTTCGGCACCAAGGGGAGCGGCGACGTGCCTATCCGCGACGACTTCACCGTCCAGACCTCTAACAAACAGCTCAATTTCCTTCAGCACGTCATGCATATCCTGAAGCCCGGCGGCCGGGCGGCGATGGTGCTCCCAGACAACGTCCTGTTCGAAGACCACGCTGGCCGTGACGTCCGGCGCCTTCTGATGACCGACTGCGATCTCCACACGATCTTGCGCCTGCCCATCGGTACCTTTACTCCCTACTCCCCTGGGGTCAAGGCCAACATCCTCTTCTTTCGCAAGGGCCAGCCGACCGAGGAGATCTGGATCTACGACCTGCGTACCAACGTCGAGAAGGTGACCAAGCCCCATCCGTTGACCGCCGACTACTTCCAGGACTTCGAGGCCTGCTACTACGCCAAGCCTCGCACCGAGACCCAACGTTTCAGGCGATTCACTCGCGACGAGATTGCCAAGCGGGACGATAACCTGGACATCTTCTGGCGCAAGGACGAGTCGCTCGAGGAAGCCGACGACCTGCCGGAACCTGAAGACCTGGTCAGCGAGGCGGTCACTCAGTTGGAGACCGCCCTCGACGCCCTCAGGGATCTGGCGCTCAAGCTCCAGGAAAACGGGAAGTAAACGAGGAGGGTTACGACGTGAAGGACTGGCGAGAACGCATTTCGATTGACCCCAACGTGTGCCACGGCAAGCCCTGCATCAAGGGGACCAGAATTTGGGTATCCTTGATCGTGGACAACCTGGCGTTTGGTTCCAGCGAAGAGGAGATCCTTGAAGCATACCCCTCATTGACCAAAGAAGATATCAGAGCTGCACTCGCCTACGCTGCCGAGATGGCCCGGGAGCGCTATGTGGATATTCCAATCAAACAAACCGCATGAAACTCAAACTCGGACAATCTCTTCCCCACCATGCGGATCCTCGTTCAGACCTTGGTCAATGCTCTCGCTACCGGCACGCCGTCAGGCCACCTCTGGATCGTCGAGCCCGGCCGGCTCAGGATCCACGAGCCCTCGTTTGATGAGGAGGCGTAGTGTCCGGTGAGGAGCGGGTCCCGGGGAGGATGAACGCCGGCTTGGCTCAAAACGATCAGGACGACCTGCCGCCCGGGTGGAATCGGGCACCGCTCGGCCTTCTTGCAAGTGTAGTAGGAGGAGGCACGCCAAGGCGTGACCGGAGGGAGTTTTACGACGCTGGAACGATTCCCTGGGCGACGCCGACTGACATCGATCAAGATCGCATCTTGTCTGTCAACGATACGAACACTCGAATAAGCGAGTTGGGCCTGTTGAAAAGTTCAGCGCAACTACTCCCGGCGGGGACCGTACTCTTTTCCTCGCGCGCTAGTATCGGGAAGATCGGCATAGCGGCGCGGCCTATGGCTACAAATCAAGGCTTTGCCAACCTCATTCCCTCGGCCGCTGTGGATGCATTGTATCTTGCCTACTGTCTGAAGAAATTCACTGAGGAGATCAAAGTCCTGGCAAGCGGGACGACCTATCTTGAGGTGTCAAGGTCGGTGCTTGGAGAGTTTCCGATTCCGCTCCCGCCGTTGCGGGAACAGCGGCGGATCGTGGCGAAGATCGAGGCCCTATTCGAACGGAGCCGCACGGCCCGCCGGGCTCTGGGCCGGATCCCACCCCTGCTGAAGAAGTTCCGCCAATCGGTCCTCGTCGCCGCGTTCCGTGGCGACCTTACCCGCGACTGGCGCGAGCAAGATCCCAATATTGAGCCCGCCTCGGCGTTCTTGGAACGCATCCGCACCGAGCGCCGCCATAAATGGGACGAAGACCGGCGCACCAAAGGCAAAGATCCTCGGAAAGCCAAATACAAGGGGCCTGATCCCGTTGATCGTAATGATCTGGAAGATCTCCCGGAGGGATGGGAGTACACAACAGTTTCCGAAGTTGGCTGCTTGGATGGTGACCCAGTCTTGACGGGTCCATTTGGTGCTGAACTGCCGTCGAAGGAATTCGTGCCTGAAGGGGTTCCCGTAGTCGCGATTGGAAACGTCCTGTGGGGGAAGCTGCACTTGGATAAAGTAGATCACGTTGCGCCGGAGAAAGCACATAGGTTGAGGCGCTACACGTTACAGCCTGGAGACGTCGCGTTTACGCGCTCCGGGACGGTGGGACGGTCGGCAGTGGTACCAGAATGCGCGAAAGGCTGGTTGATGTCTTACCATCTTCTTCGGGTTCGTGTTGAAAGGAGTGTGTGTGACCCCGTGTATCTCTACCTTGTCTTCCGGGGTCTCCTCACAATCCGGGATGAAATCACCGAAACAGCTCGTGGGGCAACACGACCGGGTTTTAATACTCCGTTGCTGAAGCGGCTTCGATTCCCGCTTCCACCAATGGATGAGCAGCGGTGGATCATCTGCAAAATTGATGAGGTCTTCGTCCAGGCCGATGCCATTGAAGCGGCAGTCGAGGCGGCTAGACGGCGGGCGGAGAACTTGGAGCAATCCATCCTGGCTCGAGCTTTCCGAGGCGGACTCGTCCCCCAGGACCCCAACGATGAACCTGCCTCCACCCTTCTTGACCGCATCCGCAGCGGGCGTGCAAGAAGTGAGACAGGCAAAGGGCCTTCGGGTTCCAACACGAGGGAGAAGAAGGGTTAAGGTCGGAAGGGGATGGCCAATGTGTGGTCGGAAGATATGCTAGTCAGAGGCCGGTGTCCGAACCACACCTGATTTTTGGGAGCAGAAATACCAATAGTTACAGGAACTTACACTCTAAAACCCTCCCAAACGCATTTCATAATCTTTATTGAGTTGACAAACAACTCAACATCGGGGCTGCGCGGGAGATCAGACGCATCCGGTAGCTGGATAGCTGTCACCGACGGCGTGGGTCCCAGGTCACTCGCCAAGCTTGCAAGGAGGATTGGGTCTTGAAGAACAATGAGTGGGTGATCGCGCAGAGCTTCGAACGAGTTCATGAGGTCGTGTCGGCAATCAACACGCTGTCGATTCGTGCAAAGCTGACTCTCGCGGGGATTGATGACTCCTCTCGTGATGACGACGTACGTAAGGCCCGGATGCACCTGGTTACGTTCCTTGATCGCTTTGAGGCCGTCGTTCAGGATGCCGAGCGTCATCGAGATGGTACGGTGCTCGGGGCAGATCCGCGTCTGGGACAACTGGCCCAAAGGTTCCTTTCTGTCAAGGGTAAGTGGCCTTGCCCGCCTGGGCTATATACCGCCTCATTTCCGCAGGTGCGTACTCTGGTTCTGTCGCGGCGATTCGAGGACCAAAAAGACCTGATCAACTGTCTCCGTGACTTGCGGTTGCTTCTTGAGCAGCACGCGCACTCTGACATCAGCCGCATCCTGGGCGACGTTTGAAGGATGCGGCAGATTCTTAAGGCACGAAACCTTGCGCTCCTTCACGACCTAGACAAGCTCGTCCATGCGCTTGGCGGTGCTCCCATATCTCAGGAGATGGATCCGTACAAAGAACGTATCCTCTCCGTTTGTAGCCGGCTTTGGAGTGCGGCTGATCGTAACCTGATGGACATCGCGATCGGTCAGGACGAGATTCTAGAAGACGTGCTTAGTACAACATGAAATCCTTCGATCCAAAGCGGTTTGTTGACGCGACGATCCCGCTCGGCGTCTCATGGCAGCTCGGGACGGTCATGGAATCCAAGGGCCGGCAAGACCTATATGAGAAGCAGAGCCCCGAGGTCCTCCGGAGCCTTCGGGAGCTGGCGATCATCGAGAGCACGGAGTCGTCAAACCGGATCGAAGGGGTGACAGTGGAGCCGGGCCGCCTCCGCCCTCTGCTGCTCGGCAGGGCGCGGCCTCGGGACCGGTCCGAGGAGGAGATCGTCGGATATCGGAATGCCCTCCACTGGATCCACACGGGCCCGGGGGCGATCTCCGTCATGCCGGAAATGATTCAGCGTCTGCATGCCATTGCCCAGGCCGGAGCCGGTGATGCCGGCCACTGGAAGGCCCGAGACAACGAGATCATGGAGGTCCTTCCGCATGGACGGCGGATCGTGCGATTTCGCCCCGTCGCGGCGCGGGAGACTCCAGCGGCGGTCGAGCAGCTCTGTTTGGGATACCGCCATGCCTCGGACCAGGATCTGCTCCCCCCGGTGCTGGCCGCGGCCAGCTTTGTCTTCGACTTTCTCTGCATCCATCCCTTTCGGGACGGGAACGGTCGGGTGTCGCGCCTCCTTACGCTACTTCTTCTCTACCACCACGACTTTCACGTGGGGCGCTACGTGAGCCTGGAACGTCTGATCGAGGATAGCAAGGAGAGTTACTACGAAGCCCTCAAGGGCTCCTCCGACGGCTGGCACGTGGCCCCGCACGATCTCCTCCCCTGGTGGTCGTATTTCCTCGGGATTTTGCGGTCAGCCTACCGGGAATTCGAGCAGCGGGTGGGCGCGGTCCGCGCCCCGCGAGGTGCCAAAACCGAAACGGTCCGCCGTGCCATCCTCGCCTTCCCGGGGGAATTCGCCATCTCCGACGTCGAGCGGGCTTGCCCTGGGGTGAGCCGGGACATGATCCGCCTCGTGCTCCGCGCGCTCCAGGCGGAGAAGCGTATCGTCTGTCTGGGGCGGGGCCGCGGTGCCCGGTGGCGCCGAATAGGGTAATAACTTCAACAATGGGGTAATGAATGGGGGAGTACGGCTGGACGGCGGGCACAAACGGGAATAGCGCCAAGATGGGAGCATGACGGTGAGTGACGGGAAAGAGGGGAAGGAGTACGCAGAAGGGCATCGGGCGAGACTGCGGGCTCGCTATCGGCTGAACGGCGAAGGGGCGCTTCAGGATTACGAGCTACTGGAACTCCTCCTGACTTTTGCCATCCCCCGCCGGGGCACCAAGCTTCCGGCGAAAAAGCTCTTGGAACGATTCGGGACGCTGGCCCGCGTGTTCGAGGCCGACCCGCCAGCCCTGGAAGAAATAGACGGGATCGGCTCGCAAGCGGCGACGCTGATCTCCTTGATCCGACCCCTCGCCTCGCGCTTTCTCGCGGACGCCCGCGGTGCGAAGACCCTGCTCAGGTCCACCGGGGATGCCGCTGCCTATTTCCAGGCCAGGCTGAAGGGCCTGCCGGAGGAGGAGGTTCACGTTGCTTTCGTCAATGCGAAGAACGCGGTAATGGCCACGGAGTGCCTCCAGCGTGGGACCGTGGACCAGTCGGTCGTGTATCCCCGGAAAGTGATCGAACGGGCGCTGGCCCATAAGGCCAGCGGCTTCATCGTCGTCCACAATCACCCCAGCGGTGACCCCACGCCCTCGGACCATGATCGGGACCTGAGCCAGGCGCTAAAGTCAGCCGCGGCGACCGTGGGCGTGCGCTTCCTCGACCACCTGATAATAGGTGAAACTACTCCCTTCAGCTTCAAAGCGAACGGTCTTCTCTAGGAGATGAAACTTTGGGCGCTTGTTGCGACGCTGCTTGCGTTCGCGCCGGTGGCCAAGGCGCCGGCGCAGCCCGCCATCACGGTGTTCGCGGCCTCCGACCTCGCCTTCGCCTTCAAGGAGATCGCTCCGCGATTCGAGCGGGCGCGGGGGGTGAGGGTCATTCTGGTCCTCGGCTCGACTGGCAACCTGGCCCGGCAGATCGAGCACGGTGCGCCGGCGGACGTCTTCTTCGCCGCTGACCAGAGCTTTGTGGAGCGGCTCGTCGCCCGGGGAGTCCTCATCCCGGAAACCCTGGCCCTCTACGCCCAGGGTCGGCTTGTCCTGGCCACTGCGAAACGCTTCGGGCCCAAGCTCACCGAGCTTCAAGACCTCCTGAGTTCCGAGATTCGCCACGTGGCGATCGCCAACCCTGTGCACGCTCCGTACGGCAAGGCGGCAGAAGAAGCGCTGCGGGCGGCCGGCGTGTGGGAGGCGGTAAAGCCCAAGCTGGTGTACGGTGAGAATATCCGTCACGCGCTGCAGTTCATTCAGCTTGGGGCCGCCGAGGCGGGAATCGTCGCGCTCTCCGTCGCCAACGTTCCTGAGGTAGACTGGACGCTGGTCGAGGGGAGGCTGTATGCGCCCCTGAACCAGGCTGCGGCAGTCGTCACCCGGAGCGCACACCCGGAGCTCGGAGTTGCTTTCATCAAGTTCGTCAACGCACCGGAGGGACGAGCGATCATGAAGCGGTACGGCTTCCTTCTTCCTGGGGAGTTCTGACCCGTTCATGGATCTCTTTCCGGTCTGGCTGTCTCTCAAGGTGTCCTTGGCCGCCACCACTCTGACGCTCCTCATGGGGGTCCCGGTTGCCTGGCTGCTGGCGCGCACGCGCTTCCCGGGGCGCGACCTCCTGGAGGCGCTGGTGGTGGTTCCTCTGATCCTGCCGCCCACCGTCCTGGGCTACTACCTCCTGGTGGTCATCGGGGCGCCGGGACCGGTGGGCCGGGTGCTGGCAGGCCTGGGGATCGAGCTGGCATTCACCTGGCGCGCCGCCGTCCTGGCCGCGTGTGTCGGATCCATTGCTCTGCTCATCAAGTCTGCCCAAGCAGGGTTCGAGACGGTCGACCAGCGGCTGGAGCAGGCTGCGAGAACCCTCGGGCGCTCGGAGTGGAGCATCTTCTGGGTCGTGACGCTCCCGCTCGCCTGGCGCTCGGTCCTGGCAGGGACCGTGCTCGCGTTCTGCCGGGCCATGGGGGAGTTCGGCATCACCCTCATGATCGCGGGCAACATCCCCGGCAGGACCCAGACGCTTCCTCTGGCGATTTACGACCGCGTCCAGGCTTATGAGATGGCAGAGGCCAATGCGCTGGCGCTCGTTGCCATTGGCCTGGTCGCCGTCCTGCTGTTTGGCCTGAGCCGGGTCGCCCGCCTCCGCTACTAAATGGTCCGTTACGACGCAACGATGCCGAGACTCCGGTCTATAGCAAATTACGGCTTCTGCATGTGCCGGGGATGCCCTGCCGAGCGACATTCGACGAGCCGTAGCAGGCGGCCAAGCGCAGGACGCCGCAGCGCTCCGAGCGCTATGAGTACGTCGCCCGCCCGACGGTGGCGCAAGCGCATTGAAGTAGGGCCGCTTCGAGCGCGGGCTTTGCCCGAACCAACGGGGGAGGCTCGGAAGGGGGGCAGAGCCCCCCTCCGAATGCACTGATGGTTTCCCTGTCGGTCACGAAGCGTCTGCCGGGGTTCACGCTGGAGGCGAGCTGGGAGGCCGACGAGCCTGTCGTGGCCCTCTTCGGGCCATCGGGCTCGGGCAAGAGCCTGACCCTTCACTGCCTCTCGGGCCTGGTCCGTCCGGATCGCGGGCGCATCGTGTTGAATGGCCGCGTCTTCTTCGACAGCCATGCGCGGCTGAATCTGCCTCCCCAGGCTCGACACCTGGGGTATGTCTTTCAGGGCTATGCCCTCTTCCCCCATCTCACCATCGAAGAAAACGTCGCCTTCGGTCTCAGGGGCCGGCCCCGGAAGGAGCGCGTTGAGAGGACCGGTATGGTGCTGGAGCGTCTCGGCCTCGGCGGCCTTGAACGGCGCTATCCTCGGGAACTCTCAGGCGGCCAGCAGCAGCGCGTCGCCCTTGGCCGTGCGCTCGCCGTGGATCCAGAGCTCCTCCTCCTGGATGAGCCCCTCTCGGCCCTGGATGCTCCGCTTCGTCTTCAGCTCCGCCAAGAGCTGGGGCGGATCATTCGGGAGTGGGGGAAGGCCACGGTGCTGGTCACTCACGATCTGGCCGAGGCCTATCAGCTCGCTGACCGGATCGTCGTCTATGCCGAAGGCCGCGTGCTTCAGGCCGCGGCCAAGTCGGAGCTCCTTTGGCAGCCGCCCTCCGAGCAGGTGGCGCGGCTGATCGGGGTGCGGAACCTTCTCCGGGGGACCGTGGTGAAGGCCACCCCCGAGATCATTCATCTCCGGTGGCGCGGGCAGACGCTGGAGGCGGTGAACTCCCCCTCGCGCCTGTACTTGCCACCGCCGGGCACCTCGCTGGCCTTCTTCATACGCCCCGAGTACGTCCGCCTCATCAGGAAGGACCGCCCGGGCCCCGATCCTCACCACATGAACGTGATGAATGGAGAAATAGTGGGAGAGGTGGATCAGGGCACCCTCTGGGCCCTCTTCTTCCGGCTGGAGGTCCCGGGGGAGCCAAGCCAGGGGTTCTACGACCTGGAGATCGAGGTTCCCAAACTCGTCCACGAGATCCTCGAGCTATCTCGTGACCGGCACTGGCAGATCTCGCTGCATCGTGGCTCTCTCCAGGTGCTGCCCTCGGAATGAGCGGGATGGTGGAGCTCGTCGGGATCCAAGTCGCCTACGGCGACCGGGTGGTCCTGGACGTCCCGCAGCTCGAGGTTCTGCCGGGAGAAATCCTCGCGGTCATCGGTCCTAACGGCGCCGGCAAGTCGACCCTCCTCAGGGTGATCGGGTTACTCGAGGCGCCCTTGGACGGCGAGGTGCGGTTTCGCGGGGAGGCGGTGAGCACGGGCCGCGCCCTCTCCTTGCGCCGGAAGATGGCCAGTGTCTTCCAGGATCCGCTCCTCACCGATGCAACCGTCTTTGACAACGTGGCGCTGGGTCTCCGGTTCCGCCATGTGCCGCCCTCGGAGATCGCCCCGCGGGTCCAGGCGTGGCTCAATCGGTTCGGAATTGCCCCCCTGGCGAGCCGCCAGGCCCGGACGCTTTCGGGAGGAGAGGCCCAACGGACCGCCCTGGCGAGAGCACTCGTGCTGAGGCCCGATCTCCTTCTCATGGACGAGCCGTTCTCGGCGCTGGACCAGCCGACGCGGGAAACCTTGATCAACGATCTGGCAGTGATCCTCCGCGAGGATCGGATCAGCACCGTCCTGATCACTCACGACCGTGGGGAAGCCCTGGCCCTGGCCGACCGGGTAGCCGTCATGATGGGTGGCCGAGTGCTTCAGGTCGATGAGGCTTCCCGGCTGTTTCGTGCTCCCGTCTCTGAGGAGGTCGCCCGGTTCGTCGGGGTGGAGACGATCCTCGACTGCGCGGTGCTCTCAGCCGAGCGAGGCTTGGCTGTCTTGGAGGCGGGGGGGCAGAAGATCGAGGTCGCCGCCGAGGTGGCCGCGGGCGAGCGCGTCAGGCTTTGCCTCAGGCCCGAAGAAGTCACGCTCATGCCTCGCGATGCCCCACTCCTGACGTCGACCGCCCGGAACCATCTGGGCGGCACGGTGGTACGGCTCACCCCGGTGACCTCGTACGTGAGGGTCGTAGTGGACTGCGGGTTCCCCCTCGTCGCGTTGGTCACTCGCCGTTCGGTGGAAGAGCTCGGGCTTGGCAAGGGGGCCCGAGTCACGGCCGTCTTCAAGGCCACCGCCCCCCACCTGATCCGACACGGCCGCGCCTAGCGTTCCCGCGCGCAATGCTTGACAGCGCGGCCGCGCGTCTGCTAAAAAAAGGTGTAGGCAGGCCGAGCTGCAGAGAAGGGGGGCCGGAGTGCCGCGTGGGGTTAACAATCGTGTTTGAGGCCAGCGCCCGAAGGGTCGCTGGCTTCTTTGTTTTTGGCCACTTGTGAGGATGACTGGCTAACCCTCCGGTGAGCGCAAACAGGGAGGTGCCCATGCCCGATCGCGAGGCATTGCTCCAACGGCTCGTGGCGGAAAACGGGGAGTTCTGCAAGCTCCGCGAGGAGCATCAAGGGTACGAACAGGAGCTGGGTGAGCTCCGAGCTCGCCCGTTTATCTCTGCTGATCAGCAGTGGCGGATGAGCGAGCTGAAGAAGCTCAAGCTGATGGCCAAGGATCGGATGGAGGCAATCGTCCGGCAGGCTGGACAGATCTCTTCCCCCCAGCCCAGCGCCTGAGCCGGTCCCGGTCAGCACCCATGCCGCCGGCTCGGGGAGAGCCGTCCTTCCGAGGGCTCTCCCATCTCACCCCAGCGGGAGAAGCCCGCATGGTGGACGTCACGGCCAAAGCTGAAACTGCCCGGGAGGCCGTGGCGCGCTGTGTCCTCAAGATGAAGGCCGAGACCTTGGCGGCCATCCAGGGGGGGCAGGTTGCCAAGGGCGATGTGCTAGGGGTGGCTCGCACGGCCGCCATCCTAGCCGCCAAGAAGACCCCCGACCTCATCCCACTCTGCCACCCGCTCCGGATTACCGGGGTCGAGGTTGCCTTTTCCCTGGACAAGAAGCGCTCCACCCTGAGCATCGAAACCCGCGTTCGCACCACGGACAAGACCGGTGTGGAGATGGAGGCTCTCACCGCAGCCTCGGTGGCCGGGCTGACTGTGTACGACATGGTGAAGGCGGTCGACAAGGGGATGGTCCTCACCGACCTCTGTCTCTTGGAGAAGTCTGGGGGGAAGAGCGGAACGTGGGCGCGGCCTGGGCGGAGCCGGCGCCGGTAGCGTCATGAAGACCGCCTTGATCTACACCGAGGCCTACGGGCGCTACGACTACGGGCGGGAGCATCCGCTCCGGATGGAGCGTCTCGGCCTCACCTGGCGAGTCATGGAGGCCTATGGCCTCACGGGTCCTCCCCACGCCGCACATCGGGTGCCCGAGCTAGCCGATGGGACAGTCTTGGCCCGCTTCCACACCCCCGAGTACCTCGAGGTTCTCAAGGCCGTGAGCACCGGCCTCAGTGTTCCCGGCGCTGCGCGCTACGGTCTGGGCTTCGGCGACAACCCCGTCTTTCCCGGTCTGTGGGAGGTTTCGAGCCTGATCGCCGGTGGCTCGCTCCTCGCTGCCGAGCTGGTAGCTGGCGGGGAGGTGGAGCGGGCGTTTCACTTCGCGGGGGGGCTCCATCATGCCAGGCCCGACCGGGCCTCGGGGTTCTGCTATGTGAACGACCCAGTGCTGGCAATCCTCTTGCTGCGGGATCGCGGCTGGCGTGTGGTCTACGTGGATATCGACGCCCACCACGGCGACGGAGTTCAGTTCGCCTTCTACCGGGATCCCGATGTCCTTACCATTTCCACCCACGAGCGCGGCGACCGGCTCTTCCCAGGGACGGGCTTCGCCGATGAGCTGGGGGAGGGGTCGGGACGCGGCTACTCGGTGAACCTGCCTCTGGACTCGTTCACCGACGACGACCCGTATGCCGAGGCCTTCGAAGCGGTCGTACCGCCGCTGATCCAGGCGTTTCGGGCCGATGTGGTCGTCGCCCAGCTCGGGATCGATTCCCACCGGACGGACCCGCTGACCCGTCTAGCCTTCTCTGTCCAGGGGTTCACGCGCATCGTCGGTCGGATCGTGGATCTCGCGCCGCGACTGGTGGCGCTGGGGGGCGGGGGTTACGATCTCCCGAACGTTGCCCGAGCGTGGACGTCAGCGTGGGCGGTCATGAACGCCGTCGAGCTTCCACCCGAGCTGCCCGGTCCGGCGCTTCAGGAGCTGCAACGGTTCGGTTTCCGTGGGAAGTCCCTTTGGGACCATCCCGCAACGGTGCCGCCCGAGACCAGGCGAAACACTCAAGCCTACGCCCGGGACCAGGTGGAGGCTATCCGGCGCACGATTTTTCCGCTTCACGGCCTGGCGACATGAGGGAACCGGGACTCCCCCGCGCGGTATAATCCATATTTACGTATGCGAGGAGTCCTGATCACCGTTGAGGGGGTCGAGGGGGCCGGGAAGACGACCCAGTGCCGGATGCTCGCCGACTGGCTCAGAGGGCGGGGATACGGGGTCTGCGAGACGAAAGAGCCTGATGGCACCCGGCTGGGCGAGGTGGTTCGCGCCGTCTTCGAGCAGGATGAGATTGCTCCCACTCCCCTCACGGAGGTCTTTCTGTTCCTGGCTGCTCGCCAGCAGCACGTCGCCCGCGTCATCCGCCCGGCCCTAGACCGCGGGGAGGTCATCATCTCAGATCGCTACGCCGATGCGACCGTGGCCTACCAGGGGTACGGCCGGGGCGTCGAGCTCCAGACTCTCCGAGAGCTGAATGCCCTGGCCACAGGCGGGCTCCGGCCGGACCTCACGCTTCTCCTCGATCTGGACGCCGAGGTCGGGATCCGGCGGGTCAGCGGCCGCGCGCTCGATGCTTTCGAGAGGATGGACCTGGCCTTCCACCGGCGCGTCCGCCAGGGCTACCTGGAAATCGCGCGGGAGGGGAAGGACCGTGTGGTGCTCGTCAGAGCCGAGCAGTCAGCCGAGGCTCTCCAGGCTGAGGTTCGAGCTGCCGTGGAGGAGCTGCTCGAGGGCTTGCGGAGGCGTCCGTGACGAAGATCCGGGGTCACGCCACTCAACTCGAGCTGCTCGCGCGAGCCCTCGAGTCGGATCGCGTGGCCCACGCCTATGCCTTTGTCGGTCCGCCGGGGGTCGGAAAGAAGCTGACCGCTCTGGCCTTCGCCCAGGCTCTGCTCTGCCCCTCAGCCCGATCCTCCGTCGGCGGCACCGGGGGGCTAGCGGGCTGTGGCTCCTGCTCGGCCTGCCGGCGAGTGGAAGCGGGCGCGCATCCGGACTGCCGTCTGGTTGTTCCTGAGGGCCAGAGCATCAGGATCGAGCAGGTTCGTAACCTGGAGCGGTCGGCTGCGCTCAGGCCGTATGAGGGCAGGTGGAAGGTGTTCATCGTGGACGATGCCGACCGGATGAGTCTCGTGACCGCCAACGCGCTGCTCAAGACCCTGGAGGAACCGCCCGATCGGACGGTGATGATTCTCGTTCTCTCTCGCGTCAAGGCTGTCCCCGCGACAGTGATCTCCCGGTGCCAGGTCGTCCGCTTCGCCAGGCTGGGGCTGGCTGAGGCCGTTCAGCTCTTGAGGGATCGCGGGCTGGACCAAGTCACCGCCGAGTTCCTTGCCCGGGCCTGCCAGGGGCAGGTTGGGCTGGCACTGGCCCGGGACCCCGCGCTCTTGCTGGAGCGGCGGGACCAGGCCGTCGCGCTCCTGACCGAGATTGCCTCCCAGGGGCCCGAAGCACTCTTCGCTCGCGTGGAGGCGCTGGGGCGCGACCGGGCGCAGGTTACCGAACTCATCGAGGCGGTCTGGCTCTGGCACCGCGATCTCCTTTGCGCCAAGGCCGGCGGGAATTGGCAACTTCTGATCTCGAGTGACCGCCAAGCCGAGCTTGCCACCGCCGCGGGAGCCGCTTCGTGGGAGGTGATCGTCGAAGACCTTGAGGCCTGCCGGGAAGCCTGGAAGGCGCTCGAAGGGAATGTCTCCCCGCGGCTTACGCTGGAGGTCTTGCTGACCCGCCTGGCCCTGAGGGCGGCTTAGTCATTCACGAGGGGACGGACCATGGATGAGCGGGGAGACGTCGTAGAGATCGCGGCGCAATATCTGATTGGCGTCCGGGTCCGTGAGCCGGTCGGTGCCGACGACTACCTGATGGACGACCTCGATCTCCACGTGGGTGACTTCTGTGTCGTGGAGGCCCCCAACGGCACCGCCGTGGGGGAGGTCCGTCGCCCCAAGCGCGCGTTCTCCGAGATGAGGGGCGGCCGCGTCTACCCCAGGGTGCTGCGCCCGGCCACCTCTGTCGAGGCCGAGCAGTGGAAGGAGAGGCGAGAGCGGGAGAGCCGCGCAGTACGGACCGTGCAGGGCAGGGCCCGGCAGCGTGGGCTTCAGATGAGGGTTGTGGATGTGGAGATGCAGCCGGACGGCCGGAAGGTGGTGGTCTACTTCTCCGCCGAGCAGCGGGTCGACTTCCGGGAGCTGGTCCGAGACCTCGCCAGGGAGTTTCGCGCGCGAGTTGAGATGCGCCAGATCGGCGCTCGCGACGTCACCAAGGTGATGGACGGAGTCGGCCCGTGCGGGCGCCAAATCTGCTGCTCTTCCTGGCTCCGGAAGTTCGAGCCGATCTCCGTCAAGATGGCCAAGACCCAGGACATGCCGCTGACGGACAGCCGGCTGCTCGGCAACTGCGGCCGGCTCAAGTGCTGTCTCCTCTACGAGTTCTCCGCGTACGAGGAGCTTCGCCCCTACCTCCCCCGCGTGGGATCCCCCTGCCAGGCCGCGTGCGGCGGTGGCAGCATGCAGGGCACGGTGAAGGCCATCCGGGTCCTGAAGCGGACGGTGCTGGTCGCCTTCCGGGATGCGACCGAGGCTGAGGTGCCGCTGGAGCAGCTGACCTGGGAGGGAAGGCCCACGAATCGCCTTGAGAGTTGACCGCCGCCCCATGGCGCAACGCACGTTCTACCTCACCACCCCGATCTACTACGTCAACGCGGTGCCCCACCTGGGCCACGCCTATACGACCATCATCGCCGATGCCATGTGCCGCTATCGGCGGCTGGCGGGAGACCGCGTCTATTTCCTCACCGGCACCGACGAGCACGGTGACAAGATCGCTCAGGCCGCCGCCAAGGCCGGGGAGATCCCCGCCGCCTATACCGATCGGATCTCCCAGGCCTTCAGGGAGACCTGGCAGCGCCTCGGTATCACGCATGACGACTTCATCCGGACCACGGAAGCCCGCCACGCGCAAGTGGTCCAGGCCATCCTCCAGAAGCTCTGGGAATCCGGGGAACTCTACTTCGGCGAGTACGGGGGAAACTACTGCTTCGGCTGCGAACGCTTCTATACCGAGCGCGAGCTTCAGGACGGCAAGTGCCCGGACCATCAGACGCCGCCCACCTTCATCAAGGAGCAGAACTATTTCTTCCGGATGAGCCGCTACCAGGATTGGTTAGTCAACTACATCGAGGAGCGGCCGGATTTTATCCGCCCCGAACGCTACAGGAACGAGGTCTTGGCCTTTCTCCGGGGTCCGCTGGAGGACCTCTGCATCAGCCGTCCTCGGAGCCGGCTGCAGTGGGGAATCCCGCTTCCCTTCGATCCGAACTATGTGACGTATGTCTGGTTCGATGCGCTGATCAACTACGTCTCCGCTCTCGGTGACTCCGGAGCGGAGAAGTTTGAACGCTTCTGGCCCCACGCCCAGCACCTGATCGCCAAGGACATCCTCAAGCCCCACGGAGTCTACTGGCCCACCATGCTCAAGGCCGCGGGTTTCCCCGTCTACGAGCACCTGAACGTCCACGGCTACTGGAGCCTGGCGGGCGGGAAGATGTCCAAGTCCGTTGGCAATGTCGTGGAGGCCCTGGGCCTCACCGACCGGTATGGCCACGACGCCTTCCGCTACTTTGTGCTCCGGGAGATGACCTTCGGGCTGGATGCCACGTTCTCGGAGGACGCGCTAGTGGGGCGGTTGAACGCCGATCTGGCCAACGATCTCGGCAACCTGGTGAGCCGCGCCACGACGATGCTGGTCAACTTCGTGGGCGGTGTGGTGCCCGCCCCCGGTCCCGACACGGCCCGGGAGTCGGGGCTCAAGGCGTCGTTGGAGAAGACGCGGGTCGAGGTCGACGAGGCCATGGAGGAGTTCGCCTTCCAGCGGGCGTTGGTTGCCATCTGGGAGTTCATCGGGGTCATCAACCGGTACGTGGACGCCACCGCGCCCTGGGCGTTGGCCAAGGACCCGGCCAAGGGGTCCCGGCTTGAGACCGTGCTCTACTCCTTGGCAGAGTCCCTTCGCTGCCTGGCCATCCTGCTGGCGGCCTTCCTTCCCCGGACTGCTGAAAAGATTCAAGCACTGCTGGGGCTGGGAGGGCAGACACTCACACTGAACGATCTGGCCTGGGGGCAGCTCTCCCCGGGCAGCCGGGTTGCAAAGGCTCCTGCCCTGTTCCCCCGCGTCGAAGAACCCAGTTCTCCCTGCCCCGTCCGTCAGGGAGGGAGCGGCCACCGTGAGAAGGGAGGATCTGTGACGCCCGAGTCTCGCATCGCCATCGGAGAGTTTTCCAAGCTTGACCTCAGGGTCGCCGACGTGGTTGCCGCCGAGAGAGTTGAGAAGTCCCGAAAGCTCCTGAGGCTCTCCGTGAGGGTGGGGCCTGAGATGCGTACCCTGGTCGCCGCCATTGCCGAGCACTACGAGCCCTCGGCGCTGGTTGGCAAGAAGGTCGTGATCGTGGCCAACTTGGAGCCCGCCACGCTCATGGGGATCAGATCAGAGGGCATGATCCTCGCGGCCGTCGAAGGCTCGGCCCTTGCCCTCGTTACCGTCGATAAGGACCTCTCCTCCGGCGCTCAAGTCAGGTAGCGCACGTCATTCTCTGGTCTTGATGCAAAGCGCGCTCCGGCGCAAGCCCTGCTGCCGGCGGCGGTTTCGGCATGTCATTCTGAGCCGAAGGCGAAGAATAACATGTGGCCCTTCGCTTCGCTCGGGGCATGACCCACAATGGCAGGGAGCGAAGGGCTTGGGAAGTCCGGGACGGTCGGGGGGGCGAGAGCCCTCGGCCCGTCTCCTCAGGCTGAGGTAGACGGGCCGAGGGTGTCTTCTGCGTGGGCGGCTAGAGCGGCCACGGGGGGGGTTGTGGGCGTTCCAGCTTGAGGTGGATCGGGACTTGGGAGAGGTCTCTCGGTGCTCTACTGTGCCTTTACGCGGAAGTGCCCACGCCGGTTTTGGGCCCAGCACCCTTCATTCTTGTCGGTGCAGGCCGGTCGTTCTTCGCCATAGCTGATCATCCTGAAGCTGTCAGCCGGAACGCCTTGGGCAATCAGGTAGCTCATGGCGGACTTGGCACGGCGCTCTCCGAGGGCCAGGTTGTATTCGTTGGTCCCGCGCTCGTCGGCGTGCCCCTCCACGAGGATCAGGTGGTTTGGGTTGGCCTTTATCCACCGGGCGTTCGCGTCTAGGACCAGGGCGTCGCCTGGGCGGATGTCGTACCGGTCGAAGGCGAAGTGGACATCGTTGACGTCGGGAATGCTCGTGAACTCATGTGGCGACGGACCCCGAGTTCCCCGAGCACCATCGGGACCCGTGGCAGCGACGGGGGTATGGCCGGCT
>JBHIAB010000010.1:0-32739 GCA_046758385.1 Methylomirabilia bacterium | reverse complement strand
GCCTCGGCGGCCCCCTCCGAAACCTCCCCCCTCGCTTGCGCGGGCCAAGCCCGCGCTTGAACCGCGAATTTATACTTGGACGGTTATTTCGTTGCGTTCAGGGCCGAGCCGGCTTCGAACCAGGTGATCTGCTCGGGGGTCAGGCTGTGGTTGGCGCTGACCGAAACGGAGCGGCCGTCAGCCTTCTCCAGGCGAACCGTCACGGGCTTGCCAGGGGCCAGCTCTGCCAGACCCACCACACTCACCCGATCGTTTTGCTCAAAGAGGTCATAGTCCTTCGGGTCGGCAAAGGTCAGCGGCAGAATCCCCTGCTTCTTGAGGTTGGTCTCATGAATGCGAGCAAAGCTTCGGACGAGCACCGCCTTGACGCCGAGATAGCGGGGCGACATGGCCGCGTGCTCGCGGCTGGAGCCCTCGCCGTAGTTCTCGTCCCCGATGACGATGGAGTCGATTCCCTTGGCCTTGTACCGCCTCGCGACCTGAGAAATCGACAGCCCCTGCTCACCGATCAAGACATCCGTCCCCTCTCCCGGAGCCGCGGAGAAGGCGTTGGTGGCACCCAGGAACATGTTGTCGCTGATCTTGTCCAGGTGACCACGGAAGCGGAGCCACGGGCCAGCCGGGGAGATATGATCCGTGGTGGTCTTTCCCTTGGTCTTGATCAGGATGACGAGATCGGTGAAGTCCTTGCCCTCCCACGGCGGGAACGGCCCGAGCACTTGAAGCCGCTCGCTGGAGGGGGAGAGTTCCACCTGAACCTGGTCGCTGTCCTCGGCCGGCGCCTCGTACCCCTCGAGCCCCCTCGCGAAGCCGTCCTTCGGAAGCTCCTGCCCCTCGGGCGGCGTGAAGCGGACCCGGCGGCCGTCGGGAGCGGTCAGGCTCCCGTTGACCGGATCGAATTCGAGCGTCCCCGAGAAGACCAGGGCGGTGGCGATCTCCGGGCTGGTCAGGAACGAGAGCGTCACGGCGCTGCCGTCGTTGCGGCCCGGGAAGTTGCGGTTGTAGGAGCTGACGATGGAGTTCGCCTCGTTCGTTCCCACGTCGGACCGCTTCCACTGGCCGATGCACGGACCGCAGGCGTTGGCCAGCACGGTGCCACCCATCTTCTCGAAGGTCTCCATGATGCCGTCACGCTTGATGGTCTGGAAGATCCGCTCCGAGCCCGGCGTGACCAGGAAGGGGATCTTGGCCTTGAGGCCGGCCTTGAGCCCCTGCATGGCGATGTGGGCAGCCCGCCTCATGTCCTCGTATGAGGAGTTGGTGCACGAGCCGATGAGGGCGGCCTTGAGCTGGGCCGGCCAGCCGTTCTCGCGCACGTCAACTCCCAGCTTGGAGATGGGACGCGCGCGGTCGGGCGAATGGGGACCGGCCACATGGGGCTCGAGGGCGGAGAGATCGATCTCCACGATCTGATCGAAGAACTTCTCCGGAGCCACGTGGACCTCGGGGTCGGCCACCAGGTGCTCTCGATACTGCTCGGCGAACTTCGCGATGTCGGCGCGGTCGGTGAGCGCGAGGTAGGCCGCCATCCGGTCGTCGAAGGGGAAGACCGAGGTCGTCGCGCCGAGCTCGGCTCCCATGTTGCAAATGGTCCCCTTCCCGGTGGCACTGATGGACTCGGTTCCGGGGCCGAAGTACTCCAGGATCTTGTTGGTGCCCCCCTTGACCGTGAGAAGCCCGCAGAGATAGGTGATCACATCCTTCGGCGCTGTCCAGCCAGAAAGCTTCCCGGTCAGTCTGACCCCGATCAGCTTGGGGTGGAGCACCTCCCAGGGCAACCCCGCCATGACCTCGCCGCAATCGGCCCCGCCCACCCCGATCGCGAGCATCCCGAGCCCGCCACCGTTGGGCGTATGCGAGTCGGCGCCGATCATGAGGCCGCCGGGGAAGGCATAGTTCTCGAGCACAACCTGGTGGATGATGCCGGCACCAGGCCTCCAGAAGCCGATCCCATACTTCTTCGACGCGGAGCGGAGGAAGTTGTAGACTTCCTTGTTCTCGGTGATCGCCCGCTTCATGTCTTCCGAGGCGCCGCTCTCTGCCCGGATCAAATGGTCGCAGTGAACCGTGCTCGGAACCGCCACGCGCCTCCTTCCCGACTGCATGAACTGGAGGATGGCCATTTGCCCCGTCGCGTCCTGCATGGAGACGCGAGCCACCCTAAGTCGCAGGTATGCTTTGCCCCCCTCCCAGTGCTGCCGGTCGAAATCATCGGTGTGGGCGACGAGGATTTTCTCGGAAAGGGTGAGGGGCCGGCCGAACTTGCTGCGCGCCTTGGCCAGCCGCTCGGGCATGGACTCGTAGAGTTTCTTAATCTGTTCGGCACCCATACTGGCGGGTCCTGACTTGAGCCCCTGACTAATCAAACGTATCGCCTCCTGCAAGGCGGAAGGCGACGCTATGTGCTCTCGAAGTAGCAGCTCAGCTTACCACGCCAGCTTGCCATGTGTCAAGGCTCGGGGGAGGCTAACTGCCTGAAATATAGACCCTCGAGGTGTTTCGGCCTGTGCCGCCTTCGCGGCGTGAACTCAGTGCTTCTCGCCCTTCTCTTTCTCCGCCTTGGCCTGGGCGATCAGCTTCTCGGCCAGAAACGCTGGGACCTCCTCATAATGGGAGAACTCCATGGAATAGGCCCCGTGCCCCCCCGTCAGGGACCGGAGGCTGGGCTCGTAGTTCAGCATTTCCGCAAGAGGCACGTGCGCCTTCACCGCCGTCGTCTCTCCGGCCGGCTCCATCCCGATGATCCGTCCGCGACGCCCGTTCAAGTCCCCGATCAGATCTCCGGTCTGCTCGGTGGGAGCCGTCACCTCGACGTTCATGATCGGCTCGAGGAGGGCCGGGGCCGCTTCCTGCACACCCTTCTGAAACGCCATTGAGCCGGCGATCTGGAAGGCCAGATCGGATGAGTCCACTTCGTGGTAGGAGCCGTCGTAGAGGGTGACCTTGAGGTCCACCACCGGATAGCCGGCGATGACGCCGCGCTTCATGGCGTCGCGCACTCCCTTCTCCACTGCGGGGATGTAGTTTCGGGGCACCGCACCGCCGAAGATCTCCTCCTCGAACTCGAAGCCCGCGCTGCGCTCACGCGGCTCGATGCGGAGCCAGACGTCCCCATACTGTCCCCTGCCTCCGGTCTGCTTCTTGTACTTTCCCTGCACCTCGGCCTGGCCCCTCACCGTCTCCTTGTATGGAATGCGGGGCGGGAGAAGATTGACATCCACGTTGTACTTCCGCTTCATCCGCTCCACGACCACCTCCACGTGGAGCTGGCCCACCCCGGAGACCAGGAGCTGCTTGGTCTCCGGGTCGTAGTGGGAGCGGACGGTCGGGTCTTCCTCGGAGGCCCGCGCGAGGGCGTTCGAGATCTTGTCCTCGTCGCCGCGGCTCTTGGGTTGGATGGCAAAGGAGATGGTCGGTTCCGGGAACGTAATCCGAGGAAGCACGATGGGCTGGGCATCGCCCGTGAGGGTATCGCCGGTCAGGGTCTCCTTCAGCTTGGCAACCACGCCGATCTCCCCCGGCCCCAGCGCGTCCACACCCTTCTGGGTTTTCCCCATGAGGTACGCGACGTGACCCAGCCGCTCCCTGGCCTGCCTGGACGAGTTAAAGAGCTGGGAGTCGGACTTCACGCTGCCGGAGTACACCCGAAAGAGCGAGAGCTTTCCCACATGTGGGTCGCTCAGAGTCTTGAAGACCAAGGCCGCCACGGGACCCTTCGGGTCTGGAGCGCACCGGACAGGCTGCTTGGTCTTGGCTTCGATCCCCTCGATCTCGCCCCGATCGATTGGAGATGGGAATGACTCCACCATCACGTCGAGAAGCGGGTGGATGCCAATGCTCTTAGTGGCCGCAGCACAAACCACCGGAATCACCTTTCCCCCGGCGATTCCTTGCCGGAGCGCCTTGAGCATCTCGGGCTCGCCAAGAGTTCCCTCCTCCAGATACTTCGCGAGCAGCTCGTCGTCAGTCTCAGCCACCGACTCGACAAGTTTCTCCCGGTACTCTTTGGCCTGGTCGGAGAGCTCGCCGGGAATCTCTGCCTCGACGGGCTTGCCGTCGGCCATGGCGACCGCCTTCATCTTCACGAGATCCACCACGCCCCTGAAGGCGGCCTCGGCACCGACCGGGATCTGGAGCGGCACCAGCCTTGCCTTCAGACGTCTCGCCACCGAGTCGAGGGCTCGTAAGAAATCCGCCCGCTCCCGGTCCAGGCGATTGATCACGACCAGCCGCGGCAGGCCGCACTCGTTGGCAAACTTCCAGACGTTCTCGGTTCGGACCTGGACGCCAGCCACCGCGTCGACCACGACGACGGCCGCGTCCGCCGCGCGCAGTCCGGCCTTGGCCTCGGAGATGAAGTCACCGTATCCGGGCGTGTCTATCAGGTTCAGCCGGTGTCCTTTCCAGTGACAGTAAGCGATGGCGCTGTTGAGAGAGATCTGCCGCTTGATCTCGTCGGGATCGAAGTCGGTGGTCGTCGTCCCGTCCTCGACCCGCCCGAGGCGAGAGAGCGCGCCCGCCGTGAACAGAAGCGCTTCCACGAGCGATGTCTTCCCCACCCCGCCGTGGCCGACGAACGCGAGGTTGCGGACTTTGGCGACATCAGTAGCCATGCCTACCTCCCCCGAATTGCCGCGGTGATAAACCTGGACGAGCGAAGACTCAACGACCGCTCACACTCTACCACACCCTCCTGGAGGCTGCCCAGACGGTCCCTGTGAGCCCGGTTGGATCTGATCCTGAATCTGCCTTGCCGCGGTCTCCGGCTCATCGACCAGGCTGACCGGAGCGGGAAGGGCAGGCGGCGGGTTCTTGAATCCCGCGCCTGTCAGCAGCAGTACGATTCTGGCACCGGGATCGAGGGCTCCCCTGTCGCGAAGCGAGAGCAGCCCCGCGACGGTGGCAGCAGCCTCGGGTCCGACCCAGAACCCTTCGAGGCGTGCCAGGAGCGTCTGGGCTTCGACGATGGAACGCTCGGACACAGCGAGAGCGTCCCCTCCGGTTTCGTAAAGAACCCGGAGGATCTGGCGGCCCGCAAACGGCGAGGGTACCCGGAGACCGGCTGCATGAGTGACGGGGCGCTCCCAGGGGACAGTCTCGGCAGCCTTCGCCTGCCAGGCCCTGACGACCGGAGCGCACCCTTCTGGCTGGACAGCCACGAAGCGCGGTGGCGATCCGCTGACCCATCCCATAGCTGCCAGCTCTTGGTACGCCTTCCAGATCCCCACGAGGCCCGTGCCGCCACCGGTCGGGTAGATGAGCAGATCCGGCGCCTGCCAGCCGAGCTGCTCGGCCAGCTCGAGCCCGATGGTCTTCTTGCCCTCGAGCCGGTACGGCTCTCTCAACGTGGACATGTCGAACCAACCGAGCCTCGGCGCACTAGCAGCGACGATCCGCCCAGCAGTGGAAATGGAGCCGTTCACCATGAAGACTCGGGCCCCTGCCAGGAGCGCCTCGGCCACAGCGGCCTCGGGGGTCTCTCGCGGCACCACCACGGCCACCGGGAGCCCCGCCTGCGCGCCATACGCCGCGAGAGCGCCGCCGGCATTCCCTGCCGAAGGGGTCATGAAACCCGAGACTCCCAGGCCCAGCGCTCTGGTCACCGCCATGCCAAGGCCACGCGCCTTGAAGGTCCCCGTGGGATTCCGCCCCTCATCCTTGGCCAGGAGGGCTTTGAGACCCGTGTGCCGGGCCAGGCGCCCGAGGTGGAGAAGCGGCGTCCCGCCTTCGCCGAGGGTGACGGGCTCCTCTCCAGCGTCGAGCGGGGTCAGCTCTCTGAAGCGGTACATGCCGGGGGCGCGCCCCTGAAGGTCCGCCTTCCTGACGGCTTGAGCCACCCGGTCGAGCCGATAGCGCACCAGCAGCATCTGGCCGCAGCTTTGGCAGACCGTGAGGAGCGCTTCAGGATCATGAGCGCGACAGCAAACCGAGCACTCGACGTGACTGACAAAGCTCACGCTGAACCCCGCGTGGTGCTCATGAGGTTTTCCGGGACCTCCGAGGCATTCCGAGCCCCCATCCTACCGGCGCATCTCATCCAGGCGCAACCACACCGCCGAGCCGGACAGGTCGGGCAAAAAATAAGGCGGCGGTTCCGCCGCCCACTGCCCGACTGCTCCCGTCAGTCTTGTCGGGAGACGACCATTCGCCCAGCAAGGGGCGCGCCACGGGCCCTGGCGATCTCCTCCAGCTCGAGCGGGAGCCCGAAGCGGACACCCTCCTCCACCGCGCTGATCTCCCGCACCTCCCTCGCCCCCATCCGGCGGAGTGCAGCGACCGCTTCGCGGACCAGGAACTCCGGAGTCGAGGCCCCGGCCGTGATGCCGACACGTTTCACGCCCGTGAGCCAGTCGGCGTTGATCTCGCGAATATCATTGATGAGATAGGCACGGGTCCCAACGGTCTCCGAGACCTCCCGGAGACGGTTGGCGTTGGAGCTGTTGGCGGCTCCGATGACCAGAACGATGTCCACTTCCTCGGCCACCGTCTTGACTGCCGCCTGCCGGTTCTGAGTGGCGTAGCAGATGTCGTCCCTGGCGGGTCCCACGATCCAGGGATATCTGCGCCGGAGGGCCTCGATGATCTCCCGTGTGTCATCCACCGAAAGGGTGGTCTGCGTCAGGTAGGCAACCTTGTCAGGGTTGGGGACCTCCAGGACGTCGACCTCCTCGGGGGACGAGATCAGTGTGATCTCGTCGGGCGCTTCCCCCGTCGTCCCGATCACCTCGTCGTGATCTTCGTGCCCGACCAGGATGATGGTGTAGCCCTCGCGGACATACCGGACGGCTTCCAGGTGGACCTTGGTCACCAGCGGGCAGGTGGCGTCGATCACCTTGAGCCCCCGACGCCTGGCGCTTTCACGCACCGCGGGAGCGATGCCGTGAGCGCTGAAGATGACCGTGGCATCGTCGGGCACGTCATCCAGCTCGTCCACGAAGATGGCGCCCTTGTCACGCAGCGCCTCGACTACGTGGCGGTTGTGGACGATCTCCTTCCGCACATAGACGGGAGGAGAGCAAACCTGAAGGGCCAGCTCCACGACATCAATGGCTCGCTCGACCCCGGCGCAGAAGCCCCGGGGTCCTGCTAGGACGATTCCCTCAATCTCGCTGCCCATGCCGACCCTCAGCGCCTCCGAGTATACCCCCGTCCGCGACGCCCGTTCAATTCAGCTAAATAGCCGCTCGCACAATACCGCGCTCTCCCGCACTTCGCGCACGCGCCATTCCGCACGGGCGAGCGGGTGCTCCGCGGTCGGAGAAGACGACGTTCGAGCGCGGGCTTTGCCCGCGCAACCCTGGGGGGAGGTTTCGGAAGGGGGGCGGAGCCCCCCTCCGAGTTGTTAATGAAAGAAGAAGGACAGGCCGAGGACGCCAGTGTCGGAGTTGAAGCCCCGGTTGGGGGTGTCCACGTTGCCGTTGGAGATGTGCTGGAAGCGATACCCCAGTGTCAGGGCCACCCCCTCAGCTACGAAGTAGGAGAGCCCTGCGCCAGCCTCCATCACGAAGGTGAAGTCAGAGTCGACTTCGCGGACGTTGAGGCTGCTCCCCCCGCCGCCTCCCAGCACCTCGACGTAGGGGAAGAGCGGCGAAACACCAAGGAAGTGGTAGCGAAAGGCAGCCTTGAGTCCCTCAGCTGTTGCCTCTTGCTCCGGGTAGTACTGAAACCAGGGCTCGAGCCCGGTCTCCAGGGATCCATGCCAGAACCCTTTCCCGATGGGGTCCAGCGGAAGGAGAGAGACCCGGATCGTGCCGCTGACCTGGGTGATGGTCGTGACCCGCTCGTGCCCTTCAACGTTGTTGATGATTCCACCACCCGCGTGGGGGGTAACGACGAGAGTTCCTCGCGTGAATTCTCCTGCGGGATCATAGCCGAGTGCCAGCTCCGCCGTGCCAAGGGACACCACGATTCCCGCCACCCAGCCCCATCGCCTCATTTACCCCCCCTCTCCGTCTTCCGGCCGGATCAGCACCTTCAACGCCTGGCCGCGCGCCATCATCTCAAGGGCCCTAGGAACTTCACTCAGGCCCATCCGGTGAGTAATCAGACCGTCAGGAACGATCGCCCCCGACTCCAGGAGCTCCACGGCCTGTCGGATCACCTCAGGGGTGTGATGGAACGCCCCGACGAGGGTTAGCTCGTCGTAGTGTGCCCGTCGGGTGTCGAGCCGCACGGCGCTGCCAGGGGGACAACCGCCGAAAAATACCACAGTCCCCCCCCTGGCCACGCTGGTGATGGCTTGCTCCCAGACCTCGGGCCGCCCGGTGGCGTCCACCGCCACATCTACTCCCCGGCCTCCGGTGAGAGCTCTGATCTCGGAAACGATATCATGGGCTCCCGCGGCATCCAGGCACTCGGCCAGCCCCAGGTCCCGGATCCGTTCCAGTCGCCAGCCGGCCTTGCCCACGAGCAGGACCCGGGCCTTCTTGGCATGGGCTGCCATCGTCAAGAGACAGCCGACGGGCCCGTGGCCAAAGACCGCCACCGTCTGCCCGGATTGCACGCCCCCCCGGTGGATTCCCAGGAGGGCGCAGGCCAGGGGTTCGGCGAAGGCGGCGCGAGCCGCCGGGAGGTCGTCGTGAATACGCACGAGATTCTTGGCCGCCAGCCGGGGCGGGATGACAATGTACTCTCCGTAAGCGCCGTTGACGAAGAGGAGGTCTTCGCAGAGGTTCGCCTTGCCCGCCTGACAGAGCGGACACTCGTCACACGGGGCCGAGTTGGCAGCCACCACCCGATCCGCTTCGCGCACGGATCGCACGCCCCGCCCGACCCCCGACACGGTGCCAGCCAGCTCGTGACCGAACACGGTCGGGACGTGCGGGATCATGACGGGATGGCCGTGGCGGAACGTCTTGACGTCAGTGCCGCAGGTGAGCGCAGCGTCGATCCTCACCAGCACTTCTCCCTCGCGTGGGGCCGGCACCGGCACCTCCTCGTATCGGAGCTGCCCGGGCCCGTAGAAGACCACTGCCTTCATCGCGCCTCCCCCGTGAGGCACACTTTAGTGAAGCGCCCCGCCGTCCCTCACCAGCCGGAGGACCTCGGCCAGTATATCCCCTCCACCGGCGGTGATCAGCACGAGATCGACGCCGCACCCCCTGGCCTTGAGGAGGAGTTCCCCGGGCCCGGCGGTCGGTCCGGGCCAGGGTCTCTCCCCTCCACGACGCCAGACGCACGGTAGACGGCCGCCTTCATGCCGGGAACCCCAGGCGACCTCCCACCCAGGGCAGCTGAGCCCCTGCCCAGTAGCGGAGGGCGATGGCCAGCTTCCGCGAGACCGGAACCGTGACTCGCTCGCCGAAGACCCGGAACTCCCTGGCCTGCAGGGTGCGGAGCAGTGAAAAATAGATCCGCCCCATGATCTCCCCAGCGAAGAGGCGGCGCGCGTCCTGCGCTGGCAGCACCGCCCAGGCGCGGTCGTAGAACTCTACGGCCCGGCGCGCCTCGAAGCTCATGAGCCCGACGAACCGGTCGGAGTAGTTGCCGCTCCTGAGGTCTTCCACGACGACGCCAAAGCGTCGCAGGTCTTCCTGAGGAAGATAGACGCGGCCGTGCTGACAATCCGGGTAAACATCCCGCAAGATGTTCGTCAGCTGGAGCGCTACCCCGAGATTAACCGCGTATTCCCGAGCGCGGAGATCTGTGTAGCCAAAGATCTGGATGCAGCAAAGGCCCACCGCCGAGGCGACCCGGTAGCAATAGGGGTAGAGATCGTTGAACGTCTCGTAGTTGGAATGGTCCAGATCCATCTCCACCCCGTCGATGATCGCCTCGAGCGCGGCTCGGGGGACGGCGAACCGCCTGACCACCTCGGCCAAGCGTTGGGCGACCGGCTCTTCGGGCACCCCCTCGAAGCATCGTGCAACTTCCTCTCGCCACCGCCCGAGCTCTCGCCGCTGGATTGTCACATCTCCCCCGAGGTCCACCACATCGTCCACGATCCGACAGAAGGCGTATACGGCGTATATGGCCTCACGCTGATCTCGCGGCAGAAACAGAAAGGCGTACTGGAAATTCGAGCGGCTCTTCTTGGTCAGGGATGAGCAGAGCTTCGCCGCGTTCACGGGGCCGATCTCGCCGGCGCGCCAGAAGCCTCCCGGCGTGGCGCCGGAGCGTAACCGCGAGCGACGAACCAGTCCACGGCGTCCCCGAGGGCTTGGTCCACGGAGGTCTGGGGAAGGCCAAGTTCCTTGACGGCCTTACTCGGATCGAAGAACATGCGCTTTTTCGCCATCCTCACGGCGGTCAGCGAGGCCTGGGGTGGCCGCCCGGTCAGACGAGCGGCGCCCTCCATGCACAGTGCGCCAATCCACGCCAGCGGGTATGGCACCCGGTAGCGCGGCGCCAGAAGGCCCGTCATCCGCGCCAGGAGCCCGAAGATCTCAGACAGGGAGCAGTTCCGGTGCCCCAGGATGTACTTCTCTCCGACCCGCCCTTTCTCGGCAGCCAGGATGTGCCCTCTGGCTACATCGGCGACGTGAACCACGTTCAACCCGGTGTCCAGGGTAGCGAACATCTTGCCCCGGAGGAAGTCCACGATCATCTGGCCGGTGGGGGTGGGCTTGACATCCCAGGGACCCACCGGGGCCGATGGATTGACGATGACAACCGGAAGGCCTCCCGCGGCGAACTCCTCGGCCAGCCGCTCAGCGAGGAACTTGGAGCGCTTGTAAGGACCCACCATCTCCTCGATCGTTACCGGGGTGGATTCGGTACCCAGCGTGCCGTGGCCAGGAATCCCTAGGGCGCCCACCGTGGAGGTGTACACCACCCGCTCCGGGCCGAAACGCGCACAGGCTTCGAGAAGGTTCCGGGTGCCGTCGACGTTCACCCGGTAGAGGGCCTGGGGGTCGGGAGCCCAGAGGCGGTAGTCGGCAGCCACGTGAAAGACCCACCTCGATCCTGCCACCGCTCGCCCGAGCGACCTCGAGTCGAGGAGGTCTCCCTCAACCAGCTCAACCTCACACCCCTCCAGGGCCTTCCGGCTGCTCCCACGCCGAGCGAGCACCCGCACACGGTGGCCGTCAGCGAGCAGTTCGCGGACGAGGTTGGCGCCAACAAAGCCAGTGCCGCCGGTCACCAGGACGCTCATCGAAGCTCCCGAGAATCCGCTACTCCCCGGCGAGGGCCGGACCAAGAATCATTCTACCTCCGGTGCATGCACCGACGCTGGCATGCAGAGACGGCCAAGGAGCCGGGCGACCGCTCTCATCGCGCGACTGGCCCCCCGGCGGAGGGCGAGGGCCTGAGACAACACGCGCGGCCGCGTGAGGGCCAGCCCCAGGGCACGCCCGGGGCGGAGCCCTCCCGCCGGAGTCACCAGGTCTAGCAGCTCAGGGGCAAGCGGCTGATCTGCGGAGTCCGACACCCCGCGAATCACGCCAGCCGACAGCCCACGGCGTCGGGCGAACTCCAAGATGGGGCCGGACTCCAGGTCGACTGCGATCGCACCTGTGGCGTGCCAGCGTTCGGATTTCGCCTCGGGGGAAGTCATGACCTTTTCGGCGCAGAGGAGCGTCCCCAGGCGAGCCAGAGAGCCGGCCGCCGTGGCGGCACGGGCCAGCACCTCCACCACTCCCGAGCTCACCGGGAGCGAATTCCCCCGGGGTGTCAGAACCTCACGGGCCAGGACCAGGTCGCCCACATTGAGGGAAGGATCCAAGGCCCCGCAGGTCCCTCCAGAGATCACGAGGTCCGGGGAGAACTCGGCGGCAAGGGCAGGCCAACGATCAGGCAAGAACCGGGCGCCGAGTCCCATCGGGGCGACGACCAAGCGCCCTGCCGCGAGCGTCCCCTCGAAACACGGGTAGGGAGCCCGGGGGAGCGGCCGAAGCTCAAGCTCACGAGCTAGGCCCCACGCTTCCAACTCGACCGCAGTGAGGATGACGATCCCCGTCACGCCGTACCCTTGGAGGGGGAAGCTGCTGCGCTGTCAGCTTTCTCCCTCTCCTTGCGCTCGAGCCAGACCTTCCACGAATTGCCTGCCGCGGTGTCCTTGCCGGTGAACTTGATGTTCCGAATCTCCGAGTAGAAGACCTTGAACGCCCCGTTACCGGCCAGATCGAACATCTGGATGAAGGGCTCCGGCACGTCGCGATTCCTATTGAAGACGTAACCCTCCATCTCGGTGCCGTCGACTTTGACCACCGTGGTATTGCCCCGGTAATCGAAGGCCAAATCGATCACCTGGGCCAGAGTGAGCCCCTCCCCGAGTTCAGGCACCCAGCCCTCGAGCGTCATCGCCATCAACCTCGGAGGGGGGCTACGCCCCCCTTCCGAACCTCCCCCCAGGCTTGCGCGGGCAAAGCCCGCGCTCGGAGCGGCCACGACCGAGGACGCAGAGATGCGACGGTTATCGGCACGGCCCTAGAGTTTACCGGTGACGGTGGCGACCACCGTACTCTTGAAGCCCTTCCAGCTCCCAAAGGTGTCATCCACCGCCGTGGCCTCGAAGCCACAGTGCACCATGCAATCGCGACACCTCTCGTTGCCGCTCCTCCTGCCGTAGTTCTCCCACGGGGTGGTCTCCATCAACTCCCGAAACGTCTCGGCATAGCCTTCCTGCAGGAGATAGCAGGGGCGTTGCCAGCCGAACATGTTGAACGTTGGGTTGCCCCAGGGGGTGCACTCATAGTCGTGCTTGCCCATGAGGAATTGTAAAAACAGCGGCGACTGATTGAACCTCCAGCGCCGCGTGGGATTGGAAAGGATCCGAGAAAACAACTCCTGGGTCTTCCTACGACCGAGGAAGTGCTCCTGATCAGGAGCCTTGGAGTAACTGTAGCCGGGAGACAGCATCATGCCTTCCACGCCGAGGCCCATCATCTCGTCGAAGAACTCTCGCACGCGCAACGGCGAGGCGCCGTTGAAGAGCGTGGTGTTGGTGGTGACCCGGAACCCCCGCCGCAGAGCCGCCTCGATCCCCTCCACGGCCTTGTCGTAGACCCCATCACGACACACGGCCTCATCGTGCTCTTCACGCAGCCCGTCCATATGAATGCTGAAGCTGACATACTGGGACGGCTTGAAGAGACCCTGTTCCAACTTCTCTTTCAACAGAACGGCGTTGGTGCAGAGATAGACGTACTTCTTGCGCTCTGCCAGGGCGTCCGCCAGCTTGCCGATCTCCGGGTAGAGCAGGGGCTCTCCACCGGGAATGCTCACGACGGGGGCGCCGCACTCGTCCACGGCCTTGAGGCACTCCTCGACCGTGAGATGCTTCTTCAGCACTTGAGCCGGGTACTGAATCTTGCCGCAACCGGCACACGCCAGGTTGCACCGGAAGAGCGGTTCCAGCATCAACACCAGCGGATAGCGCTTCCTCCCTCTGAGCTTCTGCTTCAGCACGTAGGACGTCACCGCCCACATCTGAGAGATTGGCACGCTCATGACCGGCGGACCTCGTCTCGAAAATCCGCGATCGCATGCGGGGCAAAAGCCTCACGTCCGAGGGAGACTGCCTTGAGGGTCTTCGAGGACCACAACAAGAGCACAACGGGGGCGTGGAGCAGGACTCCCACGCCCAGGAGCAGAGGCTCTCCGATCCACCAGGTGAGCGCCAGAGCGAAGGCAAGCATCCCGTAGTAGAGGCCCGGGCCGAGGAGCCGCTCCCAGGAAAGGGTCCGGCTAAGAGAGGGTCGCTCGCCCACGCGACCGGCGAAGACCTGATACCCCCCCACGATCACCCACCCGAGGATGACCCAGCCCAGGAAATTGGAGAGCGGCACCCCGAAGTAGACCCCCCCCTCAGGGTAATAGAAGACTCGTCCTAAGAACCAACGATCCCCGCGCACAGCCAAGGGGTCGATCACGAGGTCTAGCCACATCATCAGAACACCGGAGAGGGCAATGACCCGGAGACCGCGATCCGTGCCCAAGAGGAGCCGAGCCAGGGAAAAGGCGGCATAGGCCAGGAAGGGGAAGGCGAGGGAGTCCATGAGGGGAACATTGGTCAGGTAGAGCTCCTCCCCCCGGGTGGATTGCGTGTAGTGGTAGAGCCCGAAGGGGATGCCCGTGCGCGTCGACGAGTACTCGGCGGCAAAGGCCACGGCCCATGCCCAGCCTGTGAAGGCCAGGGTGCGCCGGCCCCCAAGGTCGCGGATGGCCGCCACAAGATAGACCACCAAGAACAGGAACACGTAAGGCCTGAGGAGGACGGTGCCCAGCAAGAGGGAGAGAAGCTCAGCCATGATGAGCCCCGGCATGATAGCACCCGGGTAGTCCGAAAGGCACCATACCGAAGCGGTCAGAAATTTTCAAGGCTATTCCTTACATCCAGACCAGTGGTCCTCGTGCGGGAATGTTGTGTCTTCACTTTTTCATCTCCGAGCCCTATGTTAGGATTCCCTTTGCCCTGTGGTGGGATCGACTCCCCATGCAGACACTGACGTCGCACCGTCCAGCCGTTGACGCCGCCATCGAGCGGGCCCAGGCTTTCCTGCTTGGCGCCCAGGCCGAGGACGGTCACTGGGTGGGGGAGCTGGAGGCCGACAGCACCATCACTTCGGAGTATCTGGTCCTCCGCCACCTGCTGGACCAGGTCGACCGGGAACGGGAGGCCAAGGCCGTTGCCTACCTCCGGTCCCGACAGCTCCCCAACGGCGGATGGAATCTCTTCGAGGGCGGGAGCGCCAACCTCTCGGCGACCATCAAGGCGTACTTCGCCCTCAAGCTGGCCGGCGTCTCGGTTGAGGACCCTGCCATGGTCTCTGCGCGCCGGCTGATCCGAGAGATGGACGGCCTAGCGGCCGCCAATGTCTTCACGAAGATTCTGCTGGCCCTGTTCGGCGAGTACCCGTGGTCAGCGGTCCCCTCCATGCCGGTGGAGATCGTGCTGCTTCCTCCTTGGTCGTACTTCAACCTCTACGAAGTCTCCTACTGGTCGCGGACGGTGATCGTTCCGCTCCTCATCCTGCTGGATGCCCGACCGGTGAAGCCTCTGCCACCCCACCTGAGGCTCGACGAGCTGTGGCCGGTGCCCCGCGAGCGTGCCCGGCTCGGCTTCTCCCGTACCGCGCGGCCGTTCTCGCTCAGGACCTGGCTGTGGAAAGACTTCTTCATCACCGCTGACTCGGCCATCAAAATCTGGGAGCGCTGGGGTCCCCGCCCACTCCGCCGACGTGGGCTGGAAGCAGCCAGGCTCTGGCTCGAACCGAGACTGGCGGTGCCCGGCGGGCTGGGAGGCATCTACCCCGCCATGGCGTATTCCGTGCTGGCCCTCCGCTGCCTGGGCTACCGGCCGGACCACCGGTTGATCCGTGGCCAGCTCAAGGAAATCGAAGCCTTGGCCGTCGAGAGCCTGGAGTCGCTTCACTACCAGCCCTGCGTCTCGCCGGTCTGGGACACGGCCCTAGCGGTGAACGCCCTGATTGAGTCCGGGCTGCCGTCAAACCATCCTGCGCTCATCCGAGCCGGAGAATGGCTCCTCGGCAAGCAAGTGCTCACCCCGGGCGACTGGCGGGTCAAGCGTCCTGAGGCGCAGCCTGGGGGCTGGCCCTTCCAGTACCACAACGAGTTCTACCCTGACGTGGACGACACCGGGATGGTGCTGATGGCGCTCCACAAGATCCAGGGCTTGGATCCGGATCGAAAGCGCGCTGCCCTGGAGCGAGGGTTTGAGTGGATCCTGGCGATGCAAGGAGCCGACGGCGGCTGGGGAGCCTTCGATGTTGACAACAACCGCCTGATCCTCAACAACATCCCCTTTGCGGACCACGGGGCGCTCTTGGACCCCTCCACCGAGGACCTTACCGGTCGTGGGCTCGAGCTCTTTGGTACCCTCGGCCACGGTCTCGGCTTCCCTCCAGCCCAGAGAGCCATCGCATTCCTCAAACGCACGCAAGCAGCCGATGGCCCATGGCACGGGCGTTGGGGCGTGAACTACATTTATGGGACGTGGTCGGTGCTCCGCGGCCTCCGGGCCATTGGAGAACAGCTCTCCCAGAGCTATGTCGAGCGCACGCTCGGATGGCTCCGGGCCAAGCAGAACCCGGATGGTGGGTGGGGGGAGGGGTGCGAGAGTTACGAGGACCCCTCCCTGGCGGGCCAAGGCCCCTCGACGCCGAGCCACACGGCCTGGGCCTTGCTCGGCCTCATGGCCGGAGGGCACCTCACGGGTCCCGAGGTCGAGCGTGGAATTCGCTACCTCCTGGATGCCCGGCGGGAGGACGGCACCTGGCAGGATTCCCGCTGGAACGGGGCGGGATTCCCTCGGGTCTTCTTCCTGAAGTACCACTATTACGCGAAGTATTTTCCGCTGTGGGCCCTGGGAGTCTACCGCCAGACTCGCAGATGACCCATCCCGGCGCAGCCGTTCTCCTGACCCCGGTCCAGCTCCTCGGTCGGATCTCGCTGGACATGCTTCAGGCCCTGGGTCGCTACGGGTTCTTCCTCGCCCAGGTTGTGGTTTGGATCTTCATCCCTCCCTTCAAGGTACGGCAGCTCCTCCAGCGCATCCACTTCATCGGCTTCCGGTCGCTGCCCGTGATCCTGTTGACCGGCGCCTTCAGCGGAATGGTCCTGGGGCTCCAGGTGTTCATCACGCTCTCCCGCATCGGCTCCGAGGCGTTCCTGGGCCCAGCGGTCGCCCTTTCCCTCATCAGGGAGCTCGGCCCGGTGCTCTCGGCCCTCATGGTGACGGGTCGGGCCGGCTCGGCGCTGACCGCGGAGATCGGAATCATGCGGATCACGGAGCAGATCGATGCGCTCACCGTCATGGCGCTGAACCCCATCCGCTATCTCGTCGTCCCCGCAGTCGTGGCCGGCCTGATCACCTTCCCCCTCATGACCGCCATCTTCGACGTCGTGGGGATCTTCGGGGGCTACCTGGTGGGGGTGAAGCTCTTGGGGCTCTCGGAGGGAACCTACTTCGGGGAAATCGAGACGTTCGTGGAGCTGAGCGACATCCTCACCGGCTTCTGGAAGTCGGTGACCTTCGGAGCCATCGTGACCTGGACGTGCGCCTACAAGGGCTACTACACCGGGCACGGGGCTGAGGGGGTCTCGCACGCCACCACGCAGGCGGTCGTCCTCTCTTCAGTGCTGATCCTGGTCTGGGACTACTTCATGGGATCTGTCCTTCCATGATCTCCGCGGAGACCCTCTACAAGGCGTTCGGCGCGCAACAGGTCCTCCGAGGGCTCTCCCTGGAGATCGCGACGGGCGAGATCATGATCGTGATCGGGCGGAGCGGCGAGGGGAAGTCGGTGTTCCTCAAGCACCTCCTCGGCCTCCTCAGGCCGGACTCTGGCCGCGTGGTGGTGGACGGGGTAGAGATCACCCGGCTCCGGGGATCAGCTCTGGACCGGGTCCGGGAGCGGTACGGGGTGGTGTTTCAGGGGGGCGCTCTCTTTGACTCCCTAACGGTCTTCGACAACGTGGCTTTTCCCCTCAGGGAGAGGACCCGCCTCCCCGCGTCCGAGATCAATGTGCGAGTGGAGGAGAAGCTCGCACAGGTAGGGCTCACTGGCATGGGCCACAAGTACCCAGCCGAGATCTCCGGGGGGATGAAAAAACGCGTGGCCATCGCCCGGGCGCTGGTGACGGAACCCGAGATCGTGTTCTTCGACGAGCCCACCACCGGGCTGGACCCGGTGCTGGTCAACGCCATCCACCATCTGATTCTGGACCTTCACCGGAAGTTCCGCTTCACGGCGGTCGTAGTCAGCCACGAGATCCCCGAAATCTTCCAGATCGCCCACCGGGTTGCCATGCTCCACGAGGGAGCCATCGTCGAGACAGCCCCGCCCGAGGTGATCCAGCGGTCCACCAATCCGGTGATCCAGCAGTTCATCCGTGGAGAGGTCGAGGGGCCCATCGGAGCCACGTAACCCGCGCTGGAGCGCCCCTATAGCCTGGGGGCTTGGCGGGGGACCGGGCGTGGCAGGAACGGTTCAACAGGGAGAAGAGGATGAGGCGGTCGACAGTGGAGATAGGCGTCGGAATCTTCGTCTTAGTCGGTATCTTGTCCCTCAGCTACCTTTCGATTAAACTGGGGGAAATTGATCTCCTGGGACTTGGTGGCTATCTGGTCACCGCAGACTTTCCATCGGCCGGAGGCCTGAAGCCAGGTTCGACGGTGGAGATCGCAGGGGTGGCGGTCGGCCGCGTCGAGTCCATCAACCTGGCCGAGTACCAGGCGCGCGTCATCCTGAGGATCCGCAGTGGTGTGAGGCTTCAGGAAGACGTCATCGCCTCCATCAAGACAAAAGGGCTCATCGGGGAGAAATACGTGCTCATCAGCCCCGGCGGCTCGGATCGGTTCATCCCACCCAACGGCCGGATCGAGGAGGTCGAGGCGCCCGTGGACTTTGAGGAGCTGATCTCCAGGTACATCTTTGGTAAGATCTAGCCCGAATCATGCACATAATTCGGACTAGTCGGCCTGGATTATTCACGAGAATAATCCAGGCTAGGAGGCCGGAGGGACCGATGACTCGCTTCCGACAAGCTGCGCTGCTTCTGGGAATCCTTGCACTGTTCGTGGCCCGGGAGGCCTGGTCAGCCTCTCCGACGGAGCAGCTCAAGAGCTCCATCAACAAAGCGGTCGCCGTGCTCCAAGACCCCGCACTCAAGGAGAACTCTCGCCTCCATGAGCGCCGGTCTGCGATCCGGGAGATCGCCAACAACACCTTCGACTTCAGGGAAACGGCGAAACGCTCTCTGGCCCGACACTGGCGGATCCGCACCCCCGGTGAGCAGGATGAGTTCGTCGAGATATTCGGGAACCTGCTGGAGCGCTCGTACTTCTCCAGGATCGACCAGTACGGGGGGGAGCGGATCACCTACCAGGGCGAGCGCATCGACGGAGACCGGGCCACGGTGCGATCCACGATCGTCACCAAGCAGGGCACGGACGTGCCCGTCGACTACCGGATGCTTAAGCGCGGGGACCGCTGGCTGGTCTACGACGTCATCATCGAGGGCGTGAGCCTCGTGTCCAACTACCGCACCCAGTTCAACAAGATTATCCGGGTCTCCTCCTACGAGGAGCTCATGAAGCGAATGAAGGCCAAGCAGGCGAAGTACGAAGAGAAGGTGAGGAAAGCGAGAGAAAGCGGCAAGAAGCAGTGACGAAGCCGGCCAGCCACGGGGGCTTGACTGGACCTAATAGAGTTTGTGCCTGACATGGTTCGAGACGATCTCTGAAAATAGGACGAGGGCAATGGTCAACGTGATGATCCCCATCGCCCGTTGATACTCCATCTCTTGAGTCGTCATCCGTAAATAGAGTCCGAGACCCCCCGCCCCCACGAATCCCAACACCGTGGAAGCCCTAAACACCGAATCCCAGTTATATATCGCAATCCCGGCCCACGCCGCCTTCACCTGAGGGAACACCCCATAGACAAAAACCTGCAGGTCATTTGCTCCCGTCGCTCGAATGGCGTCAACCGGTCCCATGTTGATCGCCTCAACCTCTTCTGAAAAAAGCTTTCCCGCAAAACCAATAGTCTCCAAGGCCAGCGCGATAATCCCCGGCAAAGGTCCAAACCCTAAAACAACCACGAGGAGCATCGCCCAGATTAACGTCGGTACCGCTCGAGAGAGGGCCAAGATTCCTCTTCCCAACGGGTAGCAGAAGTATCTATTGGGACTCACATTCCACGCCCCCAACCACGCCACCGGGACAGACACCAACGTTCCCACCAGTGCGCCCACAAACGACATCTCTAGAGTCACAAGTGTTGCCTCCACGATCGTGTAATCCGCGAGATACGCGATGTCCGGCGGAAGCAGCCTTTGAGTGACCATCCTTCCCAACGGCCCAAACATTCGTCCCAATCTTTCGACCGGGAGCTGCAACACGTTCAGACTAACAAGCAGAAACACGAAAAAACCCAACACGCCCGCGTAACGCTTCATCGCCGAGGCTCTTCGATGAGCCGCGTATTGATTGCGGACCCCTACGACCTTTTCTGACAGCGTCCTCATACGGTCAAATCAGCCTGGTGCGGATTCGGTTCGAAATAATTTCCCCAGCAACTACCATCAGCACGATCGCCACAACCACCGATGCAGCTTTATCGTACTCAAGGATCATCATGTGTTCAGCAAACAGCAATCCGATGCCACCAGCTCCTACCATCCCCATGATTGCTGCTCGCCTCAGATTCATATCAAGCTGAAAAATTGCATTGCCCAAGAAAAGCGCCAAGACCTGCGGCACTATTCCAAACATCACCACCTGTAGCCGCCCGGCCCCAGTCGCCTCAATAGCCTCAATAGGTCCAGGTTTGGCATTTTCCATTGCCTCAGCCGTCGTCTTTGCGAGAAATCCGACCGAGCGGCACCCGATTGCCAGGATCCCCGGCAGGGCGCCCAGCCCCAGGGCAGACACAAACAGCAGGCCCCAGATGATTTCATGGGTGGAACGAGAGACAGCCATTGCCGAGCGCCCGGCCGCAAAGGTAATGGGATACAGCGGTGTAATGTTTCGCGCTCCCAAATACGCCACCGGCAACGACAAGACGATTGCCACACAGGTTCCAAGCACCGCGATCAGGAACGTATCCAACAACGGCCCCACCACGCTCGGCATGTACGCGAGGTCCGGCGCAAACCGCGCCATGAGACCCATCGTGTATTCCAGCGTTCCCATCCGAGCCCAGTCCGTCTCGTCGATGACCACATGCTTGACAATCCCCAAGGTGATCAGCAACACCCCCAAGTATGCGAGATATCGCTTGAGAATCCTCTCCCCCCGGCGGAGTGGATTTTCTCCTCGACGCCCGGTGCTCACTTACCTTCCCTGCCTCACGCCGTTACAGTGTACACACCCTCTATCACCTTCTCGCTCAATTCGGCCGGCAGCGCGTCGAGGACCTTCTCCCCTCCTTTCAGGCCGATCACTCTGTCCGCATATCTCATCGCGAACTGAATGTCGTGCAGACTGATCAGCACCGGAATCTTGTCCTCTTTCGCCACACGCCAGATCAAGTCCATCACCTCTCTCCCTATCTTGGGATCCAGGCTCGACGTGGGCTCATCAATCAGGAGCAACTTAGGATTTTGGATAATCGCTCTCGCAATACCGACGCGCTGCCGCTGGCCACCGCTGAGTTGGTCCGCACGCTTCTCGACATGATCAAGAATTCCGACCCGCTCGCATATATCCAGCGCCAGGTCGATATCGGCTTGGTTGAACGCGCGCACAATACTCCTCCACGCACCAGTGGACCCAAGTCGCCCCGACAAGACGTTTTCAAGGACGGTCAACCTCTCCACCAGATTGAACTCTTGAAAAATCATCCCCATATCCCGTCGTGCTCGACGCAGTTCCTGCTTGCGCAAGCGTGTGATTTCCACGCCATTCAACACCACGCTCCCGGAATCGGGTTCCACCAACCTGTTGACACAACGCAATAGCGTCGATTTCCCAGACCCGCTCAGCCCAATAACCGCTACAAATTCATCCTTTTCCAGAGTCAGCTCGACACCCTTCAGCGCGATCTCTCCCGTCATATATGTCTTACGCACATCTCGCACCACCAGCGTCGCCATCAGAGAATTCCCAACGGACCAATCCTCAGTTCGCTTATCACGACAGGCCACCGCCTCTCTCGGAAGTCACGGGAGAAGCCAGGCAACACGAAGTGACCGCCCCCTTACATGCCCTTCTTTTGGGCGGCAGGAATATCCGCATCCGGACGACTCGCTCAATCAAGGATCACACACTTAGTCCCCGGCGATTACCCCCCCTCTCGCTCGCCATTCTTGCAGGACAGAATCACCCCTCCGCGCTCACGCGCCCAGCACGAACATTTCTGTCCTTGCCTCTACAGGCCTTCCTTCCACGCCTTACCACTTACTTCTTCTTCAACTTCTTTTTTACCTCCAGGATCCTCCTCAACGGATCGTAGGTTTCGTCCGTCGCCACCAAGAACCGATCGGTGAACAGCTCTTTCAACGCAGCCCTTCCTTCCTCATCTTCGTGCATCCCCAGGAAGCTGTCCTGAATCTGTTTGATCAAGCTTTGTGACAAGTTCTTTGTGTTCACCGAGATGTTGTCAATGGGAATCTGCGGAGATTTCCACAGGAAGTTAAGGTCTGCCTTCTTCACCATGCCCCTTCCGATAGTGTTCGACAGGTTCGAGCTGGCCACGAATGCCGCGTCTGCCCGGCCTTGCGCCACCGCGACCGCGCTCGCGTCATGAGAGCCCGAATAAAAGATCTTCCCGAAATACTCCTCGAGCGTCGCTCCCCCAATCTCCCGAGGGAACAGCGCGCGGGGAACAGCATTCCCAGACGTGCTGCCCGGGTCAGTAAGCGCGAGCACTGTGCCCTTTAGCGACGCCAGCGACGTGAGGCCGCTTCCCTTTTTCGTGATGAGAACACCGTAATAGCATCCACACGGATGATCGGTAATTCGATCCGGGGCTCTGGCGAAATTCACAATGGGGACTATGGTCTTCTGAGATTTCTCTGCGGCGACCAGGTAGATCTTGGGACCTAGTTTAGCGACGTGAACAAACCCCCCCATCATTGCCTCGACTGCCGAGGCGTAGGAGGTCGTCGCATAGAAGTTAATTTTCTTGCCGATCTTCTTTGACAGGTACTCAAATGTCGACTGCCACCGCTTCGAGAGGACGCTCATCCGCTCATCTTGGATCAACGCAAACGTTATTTCCTTGGGGTCGGCTGCCGTCGCAGTCCCGGCCAAACCCTCGAGGACAGGAATAACAAGCGAAAGGCACAGAACCATCGCAAGGGTTACAGACCGCTTTCTCATCGTCTTCTCCTTTCGTAGCCGAACAGGTGACCAATTTCCCGCTTGCGGCAACGCTTCACCCTGAGCGCGATTTAGTCGCTCGGGCCGTCGCGCACAAACGTCTGAACGAGTCCGAGTACGGGTCCACGCGTCCGAAGCGATCCGCACGGAGGGAGGTCAGATCCAGGGAGGAGGTTCCCCCAACCAGAAGTTCGGCGATCGCATACCCGATCCCTCCTGACCCCGCGACTCCCAACCCGCAGCAGCCACTGGCGACTGAGAATCCCTCCGTCGCGGGGACCCGTCCCACCAGATACTTCCCGTCCGGGGTGTAGGTCGTGAGGCCGGCAGTGGCACCGACCATCTCCGCGTCCCGGAGGCCGGGGAAGTGTTGCAGGATCCCATCCAGGTGGCTCAGGAGGACCTCCCAATCCCGGTCCACCTGATTCATCCGAAAGCTGGCGGGCAGCTCCCGCGCGTCATAGCTGCGTGACTCCTCTTCATAGACACCGATCAACAACCCCCCCACTTCAGGCCGCGCGTATGCCCGTGCATCGGGTATGCGTACCACGGGCTGATCCCAACGGACCTCGGGGAGGGGGGCCGTGATCCAAAAATGACTTCGGACTGGCGCCTGCGGCAAGGCGATCCCGACGAGGGAGGCAATGGGTCCTGCCCACGCACCCGCGGCGTCGACAACGTGGCGGCAGCGCAGTTCTCCCCGGTCCGTCCGGACCCCCACGACTCGGGGGCCGTCCACGAGGATGTCGGTAACCGCGGTCCCGGACCATATCGTCACACCGCGGGCCCGGGCCACCCTCGCATAGGCCGTGGCGAGCTGATAGGCATCGATGAACCCATCGGTGGGGACATAGCTGATCTTGCGAGCCGACCCGACGTCCAGCCCTGGGACGAGACGCTGCGCTTCCCCTTTGTCTATCATGTAGACGTCGATGCCGTGTCGCCTCGCGACCGCGACATGCTCCTCTAGCACCTGCTCCTGCCCCGGCGTGGAGGTGATCCGGAGGCTACCCACCTGGTGGAATGCGATGGACTCCTCCAGCTCCTTCTCCAGATTCTGGATGGCTCCGAAGGTTTTTTGGATCAGCTGCATCAGCAGGGGAGTTGGCCGCACTTGCCCCAGGAGACCTGCTGAGCTGCTCGTGGTGCCGGACCCAAGCTCGTTCCGTTCGACCAAGATCACGTCACGTTGACCGGCCTGCGTCAGATGGTAGGCAATGCTGCATCCGATCACGCCTCCCCCGATAATGACAACCTCTGCTTCGCCCATGATCTGGCGTTTGTCCACCATCTCGAGAGCCAAGTCCAGCTCCTCCTTTTCCCGGTGCGCCCCAAGCTTGTCTACCCACGGCACTCCGCCCGAAGTGTGGCTCGCGCGGGTTCCAGAAGCCGGCTCGTGACCCCCCGGGCGCGTCCTGCACCGTCCAACCCAGCCCCAGCCGGCTGAGCGTGGGTCCGCAGCCGCTGGAGATGCCAGACGACCGCCCCCACCTGAGCCACGACCCCTCCCGATTGCAAGGCCTGACTGCCCTTTCAATGCCCGATGCCGCAAGGTAATGCAAGCCAATAATTCTGGTTCTCACGAGCAACGAGGCGATCAAACAGGCCGTCTGACAGCAGATCAACCAGGAGGTTCGTCTCTGTTGCCGGGCTGACGGGATCCTGCCTTTCTCGCCGGTTTCGATTTGGCAGCCGTGGGGACGGTCAGCGTACGCTCCCATTCCCGGTCCAGGGCCTCAATCGCTGGAAGCAGTTGAACTGCCAGTTCGAAATCCTCAGGAAAGTCGATCTCAACCCAAGGGAGACCGCCCACATCCACGACCCCAGCCTCGGCTCCTTGCAGGACCTCATTCATGGTATCTTCATAGTCGTCCCGCGTCCGACCGGCCTGAACAAACTCTTCGAGGACAGCTCTCAGGCGTTCCGACCTGCCGTCTCCGAATCTAGCAACGCCCACCCACTCGCCAACCTGACCCTGGTCAACCGGCCACGAGCGGCCAATATAGAGCACCCGGTCATTGCAAGTCAGCAGCTTGATCTCCTCTCCATCGCGCTGGAGCGGTCGAGGGTCCATGAGGAAGCAGGTCGAGGCCTGGGCATGGGCAACGGAGGCAAGGAGGCGTCGGGGGTAGAGGAGATCCCCATCCATGAACAGAACAGAGCCGCGCAGGGCGTGCCGCGCGCTCCAGAGCGAGAGAATCGCGGCCTCTCGATAGCGGGGGTTGTACAGGAAGTGGACTGGGAGCATCCCCTTCTGGCGAGCGACCTCTTCCCGGATCTCCGCCTCCTCATACCCGATCACTATCACGAGCTCGGGGATCCCCAGGGCGGTCAGGTGCTCGAGGTGGCGCTGCAGCAGCGTCTTTCCGCCCACCTGGAGCAGGACCTTGGGCAGGCCATCCGAAACCGGTGAGAGACGGAGACCGGCTCCGGCCGCAAGCATGAGTGCCCGATCCACAGTCATTCCTGCCAGCCACCTCCGAGGAGCAGGCCTCGTTCGCCGAGCGGATCCCAGAACACTCGCCCGACCGTCAGCACCAAGATCTGCGAGAAGCCTTTGTGCAACGCGAGCCCGAGATGTACCATTGCGATGGCTACCTTCTTCAGAGGATGGCGCTGCCGTGTCCTCATGGGGGTCCAGCCTAACCGAAGGCTTGGCTGGAGGCAACGCTCATCATATGGCAGAAAGCCGCTCTGTTCCTCCGAGAACGTGAGAAACATGACACAGGTGATTGCTATTCAGTTTGAATCCCCCGAGCTGACCCAGTCCGAGCGCGAGGTCGGCCGCGGAATCGAACGGCAGCCGCTGTGAGCCTCGCCGCTGCGATCTACCTCTCCAATGAGGCAAGCGGGCAATGGGCGCTCAGCTCTGTGGCGGGCCGGAGCGTGCTCCTGCGGTTGCTTATAACCGCCGTCCGCGCTGGCGTGAAAGAAATCGGCCTCCCCCGAATTCTAGCCGACGAGTCGGCCCTCTCCCGGATCCGTTCCCACCCCCAGTTGGCTCTCACCGTATTCTCCCTGGAGCATCGAGGTCTCGGGGCAGACCTGCTCCTCCTGCTACCCGCTCATGGCATAGTGGACCGGGAAAGCCTCAGAAAGCTGCACGAGGTCGGCAAGAGCGGCGTCCCAGCAGCGCTGGAAGAATCCAAGGGCAGTCCGGCCCCCGTCCTCGTCATCACTGGCCAGCAGGCTCAGGCCCTGAGGCAGCGGCTGGTCGCAGGGACTCCGGTTGGAGAGGAGCTGGAGAGCCAGGTACGAAGCGGAAGGCTGAGACTAGTGGCCGGCGGTGGCTACTTCGTCCCGGTGACCGATGCGAGCAGCCAGCGGCGGGCGGAGATGCTCCTCTACTCGATGCTCGGGACCGACGCCGACAGCTTCGTGGACCGGGCCATTAACCGGCGGTTGTCCCGCAGGCTGACCCACCTCCTCATCCAGTTTCCGGTAACCCCGAACCAGGTGAGCTTGGCGACCCTGGGGCTCGGTCTGGCGAGCGCCTCGGGGTTCTGGTTCGCTACTCCCCTCTCCGCTCTTCTCGGGCTGCTACTCTACATGCTCGCGGTGGTGGCGGACCACTGCGATGGGGAGGTCGCCCGGCTGACCTTCCAGGAATCGGCGCTCGGGCGATGGCTCGACATCTTCATCGACACCGTCATCAACGTGCTGCTAGTCATGGGGATGGCGGTGACCGCGAGCACGGCGCATGGCACCCTCGCGCTGGTAGGTGGGGGCGTGGCGGGCTTCGGGATCATCATGTGCGCGCTGCTCGCCAATTTCTTCCCGCCGCGGCCGACCCGGGCTCCTCGTCTCGCCCGTCTGCTCCGAGGGATCGGGAACCGCGACCTGTTCTACCTCGTGCTGGTGGCCTTCATCGTCTCACTCTGGAAGGCTCCGCTGGGGGTGCCGATTCTTCTGAGCGTCTTGGCCGTGGGCTCTCAGGTCTACTGGCTGACCTGCCTGGTGCAGCGGATCATCGCCAGCAGATGAAGCAGATCCGCTTGATTCTGCTGGTGTTGGGGGTCGCCTTTCTCGGCCTCCTGATCGCCAAGGTGGGACCTGGCACGGTGCTGGCCTCCATGCAGACCCTTTCTTGGCGGCTTCTCGTCGTGCTCGTTTTCCCTTTCGCCCTGGTCACGACACTGGACACGATGGGGTGGCGGTTCGCGTTCCGCCGGGACCTAGCTCCCTTCCGGACACTCCTCTCAGCGCGGCTGGCCGGCGAAGCCTTCAACCTCACCACGCCCACCGCGTCGGTGGGCGGTGAGCCGGTCAAAGCCTTCCTGCTCCGCCCGCGAGTGGCGCTGGAGGAGGGGCTGGCCGCCGTGATCGTCGGCAAAACGACCATCGCGGTGGCCCAGAGCGGGTTCCTGATCGTGGCGCTAGCCCTGGCCTGGCTCCTGCTCCTGCTTCCCTCCCCCTTCCTCAAGGTCATGCTTTGGCTCCTCGTCGCCGAGATCCTTGCCCTGGGGGGCTTCGTCGTGGTGCAGCTCCTCGGAGTCTTCGGCCGCGGGATCCGGCTCCTAGGAAAGCTGGGCATCGCCTGGACCGAGCGTCGCGCCGACAAGTTTCATGGACTCGATCAAACTCTGGCCGGCTTCTACCGGAACCATCCGAGACGGCTCGGGCTCTCACTCCTCTTTCACTTCCTCGGCTGGATCCTGGGAAGCTTGGAGGTCTTTCTGATCCTCCACTTCCTGGGAATCCCGATCTCCCTCACCACGGCGCTGGTCATCGAGGCCTTCGGGTCCGCCATCAAGTTCGCTGCATTTATGATCCCGGGGGGGCTCGGCGCGCTCGAGGGAGGACATATGGCCGTGTTCGCGGCTCTCGGTTTGGGCGCGGGCGTCGGGCTCTCCTACACCCTAATCCGTCGGCTCCGGGAGGTGACGTGGGTCACGGTCGGGCTCGTCCTGCTAGCCCGGCGCCGGCCTGCCGCTTTTGAGGTGCCCGCATAGGCCCTCGGAGGGGGGCTTCGCCCCCCTTCCGAAACCTCCCCCCAGGGTTGCGCGGGCAAAGCCCGCGCTCGAAACTCCACTCGGAGGAAGGCGTAGCCCCGTAGCCCCGAGGCGTGTTTCGGGAGGGTGTCGGGGCGTGCTACACTCCCGTTCGGTGCTGACGCGCCAGGCTCACCCGTCTCACCCCCAGGCTGAAAGGAGGCATTCAGTGGCACCCATTCGCGTGGCCATCATCGGAGTCGGCAACTGCGCTTCCTCGCTGGTCCAAGGCATCCACTACTACAGAAACGCCCCCGAGGACGCTTTTGTCCCCGGCCTGATGCATCCCCGCCTAGGCCACTATCACGTCGGAGACATCGAGTTCAGCGCCGCGTTCGACATCGACGCGGCAAAGGTCGGGCATGATCTCGCCGAGGCCATCTTCACGCCACCCAACAACACGGCCAAGTTCTCTGACGTCCCGCCGCTGGATGTGCCAGTCCACCGCGGCATGACCCACGACGGGCTGGGACAGTATCTCTCGCAGATGATTCACAAGGCGCCCGGCTCCACCGCCGACATCGCCGGCATTTTGCGCGACACCGACACCAAGGTCGTGGTCAACTTCCTGCCCGTCGGCAGCGAGATGGCCACCAAGTGGTACGTGGAGCAGGTGCTGGAGGCTGGCTGCGGCTTCGTCAACTGCATCCCTGTCTTCATCGCCCGGGAAGCCTACTGGCGCCGCCGTTTCGAGGAGCGCGGGCTGCCCGTGGTCGGTGACGACGTCAAGTCTCAGGTGGGAGCCACCATCGTCCACCGCATGCTCACCCGCCTGTTCATGGATCGGGGCGTCACCCTCGAGCGCACCAGCCAGCTCAACGTCGGGGGAAACACCGACTTCTACAACATGCTCGAGCGCGAGCGACTGGCTTCGAAGAAGACCTCCAAGACTGACGCAGTGACCTCCCAGCTGGGCCATCCCCTCCCCCCGGAGGCGGTGCATATCGGCCCCAGCGACTATGTTCCCTGGCTCGAGGATCGCAAGTGGGCCCACATCCGGCTCGAGGGACGCGGATTCGGCGATCTGCCCCTCACCGTGGAGCTCAAGCTGGAGGTCTGGGATTCCGCAAACTCAGCGGGGGTCGTGATCGACGCCATCCGCTGCTGCCGGCTCGCCCTGGACCGGGGGCTCAAGGGCACCCTCCTGGCGCCCTCCGCCTATCTGATGAAGTCGCCCCCGGAGCAGTGGCCCGACGATCTCGCGCGGATGCGCCTTGAGCGCTTCATCGCGGGCGAGGAGTAGCCGGCGACGACGTCTACTGTTTCACCCTCTCCCTTCCGAGCGCTCAGCCAGTTTCGAGCAGGAGTCCGAGCGCACGCGCCACGCGCTCGGGGGTAAGCGGTAAGGTGGTCACGCGCGCCCCAGTCGCGTCCTCGAGGGCGTTGGCCAGCGCGGCTGCGGGCGGCCCGATGGGCGGCTCGCCGATGCCCCGCGCCCCGAACGGGCCGAGGCCTTCGCTAGACTCCACCACCACCGGCTCGACATCCGGCACATCCAGCGAGGAGGGAATCAGGTACGCAGCGAAGGACGTGGTCAGGTTCACGCCCTCCTCGAGGATGACCTCCTCCATGAGACCGTAACCGAGCCCCATCACCGCCCCACCCTGGATCTGCCCCTCCACGCTCTGCGGATTGATCGCCCGGCCCACGTCGTGGGCTGCTACGTGCTTGAGCACGCGGATCGCCCCGGTCTCGGCATCCACCTCCACCTCGACCGCGTGCGCGCCGAACGTATAGTCGGGGAAGACCTTGCCCGAACCGCGCTCGAGATCCACCGGCTCCCCGGCCGGGGCGTGGTAGACGGCGAGATGACTGCGCGGGATGCTCCGCTGGGCGCACGCGCGAAGGACCTCCGGCAGGGAGAGTGTGCGACCGTCGGGGGCGTGGACGGCCCCGCCTGTCATCTCTAGTGACGCCGGCTCCACTGCGAGCATGACCGCCGCGACCCCGAGAAGCCGCGAGCTGAGCTCCCGGGCGGCCTCGAGCACCGCGTTGCCTGACATCAAGAGCTGTCGAGTGGCTGTCGTGGTGCCGGCCAGTGGCGTCAGCGCGCTGTCCGCGATATGGATGGAGACGCGCTCGAGGTCGACTCCGAGCACCTCGGCCGCGACCTGGCAGAGCGAGGAGGCCTGGCCACCGCCGACATCGGGCACTCCTGTGCGCACGACCACGCTCCCGTCCATCTCGAAGCCGACCCAGGCGCTGGACCAGTCGTGGAGCCAGACGATCCGTCCGTACGACTGGAGGTTGCAGGCGAGGCCCCGTCCCACCCGCACATGCGGGGCCCGCGGTGGCGTCCCCTCGCCCAGACCCGCCCACGCGCGAGCCGCCAGCTCGGGCAGCGCGACATGGGTCTCAATCTCCTGACCCACCGGGAGGCGGTCGCCCTGCCGGAGGGCGTTGACCTCGCGCACGCGCACGGGGTGGAGGCCCAAGACACGGGCGATGCGGTCCATCTGGGACTCGTAGCCGAAGACGACCTGCATCGCGCCGAATCCGCGCATGGCGCTCGTCGGCGGGTTGTTCGTGTAGGCGACGCGCGCGCTGACCTCCACCGCGGGCACCCGGTAAGGACCCGCGGCCATCACCGCCGCGTAGAGGAGGACGAGCGCGGAGAGGTAAGCATAGGCACCAGAATCGGCCAAGAGCTCGATCTGCTGGGCAAGAAGCTCGCCGTCTCGCGTGGCGCCGGTCCGGTAGCGCATCCGAAACGGATGACGCTTGGCGCGCGCCAGCAAGGACTCTTGCCGTAGCCACACCATCCTGACAGGTCGGCCCGTTCGCCAGGTGAGGAGCCCCAGGTACACCTCGACCGTGACGTCTTCCTTGCCGCCGAAGCCGCCGCCCAGGTAAGTGCCGATGACGCGGACACGATTCTGCGGTAGGTCGAGCACCTCGGCAACGTCCCGGAAATGTTCGATAACCTGGGTGGAGACGCGGATCGTGATCACCCCGTCCGAGTCGACCCACGCCACACCGGATTCGGGCTCCAGGTACCCCGCATCGACGAACTGGGTCTGATACTCCCCTTCGACGACGACATCGGCGCGGGCGAGGACTGCGTCGACATCGCCGGAGCGGACGTGCCACTGAGCGAGGAGGTTCCCCTCGTCGTGGACGCGAGGGCTGCCGGCCTCCAGTGCCGTGGCCGGATCAAAGACGCCGGGCAGCGGCTCGTACTCCACCTCGATCGCCTCCAGCGCGGCACGGGCTAGCTCCTCGCTCTCCGCGGCCACCAGCGCCACCGGCTCGCCCTGGTGGCGCACGCGGTCCTCGGCGAGCACGTGGAGCTTGGCGCTGAGCGGCCCCACGGCCGCCGTCTGGCCCGGCACGTCGGTCCAGAGCGTGTTGCGCGGGACATCCTTCGCCGTGAGCACCGTTGCCACCCCCGGCACGGCACTGGCGCGGGTGATATCGATGCGGCGGATACACGCCGAGGGGTACGGCGAGTGGAGCACCGCGCCGTGGAGCATCCCGGGCATCGCCCAGTCGGCGGCGTACGCCGTCGCAGCAGCCACCTTGTCGCGCGCATCGTGACGCGCCACCGGCTGGCCGACGAGACGCAGATGGCGGGCGACCGAGACGCCGTCAGCCACGCCTGGCCACCTCCCGCGCGTAGGCCTCAACCGCGTCTAGGATCTTCGCGTAGCCGGTGCAACGGCAGAGGTTGCCCGCGAGGGCTCGCCGGATCGCCCCCCGATCGGCCCCCGGGTGCCCATCGAGGAAGGCGAGCGCAGTCAGGAGCATGCCGGGCGTGCAGAAGCCGCACTGCACAGCCCCGTGACGCACGAAGGCCTCCTGCAGCGGGTGGAGGCCACGTTCCACCTCGAGACCGCGCACGGTGAGAATCGTGCGGCCACGCGCCGCGGGGGCGAGAATGAGGCAGCTCGAGGCCGGCCGGCCATCGAGTAGGACGGTGCAAGCGCCACAGATCCCCCCGCCGCACCCCTCCTTGGCATCGAAGAGCCCGAGGGCGTCGCGCAGGACCTGAAGGAGGGTCTGGTTCGGCGCCACATCCAGCTCCCGCCTACGCCCGTTAATAGTGAGGCTAACAATCATCTTCACGCGCTGTCCAGCCCGCGCGCGACGGCGCGTGCCAGCGCCCGCCCCGTCAGCACGCCCGCCAGGTGTCTCCGGTAAGCTGCGGAGGCGAAGGCGTCCGACTCCGGCGCGACTGCCTCGCGGGCCGCTATCGCGGCGCGGCCCAGGCGCTCGGTCGTGGGCTCATGCCCGCGAAGCAGCTCCTCGGCCGCCAGGGCCCAAACCGGCTTCGACGCAACGCCAGCCAGGGCAACCCTCGCATCTTCCACCCGGCCACGGCGATCCGAGCTCACGAGAGCTGCCACTGCAACCAGGGCAAAGTCGCCCCGCCGGCGTGCGAACTCCTCGACAGCGTGGCCCATGCCACGCATCACCGGCACGTCCACTTCGCTCAGCAGCTCGTCCGTCCCGAGCGTGGTCGTGAGATACCCCGCGAAGAACTCGCCCGCAGGCAGCGTGCGCCGCCCGTGGCGCCCCTCGAGCGTGAGGCGCGCGTCCAGCGCCATCATCACCATGGGAAGCTCGGCCGCTGGGTCGGCGTGCGCCAAGCTGCCTCCGAGGGTACCCAGCGTGCGCACGCGAACGTTCCCGATAAGAGATGCAGCCTCGCTCAGCACGGGACAGGCGCCGGCGACCTCGGCGGATTCCTCCAGCGTCGCGTGGCGTGTCAGCGCTCCCAGGCAAAGCCGGCCATTCTCAACCCGGACTCCGGCGAGCGGCAAGCTGTTGATGTCGATGATCACGCGAGGAGCAGCGAGGCGATAAGTGAGCAGCGGCACCAGGCTCTGCCCACCGGCGAGGAGTTTGGCATCCTGGCCGTGCCTCGCAAGCAGGTCGAGCGTCTCCTCCACCGACTCCGGCACGTGATACTCGAACGACCTCAGACTTCACCCCGGCGCACAGTCACGCATCTGCCGGGGGTGCCCTCCCTCGCTCCGGCCTCCTCGCCTCGAGCGCGGGCTTGGCCCGCGCAAC
>JBHIAB010000009.1:0-34870 GCA_046758385.1 Methylomirabilia bacterium | reverse complement strand
GCGGCCCGGGACCCCTCGAACCTGATCTGGATAATCCCAGCGAAGGGAACGCAGCGAGGCGAGACTCAGAGTGAAAGACCGCACCCACCGGTGTGGTTTTTTCTTTTTGTCAGGGCAGGGATGAAGATCACGGTCAACGGAGGGCCTATGGAGGTGGCCGACGAGACCACCCTCGAAGGGCTGCTCAACCAGCTTCAGGTGAGGCGGGAGTACACCGCCGTGGCCCTGAACCGCGAGATTGCCCCGAAGCGCTCCTACGGGGAGATCGTGCTGCGGGAAGGCGACTGGGTGGAGATCGTCCATCCCATGCAAGGCGGATCAAGTTAGGAATTCGGGGCAAAGGAGTCAGGCAATGAATGACGCACCACTCATTCTGCGGGACAAGGAGTTTCAGTCTCGGTTGATCGTCGGGACGGGGAAGTACCCCTCCTACGAGATCATGCGGGAGGCCATCGAGGCTTCGGGGGCAGAGCTCGTCACCGTCGCCGTGCGCCGGGTCAACCTCCCCGGGCAGGGCGAGTCACTCTTGGACTATCTGGACCTCTCGACGATCACGCTCCTTCCCAACACGGCCGGCTGCTACACCGCTGACGATGCCATCCGCACCGCGTATCTCGCGCGAGAGGCCGGGCTCGGGGAGCTGGTGAAGCTCGAGGTGATCGGCGATTCCCGAACGCTCTTCCCCGACGTCCAGGGGCTGATCGAGGCCACCAAGGTGCTGGCGCGCGAGGGCTTCACGGTACTTCCGTACACCAACGACGATCCCGTGGTGGCGAAGAAGCTCGAGGACTCAGGAGCCGCCGCCGTCATGCCCCTGGGGGCACCAATCGGGTCCGGACTCGGCATCCGCAACCCCTACAACATCAAGATCCTCCTCGAGACCGTGACGGTCCCGGTGGTCGTCGATGCCGGCGTCGGGACGGCCTCGGACGCGGCCATTGCCATGGAGCTTGGCTCTGAAGGCGTCCTGATGAACACCGCGATCGCCGGGGCCAAGGACCCGGTGGCCATGGCACGGGCCATGAAGCTGGCCGTCGAGGCCGGGCGCCTGGCCTTCAAGGCAGGCCGGATTCCCAAGAAGCTTTACGCCACGGCCTCCTCGCCGCTCGATGGTGTCCCAGAATGGGGGCCCGGGGCTTGAGACCGGTCGCTTTCCAAAGGGGCAAGGGACACGGACGGCAGCTCGGCTCCTTCAATGGCCGGAATCGATTTCAGCCTGTATCTGGTGACTGATCGGCTCCAGAGCGGGGGGCGACCGCTCGGCGACATCATCGAGGAGTGCCTGGGGGCGGGGCTGAGAGCGGTTCAGCTCAGGGAGAAGGACCTTTCCGCCCTGGACCTTCTCTCGGTGGCCCGGCCGATCAGATATCTGACCCGACGGCTCGGAGCTCGTCTGTTCATCAACGACCGGGTGGACGTGGCCCTCGCAGTGGAGGCAGACGGCGTACAGCGGGGGCATGGCTCGCTTCCGGTCAGCGCCATTCGCTTCGCCGTGGGGGACCGGCTGAGGGTTGGCGCTTCGGTCCACAGCCTCGAGGAGGCGCGGGCCGTCGAGCGCGAGGGGGCCGACTTCATCCTCTTTGGTCCCGTCTACGATACCCCTTCCAAACGCCCCTACGGTGCGCCGCAAGGTCTCGGAGCTCTCCAGCGCGTGGTTCGGGCCGTGAGACTTCCGATCTTCGCGATCGGGGGCGTGACGGCTGAGCGCGTGGTCGAGATCAGGAGGACGGGGGCTCACGGTGTAGCGGTGATCTCGGCGATCCTGAGCGCGGCGCGACCCGCCGAGGCGACCAAGGCATTCGTCGATGCGCTAGGAGGCGCCTGATGGCCAAGCGCCCCGACCTTTTGATCATTGGTGGAGGCCTGGTGGGATGCGCCACGGCCTACGAGTTGGCCAAGGCGGGCCTCGCCGTCACTGTCGTGGAGCGGGGCGCTCCCGGGTGCGAGGCCTCTCGTGCCGGAGCCGGGATGTTGAGCGCGCAGTCGGCAACCTCAGCCCCGAATCCCCTGCTCAGCCTGGGACTCGCCAGCAAAGCGCTTTACTCCGAGCTGGCCCCAGAGCTTCGAGAGCGGACCGGAGTGGACGTCGAGCACCAGACCGGGGGCAGCCTCCACTGCTTTCTCGACCAGGGAGACGAAGCCGTCGGGCGGGCGGCCTTTGCCTGGCAGCAGGAGGCTGGCCTCAAGGTCGAACTCCTATCACGGGAGGAGGCCCTTGCCCTCGAGCCCGACCTGACACCCGAACTCCTCGGGGCACTCTACCTCCCTGAGGACCAGTGGGTGAATAACCCCAGGCTCGTGACAGCGTTTGCTCAAGCAGCCTCCCTCGAAGGGGTCGAATTCGTCCGGGGCGAGGCCGCGGCTCTTCTCCTGAAGGGCGACCGCGTGCTTGGAACTCTGGCCAGCGGCTCCCAACTCTTGGCGGGAGGTGTCCTCCTCGCGGCCGGGGCGTGGAGCGGCCAACTGGCAGCGACCGCTGGCTTGACGCTCCCGGTTCAGCCGGTGCGGGGTCAGCTCCTGTGCCTGGAGGGGATCCCCCATCGGCTTCACCACGTCCTTTATATGAGGGACCACTACCTCGTCCCCCGGGTGAGCGGGGAGATCCTCGTGGGTTCCTCGCTGGAGTGGGCGGGCTTCGTGAAGCAGGTGACTGCGGAGCAGATCCACGCATTTCTCCAGGCCGCCATCGGCCTGGTGCCACGCCTCGGACAGCTCCCGATCATGGCTACCTGGGCCGGTTTGCGTCCCTGGGCGCCGGACGAACGGCCACTGATCGGTCCGTGGCCGGCGGTGGAAGGGCTCTTCGTGGCCACGGCCCACTTCAGGAACGGCATTTTGCTGGCGCCTATCACCGCGCGCCTGATCAAAGAGCTGATCCTTGACGGCAAGCCTTCTCTCGACCTGACCCCGTTCTCTCCAGACCGATTCCTCAAATAGGAGCCGTGATGCGCACCAACGAGCAGCTCAAGAGAGAGATTTGTGCCGCCATCGACCGGCGCGCCGAGGCTATCATCGGCATCGGGGAAGAGATCCGGCATAACCCCGAGCTCGGCTTCAAGGAGGTCAAAACCGCGCGCGTGGTGGAGGAGACGTTCCGGGCCTTGGGACTCACGCCAAGAGCAGGGTTGGCGCTCACGGGCGTGAGAGCCGAGGTGGCATGCGCCAAAGCCGGTCCGACCTTCGCGCTTCTCGGCGAGTTGGACGGGCTCGTGGTCCAAGGCCATCCGCTAGCCGATCCAGAAACCGGCGCGGCGCACGCCTGTGGCCATAACTGCCAGCTGGCCGGGCTTTTGGGCGCGGCAATGGGACTCCTAGACGCCAAGGCCCCCGAAGCTCTTGCGGGGCGGCTGGTCTTCTTCGCGGTTCCTGCCGAAGAGTACGGGGATGTGGAGTGGCGCGTCGAGCATGCGCGGGAGGGCAAGCTGGAGTTCCTGGGCGGCAAGCCCGAGCTCCTGCGGCTCGGGCACTTGGACGATGTCGACCTGGCCATGATGATCCACACCACCGCCAGGCCCGAGGACAAGAAGGCGGGGGTCGCGGTTTCGAACAACGGCTGTCTGGTGAAGACCGTTCGTTACCTGGGTCGAGCCGCCCACGCCGGCGGAGCCCCGCACCGTGGGATCAACGCTCTCTATGCCGCCAACATCGGCCTGATGGCGATCAATGCGCTCCGCGAGACCTTCAGAGACGAAAACACGATCAGGGTCCATCCCATCATCACGCACGGCGGGAGTCAGGTGAACGTGATCCCAGCGGAAGTCCGGATGGAGACCTACGTGCGGGGGAAGACGGTAGAGGCCATCCTGGAAGCCAACCAGAAAGTGGACCGGGCGTTCCGCGCCGGGGCATTGGCCTTGGGAGCCCAGGTGGAGATCGAGACGCTGCCCGGGTACCTCCCTCTCTTCAACGACGAGGCGATGACGGATCTCTTCAAGGCCAACGCCGTCGCGCTGGTGGGAGAGGAACACTACACCAGCGTGGGCCACCGAACCGGCTCCACCGACATGGGGGACGTCTCCCATCTGATGCCAGCCCTCCACCCTTACATGGGAGGAGCCAGCGGGGGGCATCACGCCGCCGACTTCGAGGTCGTAGACGCCGAGCTCGCCTACATCCTACCCGCCAAGGCCCTGGCCATGATGGCAGTGGACCTGCTCGGAAACGATGCGGGTCAGGCTCGCGAAACCCTGAAAGGCTTCAAGCCCCGGATGACGAAGGAAGGGTACCTCGCCTTCCAGCGGGCGATCGCCCGGCGGGAGCTATTTCGCGGAGAGTGAGACTAAAACAACGTTCTCCGCCGGTCCAGACGGAATTTTCCGGAACCTCTGTGGGCGGCGTGGTAGGATAATTTCCCCGGAAGGACCCCCGCAAGGAGCCGATTCATGACCAATGAGCTCAAGCGCTCTGAGCGCTTGTTTGCCGATCGATTCGGCCTCACTCCCTCCCGCCTGGAGCGCGTTCTGGGCTCGGCGCTCAAAGGCCGGGTCGAGGATGCCGACCTGTACCTCGAGTATCGGATCAACGAGGAGCTGGTGCTCGAGGAGGGTGGGGTCAAGAAAGCCTCCCGCCACGTGAGCCAGGGTGCCGGCGTGCGTGCCCAGGCAGGGGAGCGAACCGGCTACGCTCACACCGATGCGATCACCTTACCGAACCTGGAAGAGGCGGCGCGGCAGGCACGGGCCATTGCCGACCAGTCCGGCTCCTCCGCCATCGTCGCCGTCAAGCCGGACCGGACGCCCCACGATCTGTACGCCATCGAGGTGCCTCCCGTCGCTGCCCCGGTGTCGGTCAAAGTCGACCTGCTCTCCCGGATCGACCAGGCTGCGAGGGCAGCCGACCCCAGGGTAAAACAGGTGATCGCCAGTCTCTCGAGTGAGGAGGAAATCACTCTCATCGCCCAGGCCTCAGGCTGGACCGTCGGAGACGTGCGGCCCCTGACTCGCCTCTCCGTCACCGTCATCGCAGAGGAGAACGGCAAGCGCGAGATTGGCAACTTCGGAGGCGGCGGTCGGGTGGCCTTCGACTTTTTCGCGGAGAACGATCGGTGGGGTGTCTACACGAGGGAGGCGGTCCGCCAGGCCCTGGTTAAGCTGCGAGCCGTCGGCGCCCCGGCCGGGACCTTGACCGTGGTGTTGGGACCGGGATGGCCCGGCATCCTCCTCCACGAGGCCATTGGGCATGGCCTGGAAGGGGACTTCAACAGGAAGAAAGTTTCGGCCTTCTCGGGCCGGATGGGGCAGAAGGTGGCCTCCGAGCTGGTGACTGTTGTCGATGACGGCACGCTCCCCAGCCGACGCGGCTCCCTGAACGTGGACGACGAAGGCACTCCTACCAGGCGAAACGTCCTGATTGAGAACGGAATCCTCGTAGGCTACATGCAGGACCGCCTCAACGCTCGTCTCATGGGGATGACCCCCAGTGGCAACGGCCGACGGGAGTCGTTCGCGTATCCTCCCATGCCGCGCATGACCAACACGTTTATGCTGGCCGGTCAGGACGACCCGGAGGAGATCATCCACTCGGTGTCCCACGGCATCTATGCCGTGGCTTTCGCGGGCGGGCAGGTTGATATCACGAACGGGAAGTTCGTCTTCTCGGCCAGCGAGGCCTACCTGATCGAGGGCGGCCGAGTGACGGCTCCGCTGAAGGGGGCCACGCTCATCGGTAGTGGTCCCGAGGTGCTGACCAGGGTCTCGCGAGTCGGGCGCGATCTCAAGCTCGACGAGGGGGTGGGCACGTGCGGCAAGGATGGCCAGTCGGTGCCCGTGGGAGTGGGGCTCCCCACCATCCGGGTTGACGGCATCACGGTAGGGGGAACGCAAGTCTGACGAGGGCCAACGGGTACAGAGACATGCTCGACCTGCTCGAAGAGTTGCTGAGAGACGCGACGGCCAAGGGTGCCACGGAGGCGGACGCGTTCCTGGCGGAGGAACGGTACGCCTCGGTGCAAGTCCGCATGGGCCAACCGGAGACTGTCACCCACGCCCAGGAGCAGCGGGTTTCTCTCCGGGTGTTGGTGGGCAAGGCCGCTGCCTCCGCTTCCACTTCCGACCTCTCCCGGCAGTCCCTGAACCGATTGATCGAGGAGGCCACGGGACTCGCCCGGCTGACGGCTCCGGATCCGCTCGCCGGCTTGCCCGAACCCGGGAGCGTGGCCACTTCGGTTCCCGACCTGGAGCTTCACGATCCCGATGGCCACGGGCTCACTCCCGAGCAGAAGATCGCCCTCGCCCAAGAAGCAGAGGCTGCAGCGCTCTCGGCTGACCCGCGGGTGGTCAACTCGGAGGGCGCCGAGTTCTTCGACCGTCAGGTCACCTATGCGTACGCGACTTTCCATGGCTTCGCCGGCTCATACCGGACCTCTCGCTTCAGTCTGACAGTCTGTCCGGTGGCGGCTCAGAACGGGGAAATGCAACGGGATTACTGGTACACGCTGGCGCGGAAGCGGGCCCGGCTGGATTCGCCGCAAGAGGTGGGACGAGTTGCGGCCGAGCGGGCGCTGCGCAGACTCGGAGCGCGGAAGGTCAAATCCGTCGAGGTCCCCGTCATCTTCGACCCCCTGACTGCCTCGAGCCTGATCCGGAACATCGCGGCGGCCGCCTCGGGACCGGCCCTCTACCGGGGAGCCTCCTTCCTGCTGAACCGGCTGGGAACCCGGATCGCCTCTCCTGATGTCACCATCGTCGACGACGGGACGCTGGTAGGCGCGCCGGGCTCCCGACCCTTCGACGGCGAGGGGCTGGCCACGCGGCGCACCGTGGTCCTTCAGGAAGGGCGGCTCGAGTCCTACCTCCTGGACACCTACAGCGGCCGGAAGCTCGGTTTCGCCTCGACGCACCATGCCGGCCGGGACGGGACAGGGGTGACGGTTGCTACCACCAACCTCTACCTGGCCCCGGGGACAGCCAGCCCTCACGACCTCATCGCCTCAGTCAAACAGGGGCTGTACGTCACCGAATTGATCGGCTTCGGGGTCAATATGGTGACCGGCGAGTACTCGCGGGGCGCCGTGGGGCTCTGGATCGAGGACGGCCAGCTGACCTATCCCGTGCAAGAGGTGACCATCGCGGGAAACCTCCTGGAGATGTTCCAGGCCATCGACGGAGTGGGAAGCGACCTGGTTCTCAGGGACCGCACCGCCTCGCCGACCTTGCGCGTGGGCCGCATGGTCGTTGCTGGCAACTGACTGTAGAGGGTTGAGGATGATCATCGATAGCCATTGCCATCTCCACGACGCGGCCTTCGCAGACATTCGTGAGACGGTGACCCGCGCCATGACCTACGACGTCTGGGGCGTGATCGCGGTAGGGTGCGATCCAGCGACCAACGAGCGAACCCTTGCGCTGCAAGCCCGGCACCCCAAGGCGATCTGGGCCTGCCTCGGGTACCACCCGGAGCGGGCCGCACTGAGTGAAGAGGAGCTCGCGCAGGTAGAGGCGCAGGTGGCCGATCACCACGCCCGGATCGTGGCATTGGGCGAGGTCGGGCTGCCCTGGTACAGCCTCGAGGGGGCGCCCGATCCGGCGGATCGGATGGTGCGTGGCCGCGAGCGACTCCGGCGGCTCCTCGGCCTGGCCGTGCGCTACGACCTGCCTCTGACCCTCCATGCTCCTCACGGCGCCGCTGCGGATGCCCTGGCCCTGCTCAAGGAGAAAGGAGTCGAGCGGGCCGTCTTCCACTGGCACAAGGCCCCACCCGAGGTGACGAAGGCCATCGTGGAGGCCGGCTACTCGGTGTCCGTGACTCCGGAGGTGGTCTATCGCCCGCGCGATCAAGAGCTTGTCCGGTCGACCGGGCTGGATTCACTTCTGGTGGAGACGGACAGCCCGTGGCCGTTCAAGGGCGAGTTCGAAGGATTCCCCTCGGGGCCATGGCTCGCCTCGCGCGTCGTGGAGCAGGTCGCCAAGATCAAGCAGATGCCGGTGGAGGAAGTGATGGAGCGCCTCGCAGCGAACGCCTGCCGGCTCTTCGATCTGGTCTGGACCTAATAGCTCGAAGTAGTTGCAACGGCACCAGTCTCGTGCGCGAGGAACGACACAAAGTCATCGTCGAGCGGGAAACGGTGGCGCTGGCGCTACACCTCCCTGACCGCGCCCCGTCGTCCTGTGTGGTAGCCTGCCATGGGCTCGGAGCCTCCAAAGACAGCGAGAAGTACTTGCTCCTCGGCAACGAGTTTCCCAAGGCCGGGCTCGCTTTGGCTCGGTTCGACTTCCGGGGCAGTGGTGAAAGCGGCGGATCCTTCGCCGATACCACCGTGGGGAGCCGGATCCGAGACCTCGAGGCCGTCCTCGACGTTCTGGTCGAGCATCCCGCCCTTGACGGACGCATCGGTCTCCTGGGATCGAGCATGGGAGGGTACGTCGCGCTCGTCGTCGCGGCCCGCCGCCAGCTCCCGGTCGTGACCTGGAACGCTCCAGCGACACTTCGAGGCCTCGACGAAACCAGGAGCGGAGACCTCGCGGAGCTCGGTCCTTCCTTCTTCGAGGAGCTGGCTGCTGGACAGTATGCCGATGCCCCTACTGGCGTGCGGGGCCACCTGACGATCCAGGCGGAGCGGGACGAGGTGGTGCCGCCGAGCCACGGTCGGATTCTTTTCGGCCGGGCCGCCGATCCTCGCGAGCTGGTCATCCTGCCGGGCGCCGACCATCGACTCACCGCGCTGTCCCACCGGATGGAGACGGTGGCCCGAAGCCGTGACTGGTTACGCCGATTGCTCCGCCTCAACGCTCGCCAGTAGCCCCCGTTGCCGACGCGACGCCGGACTCAGAAGGACTACTATCGGATCCTCGGCGTGCCGCAGACCCTCTCGAGGCTGGAACAGAGAGGCGGCTGACACACGCCAGATCGCCAGAGGGCGATGGAACGCATCGGAGATCTGCTCCTCGAACGGGTGGTCCCACCCGAGAGAACCAAACCGATCCCGCTCCTTTTCGTCCACGGGATATGGAGCGGGAGCTGGTACTGGACCAACTACCTCAGAGCCGCCGCCGAGGCTGGATGGGAGGCATGGGCGGTGAACCTTCGCGGTCGCCACGGAAGCCGTCCAGCCCCGGACCTGGGCCGGGTCAGCATCCTTCAGTATGTGCAGGATGTCCTCGATTGCCTCCGGGAGCTCGGAGAAGCAGTCCTGGTCGGCCAATCCATGGGCGGCCTCATCGCCCAGAAGGTGGCCGAGATCGCTCCAGTGCGAGCGGCCGTGATCCTCACCAGCGCAGCTCCCAAAGGCATCCTCGTTCTGCGCTGGCCAGTGCTCTCGCGGATGGTGAAGTATCTCGGTCCGATCTTCGGGGATCGAGCCTTCCTGCCCTCGAAGGCGGATGCCAGTGCGCTGGTCTTCAACAAGCTCCCCTCCGACAGCCAGGCCTGGGCCTATGACCGATTGGTCCCCGACTCCGGGCGGGCCGCGCGGGAGATGGCCTTCGGGCTCATCGCCGTAGACGAGACCCTTGTGCGGTGTCCGGTCCTCGTGGTCGGGGCTGAGCACGACCCCCTCGCTCCCGTGGCTGTACAGCGGGCCATTGCCAAAAAATACCAGGCCGATTACCGAGAGGCCACGGGACATGCCCACATGCTGGTGTTTGAGGAGGGGTGGGAGCGGCCCTTCAACGAGATCTTCGGGTGGATAGAGGCCCGAATCGGTTGAACGGTCCGACAGGACCCCCGGGGTGCCTCTCTGCTCCGGCACGAGGTGTGGTAGTTTGGTTCTGACGACGAACAGTTCGCCCTTCAGGGGTGCAACGCCACAGGGAGGTGCCGATGCCTGGTCTCGTGCTGCGGGGTGGTGAGCTAATTGATCCTCATGCTGGGCTAAGGGGCCGCTATGATCTGAGGCTGCGGGGGGGACGGGTGACGGAGGTCGGCCCGCGTCTGCCGGCTTCGGGCGATCACATCGTTGACGTTGGCGCAAAGCTCGTCGTGCCTGGCCTGATCGATCAGCACGCCCACTGCTTCATCGGCGCCTCCGACCTCGGCGCCCGGACCGACGCGATTTGCGCGTCCACCGGAGTGACCACCTTCGTGGACGGCGGGAGCGCCGGAGCAGCGACCTTCGAGGGGATGCGGGAGTTCGTCACCACCCGCACCCGCGTCCGCATCCTCGCCTTCCTCAACATCTCCGGCATCGGGCTTGCCCACCTCAACATCGGTGAGCTGAATTACCTCCCCTATGCGGACCCCGACGCCGCTGCGGCCATGGCGCGGGAGCATCGGGAATTGATCCTCGGGATCAAGGTGCGAAACCAGAAGGAGGTGGTGGGGGAGGCAGGGCTCGAGCCGCTCCGGCGCGCCATTCGCGCCGCGGAGATGGCCGGGGGGCTCCGGGTGATGATCCACGTGACCAACCCGCCGAGCCCGCTGGATGCGATCCTCGAGCTTCTTCGCCCTGGTGATCTGGTGAGCCACTTCCTCAACGGGCGGGGGCATGGGATCCTCGATGAGGGTGGCCGCGTCAACGCGGCGGTTCGAGCGGCAAGGGAGCGGGGAACACTCTTTGATGTCGCCCACGGACGCAACCATGTCAACTTTCCCGTGGCCAAGGCCGCCATCGAGCAGGGATTCTTCCCTGACACGATCTCGTCCGACCTCACCTCGGGCGGGGCCGCCGGGGTGGTGAAGGACCTTCCGACAACGCTCTCCAAGTTCCTGAACCTGGGCATGCCGCTTGAGGAAGTGATCCGGGCTGCCACGGCCACACCCGCGCGGGTGATTGGCCGCGAGGGCGAGCTGGGGACACTCAAGCCCGGAGCGATTGCCGATCTGGCCGTGTTCGGCCTGGAAGAGGGTGAGTTCGAGTTTCATGATTCCGACGGCAACAGCCTGCGCGGCCGCCACCGCCTCGTACCTACGCTTACGATCAAAGACGGGGCAATCTGGTGGAAGCGCTGAGCGGGTCTAGATGGGCAAGTTGTTCGAGGTGAAGCGAGCTGAGGATCTGCTGGACGCCGAGTTCATCGCCAAATGGCGGGACCGCCGGACGCTCGAGCCCTTTACCTGGACGGTGCTCCAGGCCGTTCTCGACCAGTTCGTCGAGGCCGAAGGCCCGGTGCTGGTGGAGGCACTCTCGGGGCGTCTTCCTGCACACGGCTTCACGGCAATCCGGGAGGCCGTCGCTCAGCTGGATGAGAAGGATTTGGTCGTCCTCCACAATGGAGAGATCGCGGTGGCCTATCCGTTTTCCGGCACCCCGACCGCCTTCAGGCTGGTCCTCCCGGATGCCCGCGACCGGTATGCGGTGTGCGCGATCGACGCCCTCGGCGTTGCGCCACTGCTTCGCCAGCCCACGACGATCCGCTCTCATTGCCACCACTGCCGAGAGCCGCTGGAAATTCACGTCAGGCCGGACGGGCCGGCGGGGCCAGCCGAGATCATGGTCTGGGTGGGCGAGCGAGGCGAGATCCGCAAGAAAGCCTACACCTCGCTCTGACTCACGCTCAACTTCTTCCGGTCGGAAGCACACCTCACAGGCTGGCGGGAGGCGCATCCCGATGTCCCAGGGGTGGCAGCCAGTCTAGAGGAAGCCTTCAAGCTCGGGGCGAAGATCTTCGGCGAGTTCCTTCGCAACGCCCTGCCCGGGTTCTCTTCACCGCGACCCCGTTTCCGCTCGTCGGCGCCACCGGCGCCCCGGCAAATCCGCTGGTGATTTTCTGAATCCTGGCAACGGGGTCTTGAGTTCCCGATAGCGGGCGGCGCCCCTGGAGCCCAGCGCCCTGTGGCTCACGCCCGAGCAGAAGGCGGCCCTCAATGAGGACCGGCGGTTTCGTGAGCGCCTGCGCCGGGAGCCCATCCGCTGGACGACGATCGCCGTCATCCCGAACCACCGGCGCCGGAGCGACCCACCCGATGTGTTCCGGAGCTTCCGGTCTGGCTGACGCCGCTGCAGCAGCAGCTGCAGCAGCTCTTGGGGGTCGAGAAAGCGATCTACACGTGACGGACGCGCGGTCGGGCGGACCGAAATTCAAGATTCCTCTCGGATCGACCTGCGCAATGTAGGATCATCGGGTCTCATTTAGCGCTTTCAGCGCCCATGGCAGCTGTTTGGGGGAGAGACGGCCAGGGGGCGCGTCATCCGACGATGTCTTCGCCCCCATCCACTCCGATCACATTACCGGTGATCCAGTAGGTGTCCGGGTGGGAGAGGACGACGATGGCCTTGGCGACATCCTCCGGGGTGGTCATCCGCCGCGAGGGGTTGCGCCTGAGCGCCATGCCCTTGATTTCCTTGTAGCCGGGGATCTTCTGTGAGGAGGGCGTCTCAGTCACCCCCGCCCGAATGCCATTGACCGTGATCCCTCGAGGCGCCAGCTCCATGGCGAGCTGGCGGAGGTGAGATTCCAGAGCGGCCTTGGCAGCCGACACCGGGCCGTAGTAGGGGAGCACCCGGCCGCCTCCCGCAGACGTCATCGCCAAGATTCGCCCCCCCTCGGCCATGAGTCCCCGGACCACCGCCTCCTGGCACCAGTACACGAGGCTGTGGGCCATGACGTCCAGAGTCATGTCCATCTGCGACTGGGTCACCGCTTCCTTGAGGGGCTCGATCACGTAGGGTTTCAACGTCCCGAAGGCCAGCGAGTGGAGCAGGACCCTGAGGGCGCCGAGCTGGGCGCGCTCCTCCAGCGTGCGGTGCATCTGACCCAGCAGCTCGGTCCGCTTCTCGGGGTCGGCCGCGTTGGCGTTAAAGAAGTGCGCCTCCCGGCCCATGGCCTTGATCTCCCCGACGATACGCTCCACGTTCGGGAGGGTAGCCCTTCGATCCAGGTGAACGCCGAAGATGTCGAGCCCAGCCCGCGCCAGTGCCAGCGCCGCAGCCTCACCGAACCCCGATGAGGCACCCAGGATCAGAGCCCAGCCGCTCAGGCGAAGCAGCGGCGCGTCCGCGGTCATGGTTGGACCTCCCGTGCTTGTCGGTTGAGTGCGTTTATTCTAGCCTAGCTTCCCTGGGGTGGCGAGACCATACGGAGGACCGAGCCCTGCGGGAGCGACCATCCCGTTCGCCAGCGGAGCAGGTGGGTGGCCAGCCACCAACGCCGCTCCATCCGCCGCTTGAAGCGAGGAGTGGTCCGGTAAGCCACAAGGGCGATGCTACCAGATACAGGCCGATCGGAAAAAAGTGTGGACCCACGATCGTGGGTTGTCTAGAATTTACGGATCGGTATGGCAAAGACCGCCGGGATCATCATCGTCGGGAACGAGATCCTCTCCGGCAAGATCACCGACACCAATGCCGTCTACCTTTGCCGAGAGCTCCGGAGCCTGGGTGTCGCGCTTCGGAAGGTCTCGGTGATCCCGGACGAGGTGGATCTGATCAGTCGTGAGGTGGGCGAGTTCACTGAGTCCTACGACCTCGTCTTCACCTCGGGCGGCGTTGGCCCCACGCACGACGACGTCACCGTTGAGGGGGTCGCCCGGGCCCTGGGCGTTGGCGTGATCCGGCACCCGCACCTCGTCAGCCTGCTGGAGCGACACTCCCGGGGAAACGAAGCGCGGTTCAAGATGGCCGAAGTCCCCGAGGGCGCCGAGCTCCTGGCCGCGGACTCTCTGCGCTTTCCGGTCGTCGTGGCGCGAAACGTATACATACTACCGGGAGTGCCCGAGATCTTCAGGGAGAAGTTCGAGGCGGTCAAGGAACGGTTCCGCGAGCAACCGTATTTTCTGGCCAACGTCTTCGTCCGCATTGGGGAGGCAACCCTTGCCCGCTTCCTGAATGACCTGCTGTCGGCCTATCCGCTCCTGCTGCTCGGCTCCTACCCCGAATTCTTCAACACGGAATACAAGGTCAAGGTGACACTGGAGTCCAAGGATAGGACCTACCTGGACAAGGCCCTCGTCGACTTGGTCGATCGGCTTCCCAAAGAGGCCGTGGTCAAGGTGGAGTAAGGGGAGGAGTCCTGGAATGATCGTGGTGACCAACCGCATTCAGGTGACGAGGGGGCAAGAGACCGCCTTCGAGCAGCGATTCGAAGGCCGGGCCGGCTTGGTGGAGCACATGCCCGGCTTCGTTCGCCTCGAGATCCTCCGCCCGCTAGAGAGCGAGGCATACATGGTAATGACCTGGTGGGAGTCCGAGGCCCACTTCAAGGCGTGGACAGAGAGCCGCGAGTTCCGCGAGGCGCACGCCAACCGCCCGCCCAAAGAGATGTTCCGAGGCCCCAACGTCTTCGAGCTGCACGAGGTCTTCCAGCACGTGGAGCGAAAGGGACGAGGGGGAGGCTCCGCGTAAGCAGCCATCGGAGCAGAGAGCATGGCCGAGAGCGGGAAAGATCGTCTGCGGACCGAGGAGCTCATCGCCTCTCTGCGGGCGATTCATGCAGGCCAGGAAGCCCTCGTAGAGGAACTCCGCGCCCTTCACCAAGAGATCCGAGCATTCCGAGAGGAGCTCGGGGCTCGCGCCTTTCGGCCTGAGGACTCCGTCGCCCCTGCTCCCGCCTCCCCCACTGGGCCGGCGCTTCCCTCAGTGCCCCGTCAGCCGCCACAGCGGGCGTGGCGGGGGATGTTCCGCAGGCTCCTGGCGAGGCTTCCCAAACCCCTCACGGAGACCTCTCGATCCCTCCTGGAGCAGACGTGGCTCCTTGGGCTCGTGGCGGGGCTGGCGGTCGCGGGCGCCAGCGAATTGAACCTTCTCCAACCCGTTGAAGTCCTGGCCCAATACCCGAAGGAGTGGGTAACGGCCGACCGGAGTCGGCAGGAGATCTTGAACCAGATTGTGCTGGTCACGATCGATGAAGAGTCCCTCGAGGAGCTGGGGCCATGGGGAAAACGCTGGCGCGCCTTTCACGGCCGGCTGCTGAAAAACTTGGCTGACGACGGCGCCAGGGCCGTGGGCGTCGACGTGCTATTCAACACACCCAGCGAGGAGTACGATCCGGCGTTTGTCGAGGGAATCCGGTACGCCAGGTCCAAGGGTGTCGGCGTCGTGGTGGGCATGGAGTACGACGCCAGGAGGGGCCGGCTGAAGTATCCAGCCTCTCCGGTGAGGGAGGCGGTGACGGACTTCGCCTCGGTCTATTTCGAGAAAGACAGGGTGACAAACTTGGTCCGCTATGTCTCCATGTTCCGACCGGACAGCACGGCCGGAGAGCGGGCCACTCGCCTCATTCCGGCGTTTTCCATAGCGGTTGCCGTCGGAGGGGGGAAGCGGCTAGAAGAGTTCCCCCGCTACCGAGAAGGTCGCATGCCCATCGACTTCGCTGGGTCGTCCAGCAGCTTTGAGACCGTCTCTTACGCAGACGTGCACGGGAAGCGCTTCCCGCCTGGGACTTTCAAGGACAAGTACGTGATGGTAGGCATGCTCCTCGTGGCCTCCAAGGACTTCTTTGACACTCCCGTCGAATCCCAGATGCCCGGCGTCGTGATTCACGCCAATGCCCTCTACACTTTGCTGCGTGGGATCGGGCGGCCGCTCGGGCTGCCGTGGAGCGCGGCCGTGATCCTCCTCGTGGCAGCGGTTAGTGGTGCTGTCTGCACCCGCTTCCGCCGAGCTCGTCGGACGATGATGGTCCTTGCCCTCGTGGTCGGGTACTGGGGCCTCGCCATCGCCCTGGAATCGATGCGCAATCCCTTGGACCTGGACCTGGTTCCGGCGACCGTGGCCGTAGGGCTGGTCTGGGCCGGGGTGGCTGTGAGGGAAAAGATCGTCGCAATGCGAGAACTTGGCCTCACGCTGGGGCTGCCACAGGAAGTCCTGCGCCGGCTCGAGGAGGATCGAGCATTCCAGAGAGGGACCCTGACGAAGCGTGTCACGGCGTTGGCTGCTGATGTGAAGAACTACTCAGCGTTCTCTCGATCTCAAGAGCCCGCGCACGTACGGGCCATCATGGCCGAGTACCAGCGGATGGTCGAGGGGGTCATCTACCGGCGCGGGGGGTACGTGAACAAGTTTGTAGGGGATGCCACCCTGGTCGTCTTTGGCTATCCGATGTACGAAGAGGCCACCTCCCTTCGCGGCGTCCTCGCTGCCGGCGAGATCCAGGAGGGACTCCGGGCTCTCACGGAGAAGTGGCATCGCGAAGATCGGGCAGGCATCGCCGAAATCCGGATCGGGATCAACACTGGCCCGGTGAGCATCAGCTACCTTGGCTCGGCCAAGAAGCAACTGGACGTGATGGGGAGCAATGTGGACCTGGCAGCCCGGCTGGAGAGCGCTGCCGGGGAGTTCGACTGCCTGGCCTTGCTCAGCCCGGCAACCTATGAGGAGGTAAAGCATCGGGTCAGGACTCGAAAGGTCCCCGTCCAGCTCAAGAACCGGCCGGACGTGACCGAGGCCTTCGCCCTGGACGGCTTCCTGGACCAGCTCTCAGCGGTCAGCACAGCGGCCAAGACCTGAGACCCGAATCTTGAAGCGAGCGCCCAGAAATGTTGCAGGGAAGGCCCGAAGCGTCAGCCCCGAATGTCTTCAGTCGGTCAGAGCAGAAGCACGAACTTTGCCTCACCCGCTCGGGCACCTTGAGGTAGAATGAACGCCGCGGCTCGATTGGGCCCGTGAGGGGAGGGTCGGTTCATGAAGAACGGATTTGGCGTCTTTCGGCTCTGTGTGCTCCTCATTGCCCTCACCGCCTCTGTAGGCAGCCACGCCTGGGGGGCCACTCCGATCGCCAAGATTGTCGGAGTCGTCGAGGGGAACAAGGCAGTCCAGACTGCGTCCACGGCAAAGGTCTTCCAGGCTTCCCGCCAGGAATGGGTGCCGGCGAGGACAGGCCTCAGGATGTTCGAGCGGGATGAGATCAAGAGTGCGGAGGCGCTGATTCGGCTGAAGTATGCCGACCGAAGCGGGGAGCTTCTGGTCCAGGCCAACACGCATCTGAGGCTCTTGGCGAAGCCGTCCGGGGGCAGCGACGGGGTGAAGGTGACCCTTGGGGAAATCTTCGGTGCGGTGAAAAAGCGGTTCAACGTGGTTGGCAGCGGGGTCAACGGGGCCGTCGAGGGAACCAAGTTTGACGTGATGGTGTCCCCGGACAGGACCACCATCACGGTGCTGGAGGGCGTGGTCCGGGTCTCAAATGACGCCGGGGCCGTCCGTGTCGGGGCGTTGGAGACGACCGAGAGCAAAGCCGGCCTTCCGCCCATGACCCCGGTCCGGGCATCCGATGGGGAGATCGCGCGGATCATCGCGTGGACCGCGGGCCTGAAGTCATTCACGCAGACGGTGCTGGTGGTGAAGCCCAACTATCGTGATTCGGCGCAGCGAAATGCTGATTTCGAGCGGTACTCCCTGGAAGTGGCGTTGGACCCCGGGAGCGTGGAGGCCCGGCGTGTCCTGGGCAACGTCCACATGGACTGGGGCGAGCGGGAGGCTGCACTAGAGCACTTTCGGGTGGCCGTGCAGGGGGACCCACGGGACGTCATCTCCCACCACAACATGGGGCTCGTCTACGCTCAGATGGGTTGGCACGGCAAGGCGGCCGAGCAGTTTCGCGAGGCGATCCGTTTGGAGCCCTCCAACGAGATCGCTCATAACAGTCTTGGGTTGGCCCTGACTGCCATGGGGTCCCACGAGGAAGCCGTGCAGGCGTTCGAGCGGGCCTTGGCCCTGCGCCGGGACTTCGCCGAAGCCTACAGCAACATGGGCCTGGCTTACCTGGAGCTCAAGCGCCCGAAGCCGGCGGTTGACGCCCTGAGGAAGGCTCTCGTGCTGGATCCGAAGTCGGCCCACGCCCACAACAATCTGGGCCATGCGTACTACACGGTGAAGGCATACGAGCTGGCGATTCGGGAGTTTCGCCGGGCCATCGATCTCGACCCGGCATTCTACGCTCCGCATGAGAACCTCGGTGTCCTCTTCACGCAGCGAGGCGAGTACACCAAAGCGCTCACGGCGCTCGAGACGGCGTCCGAGCTCGCGCCCGACGTCGCATCCATCCGGAAGAATTTCGGGGTCGTCTACCTAGGCCTCGAGCAATTCGACAAGGCGGTCGAGCAGCTTCGCCAGGCCCTCCGCCTCGAGCCCGACGATGGCCAGGCTCACCTGAATCTGGGGAATGTCTACTTCCAGCAGGAGCAGTTTGTGGCAGCCCTGTCAGAGTACCAGGCGGCAGCCACCACCGACCCGAACGACCCGGACATTCACGAGAACATAGGCCATGCCTTGTTCAGGCTCGGGCTCTATGAGTCGTCGCTGGCGGCCTATCAGCGAGCCGCCGAGCTGGGATCTGAAAATCTTTCCTTGCTCCGCGGTTTGGGAAACGCCTATGGGAGCCTCGAGGAGTACCGCCAGGCCGTCGCCGAGTACCGGAGGGCTCTCGAGGTGGACCCCCGAGATCTGCCCTCGCTGATTGACCTGGGCTGGATGCACTACCTGCTCGGAGAGTATCGCGAGAGCCTGGCACTGAGCCGCCGCGTCATCGACATGATACCGGACCACCCGGCAGGCTGGTACAACCTCGCTCTAGCCCACCTGCGTCTCGGAGAGTTCGACGCGTCCATGTCGGCTTTCGAGAAGGCCATTGCCCGGGACACTCAGCGCATGTTCGTCCGGGATGTCATCGCAGACCTGGGCCAGGCAGTGGAGGCTGATCCAGGCCTCCGGTGGGGGCACTTCGCTCTCGGCCTGCTCCATATGCACCTGGCCAAGCACCCGGAGGATGCCATTCGGGCCTTCGAGACCTTCATTGGGGCGGGAGGCAGTGGCAAATGGGCCGAGCAGGCTAGCGCCCGCCTCAGGCAATTGACGGCCTCCACGAACTAGCCTGGATTATTCACGAGAATAATCCAGGCTAGAAGGTAAGGACCTTGTCGGCCGTGGCCACCTCTTCCAGGAGGAACGTGGCAAGACCGCCGCCGAGCGTGTGCGCCTCGCCACCTACCAGTTCCATACCGTGTCGAACTCGTCGACGAGCTCGCCCAGCTCGTTGCTGCCGAGGAGCCGGACCCCTTCGATCAGCTCGTCCGCTTTGATCCCGCGCTCCTCCAGATCTTCCCGAATCGCGTAGACGGGGATCTTCGTCTGCTGGACAGAGCGCACATCGGTCTCGATCAAAAACCCGGGCTGGACGGGCACGCCTGCGATCTTGATGCCGGTCCCCACCTGACCGCGGATCGCATAGTTGACGGCGTCTTCCCTGAGGACAAGCGCCAGCTGTTGCCCTGCGACCGGCGCAAAGGCCGAGGCGAAGAGGCCGATGTCGCTGTCCTCGAGGTTGCCGTACTCGGTGTGGGAGAGCAGTGAGAGAATCTTTTTGGGCATGGCCATGTGCCTCCGCTATCCGTCAGTGGGCCGACATGAGCAGGGTCTTGTCGGCCTGATCCGTGAACTTGTATAGATCCCCCAGCGTGCCGTGCACGACGGGATCGAGGTGGTACCCTTGTGGAACGCCCCGTTCCAGGCAGCAGAGCCCTCAGACGTACCAGTTCAGCTTGGGTCCGCTCGTTCCCTTCTCCAAGAGGCGGGACACAAACTCTGCGGTGGTGTTGTGGGCCTTGCCCGCATCGGTGTGATGCTCCGCCTTGTCCTTCCAGATCGGATCGTCATGTTGGACCTGGGCCTTGGAGGTCAAGAGGACTCCGTCCTCGTACGCCAGCACGTTGACGTTGTATCCCTTCTCAATGGCTGTATCCACCAGCCGGAAGAGCGAGATCGGGGTCTCGTTGCCATACGGCCCCGCCGTGATGCAGACGTGAAGTGTCTTGCCTTTCGCCATCCCATCCTCCGTTCAGTGCCAGATCGCTTTGTCTGATTTCTCCATGATGAGGTCCACGAGCTCACCCACGTTGCTCACCCTGACCGCGTCGGAGAGGCGCTCCTTGCCGAGGCCGCGCTGGCGCAGGGAGACCACGTCGGCGAGCAGTGTGAGATCTTGCACTTTCGCTTCGCCAACGAGCCGCTCACCCGCCTGGAACCGCTTCCGTGCAGCGAAGACAGCATCCTGGATGAGGTAGATCGTCACATCGTGGTTAAGCCCCCTGAGTTGCTTGGCCAGGTCGAAGGCATACTTCCCCCCATTCAGAGGGCTTCTGGACTCCACGAGCAGGTAGTGTGCCAATGTATTCACCTCCTTTTTTTCTTTGGCGGCACCTAGGATAGAACCGCTTATCCTGCGGCGTCAAGTCGAAAATGATACGTTTGGCCTATTTTGATGGTCTAAATAGAGGCTATGAAGGCCTACGTTTGGCCTATTCCGCAAGCTTAAATAGGGGAGCCGGTGAGGAGCGGCGCCAAGAAGGTGGCCCACGCCGCCCAATAGCCTTCTCCACCCACGAGGTACGTGTCGTTATGTCCGGCTCCGGGGATCGTGTAGAATGCTTTGGGCTCCGGGGCGGCTTCAAAGAGGCGGCGCCCATGCTGATGGGGGACGATCTCATCGGCGTCGCCGTGGAGGATCAAGAGCCGAGAGCGAACCCGGCCGATCTTCTCCAGGGAGTCGAATCGAGTCTTGAAGAGCGCCCCGATCCCGGGCACCGTGCGGTTGGCGATGGCGCGGACCGAGAGAAACGGCGACTCCAGGATCAGCGCCGCCGAGGGGAATGTCAGGGCGAGCTCGATGGCCACTGCGGCCCCCAGTGACCGACCGAAGTAGACGATCTGGGAAGGGGAAACCGCCTCTCGGATGAGCGCTTCGCGGGCCGCCCCCGCGTCCCGGTAGAGGCCCCCCTCGGTAGGCCTCCCTTCGCTCCGGCCATAGCCCCGGTAATCGAAGATGAACACCCCGATCCCAAGGCGGCGATGGATTTCGCCGATGTTGTCGAGACGGTGGCTGATGTTGCCGGCATTTCCGTGCAACCAGAGGAGCGTGAGTGGGCGTGGCCCCGGCACGAGCCAGCCGTGCAACCGCACGCCGTCCTCGGCCTGGAACCGGACATCGCGGTAGGCAAGCCCCACGGCAGCGGGAGAACCAGAAAGCTCGCGGCTGGGGAAGTAGATGAGGGCGCGCTCCGCGGCCTCGCGACACCCCGAGGCGAGCAACCCGATCCCCACGATGATGAACGCTCCCTTCATAGTCGGCCATCGAACCGCTGCCGTTACCTCATCGGCCCCGTCATGACTCAATCGGAACCGACGAGAGCCTGGGCAGAGGCCTCGATTGTAACTCGACTGCCAACGTGATCGCCGTGCCTCGAAGACCCCACCCATGAGGGAGATGAGAGCCGCAGTCTTCTGGGGCGTGGGCCTCGTAGCCGCGGCGCTCTACCTTACCGGTCTCGGGCAGGCCCCGTTCGTGGACCCGCCGGAGGGGCTCCACGCCGCCATCACACAGGAGATGGCTACCCGTGGGGACTGGATCACCCCCCACTTCGACGGTGTCCGCTACTTCGACAAACCCCCGCTCCTCTACTGGTTGATGGCTGCTGGCTTCTGGCTGGTAGGCCCGTCAGAATGGGCGGCTCGCTTCTGGTCTGCGCTGGCTGCCCTAGGAACGGCCCTGCTCACGGTCCGGCTCGGGACCCTGCTCGGCGCCCAGCGCCTGGGCCTCATCGCAGGGCTCCTGGTGATCTCCAACCTGGAGTTCTTCGTCTTCGGACGCCTTGTCAAGCCGGACCTGATCTTCGTCTTCTTGATCGCGCTGGCCCTGTGTGAATTCGCCCGCGCCTACGCGGAGGCAAGCCGGCCGGCGCTCCTGATCTGCTACGCAGCGCTGGGGGCGTCAGTGCTGGCGAAAGACCTTCTCGGGGCGGTAGGCCCCGTCGCAGTCATCGCCCTGTTCTTCCTCCTGATGCGTGAGAGGCCCGTCCCGGCCCGGTGGCTCCCCTGGTCCGGCCTAGCCGTGTTCGCTGTCATCGCCGTTCCCTGGTACCTGGCGGTGGAGTGGAAAAACCACGGTTTTCTCTGGTACACCATCGTGGACAACCATCTCCTGAACTTCTCCCGTCAGCGGGTCTTCCCCGATGAGGACGTGCCGCTCACCGCCCTGGAGTTCCTCGGTGTCACCGCCATCGGCTTTTTCCCCTGGAGCTTATTCCTCCCCTGGGCTCTCGTGCGTGTCGTCCGAAGCTCCTGGCAGGGAGTGGAGGCGCGGCTCTGGCTTCTTCTGGGCCTGTGGAGCGCGGCGGTCCTCGTCTTCTTCACCCTCTCCCCCTTTAAGCTCCCTCACTACGGGCTCCCGGCGTTTCCCGCCATGGCACTGCTGGTGGCAAAGCTCTGGGACGACTCCTTCGACGGACTGCGCGGCGCTCCCTCCCCACGGATGTTGCTGGCGCCTCCGTTGGTGGTTCTGGCGGGATTGGCGGGGTTCTGCTTCATGGCCTGGCGCGGGGAGGTGAGCCTGCCGTCCAGCACGCTCTCCCTCGCTGATCTCTACAGCAGGAACCTGGGTGCACAGGGACAGACTGCTCCGTTCATCCCTTACAGCCAGCTCCAGCCGCTGTTGGCCACGCTGACGCTGATTTTCGGGCTGGGGAGCCTCGGACTGACCGTGGCGGTGTGGCGCGCGCTCCCCCGCTTCGGCCTGGGGGTCCTCCTGGGAGTGATGGTGGCATTTCTCCCAGTCACCGGAGTGGGCCTCACCGCATTTGCGCGGGCCCGCTCAGTCGGGCCGGTCACCGAGCTCCTGACGGCCGCTTCTGGCCCCGGAGACCTTCTGGTTCATGAAGGAGCGTTGGAGAACAGCGGCAGCCTCCTGCTCGCCGTGAATCGGCCGGTGAAGATCGTCAATGGCCTCCGGTCAAACCTGGCCTTCGGGGCCACGTTCCCTGAGGCCCGGGAGACGTTCTGGGAGGTGACCGACCTGCGGGAGGCCTGGGGCGAAGACGGGCGCGTATTCCTGGTCTCGGTGCTGCCGCCCGAGCGAAGCGTCGTGCGAGCGCTTCCTGAGTCGCGCGTACACCTCCTGCTCCAGTATGGCGGACGATGGCTGTACTCCAATCGCCCGTTGGCCGGCAACGACCCGACTAGATCCAGGCTCTCGAAGGCGCGGTAGAAGCGGGCATTGGATGCCTCGACCTCGGCGAGCTCCTAGTCGGGGCTCATTCCGCTCCCTCTGGGCAGGAGATCAGCACGCGTTCAGTCACGGAATCGCCCTCGGATGGGGGAGACCCTAGCAGAAGATGCTCCCCAATTCAATCTGGTACTATGCAATACACATGCTCGCCATCGAGGCCCAAGACCTTTCGAAGACGTTCTGGACGGGCGCATTCCGCCGCCACCCCATCGAGGCCCTCGTTCGAGTGAGCCTGACCATCCCGCGCGGGATGGTTTTCGGGCTGCTCGGGCCCAACGGGGCGGGGAAGACCACGCTGCTCTCCATCCTGGCCACACTGCTCCTACCGGATACGGGGCACGCGTCGATCCTGGGACACGACTTGCTCCGAGACCCCGGCGCCATCCGGCAGCGGATCAACATGGCCAGTGGCAATGCCAGCTTCGTTTGGAGCCTCCGCACAGAAGAGATCCTCTCCTTCTACGGGCGCCTCTATGGCCTCTTCGGGCGGGGACTCCGACGGAAGGTGGACCAGCTGGTCGCCCTCTGCGAACTGGAATCCCACCGACGGGTCCCGTACAACGAGTTGTCCACCGGCATCAAGCAGCGCCTCGCCCTGGCTAAGTCGCTCCTGAACGATCCGGAGTTGCTCTTCCTGGACGAACCCACCCTGGGGCTGGATCCGGACATCTCCGTCCGCCTCCGGGAGCAGATCAGCGGGCTTCGCCGGGATCGGGGGACCAGCATTGTCCTCACCACCCATTACATGCGCGAGGCGGAGGAGTTGTGCGACGAGGTCGCGTTCATCAAGCATGGCCAGATTCTCGCCCGAGGCACCACGGAGGCACTGAAGCGTCAGATCCGGTCGGGGGACGTGATCACGTTCACGCTGGATGGCGGAGCCTGGAGGGGACTCGGTGACCTTCCAGGGATCCTCCGCTACGTCTCGAAGGATGGCCGAGTAGAATGCACGGTGGACTCCGCCCAAGCGCGGCTCCCGGAGATCCTCAGATGGCTCCATGAGCAGGGCGCCGCCGTGCGAGGCGTGGAGGTCCACGAGCCCGAACTGGAGGAGGTCTTCGTTGAGCTGGCGAAGTGAGGCGGTGCAGACGTACGCCTTTGCCCACCGGAGCCTCGTCATGGCCAGGCGGAACGTGTTTTTTCTCTTCGAGCTCCTGTTCTGGCCGCTGATCACTGTGATCTCCATCGGGCTCATGAGCCGCTTCCTTGACTTCTCGCCGCAGGAGGCCGCGTTCGTGCTGATCGGCACCATGGCGCTCTCCACAGTCCAGGTCTGCCAGCTCGACGTGGCCTATGCGGTGCTGTTCGACATCTGGTCCAAGAGCGTCAAGCACCAGTTCCTGGCGCCCATCCAGATCCGCCACCTGGCCCTGGGCTCCTGGCTCGTGGGGATGGGGCGGGGGCTCCTCGTTTTCGCCATTCTCGCCGCGCTCGGCCGGTGGGCGTTCGGCTTCGATTTCCTCCTCCCCGGGGGCCCGGTGCTGGTGCTGTTCCTGCTCGGATGTTTTTTCACCGCGGCGGCGGTGGGCCTCTGTGTCTGTGCCCTGGTGGTTCTGTTTGGCACGCGCGCCGAGGTGTCGGCCTGGTCGGCGGTGAACCTGGTTCTGGTCCTCTGCGGTATCTATTACCCGGTGACCATCCTACCCGAACCCGTCGCCGGCCTCGCGGCCACAATCCCACTCACCTATTTCCTGGACGCCTTTCGGACCTATTACGGATTCCCTTCCTCCTTCCAGTGGCCATGGCTCACGGGCTTTCTCCTCTCCGTTGGATACCTGACGCTCGCTCACTGGGCCCTGGCCGCTGCCGTCGCCCGCTCCCGCAAGACCGGCCTCCTCCTGAAGCTCTCCGAGTGAGCGTTCGCCATGCGGAGTCCTTGGGCTAAGGAATATGTCAAGAGCCCGAACGAGTACGTCTGGGGTACGGATCCCTCGTCCTTCGCCCGGCGGGTCGCCGAGCTAGCCGCTCCGGGCGGTCGTGTCCTCGATCTGGGATGCGGGGAGGGGAGGGACAGCGTCTTTTTCGCCGCCCACGGCCTCGATGTGACCGGGGTCGACGCCTCCCGCGCCGGCATCGCCAAGGCCCGGCGCCTGGCTGGGAGTCGAGGCGTGCGAATCCGGTGGCTGGTCGGGGACATGGCTCGCCTTCGCTACGACGGCCACTTCGACGTTGTCTATTCCCTCGGAGGGATCCATTACGTCCCGCGCCGCCTGCGAAACTGGGTCTTCCTCAGCCTCAAATCCCTGACCCACCCCGGGGGGATCCATGCGTACGTGGTCTTCACCGACCGCGAGATCTACGTGGAGAAGGGGGAGGTCATTGACTACTTTGCTCCTGGAGAACTGTCAGCTCAATTTGTGGACTGGCTAACCCTCGACCGGAAGGATGGGCGAATCTCCTGCGACCGGGACGGGACCCCCCACCATCACAGTGTGGAGTTTTTCATTGTACGGGCCACCGCCGGAGCGCAGACTCGAATCATCCCACCATCCACGCAAGGAGTGAGGGCATGCTGACATGGCAGAGCCTCTTCTTCCTGACCCTGCTCGGCGCTCTGTTGCCGTTCGCAGCGGCACCGGAGGCTTTTGAGCTGAGAACGAACCGGGCCAAGGCGCTGGTGCCCTTGGATGAGATCAGGTCCGGTGGGCCGCCGCCCGACGGGATCCCGGCGATCGATGAGCCCACGTTTGTCACGCCGGCCCAGGCCGACGGCTGGCTCGATCCGAAGGAGCCAGTGCTGGCGGTCGAGGTAGGGGGGGAGGCTCGAGCCTACCCGCTCCAGATCCTCATGTGGCACGAGATCGTCAACGACTCGTTCGGTGGGCGCTCTATTACTGCCACCTACTGTCCCCTCTGCAACTCCGGCATCGTGTTCGATCGGAGAGTGGGTGACAGGCTTCTCGACTTCGGCACCTCCGGAATGCTCTACAAGTCCGACCTCGTCATGTACGATCGCCAAACTCACTCACTGTGGTCCCAGATGGAGGGAAGGGCCATCGTCGGAGACCTGGCGGGCACCACGCTCTCCTGGCTTCCCGCCAACACCATCTCCTACGAGGAGTGGAAGCGACTCTTCCCGGATGGGAAGATCCTCTCCCGCGACACCGGCTTTCGCCGAATGTACGGCATGAACCCCTACCAGGGCTACGATACGCCCATGCTGGCTCCGTTCCTCTTCTTCGACAAGCCGGATGAGCGGCTTGCCCCGAAGGAGCGGGTGGTGGGCATTCGGATCGGGAGCGAGGCGAAGGCGTACCCCTTCAGTCTCCTCGCGAAGCAGCCGGTGCTTCGGGACACGATCGCCGGCCAGCCCGTTGTCATCTTCTACCGGCCCGGAACGCTCTCGGCGCTGGACGACGCTCGGATCAGCCAGTCACGAGAGATCGGCGCCACGGCGGTGTTCAGGCCGGTCGTCGATGGGCGAGCGCTGACCTTCGAGGCCACCGCGGGTGGCTTCCGCGACAAGGAGACGGGAAGCCTCTGGTCACTCATGGGACGGTGCTATGAGGGATCACTGGCGGGCAAGACGCTCCAACGGGTCATCCACGTGGACGCCTTCTGGTTTGCCTGGGCTGCCTTCCACTCGGGGAGTGAGATCTACATCCAGTGATCAAGGCGCCGTGATAGGATGGGGCCTGTCATGGGCTCACTCCTCGCGGTGATCGGCCTCGGGTTCCTTCTCGGCCTGCAGCACGCCACGGACCCCGACCATGTGGTCGCGGTCGCGACGATCGTCAGCCGCTCCCCGCGGCTCGCGGCGGGGGCGCTGATCGGCGCCTTCTGGGGGGTGGGTCACACCCTGACCGTCGCGGTCGTCGGGGGCGCGATCATCTTCTTGAATGTTACCATTGCCCCTACCGTGAGCCTCTCTCTTGAACTGCTGGTGGCATTGATGTTGGTGGCCCTGGGCGTGCTGCGGCTCTCTTGGACCTGGCGGGACGTGAGACACGTCTCGCCCGAGTGCCTGGTAGCTGGGCACGAGCACGGGCACGGCAACGCTTTCCACAGCCATCCCCATACTCACGATGGAGTGACGCACCGGCACCCACACCTGCACGCGCCTCGGCTGCTCTTGGCAGCGCTCGAGACCGTCGGACCTGCCCAGGCGCTCCGCTCAACGGCTGTGGGGCTTGTGCACGGCCTTGCGGGGAGCGCCGCAGTAGCTCTCCTGGTTCTCTCCGCGATCGGCACTCCCCACTGGGCGCTGCTGTACCTGGGTGCCTTCGGCCTGGGGACGCTCGTGGGGATGATGGCTCTCACCGCCGCGCTCGTGATTCCCTTTGCGCTCGGCGAAGGCCGCTTCGGCCGGTTCCACCGCGCGCTAGCCGCGGGGACCGCGCTGCTCTCGATCGGCGTCGGGTTGGTTCTGGCCTACGAGGTCGGGATCGTGGAGGGGCTGTTCACGGGATCGATGGCTCAAGGGCATCCATGAACCCGGCGATCGCATCCACCCGGACGCCCGTCACGGCCATTTCGGTCGCGTACACCACTTCATCCGCTGCCCAAACCAGTGTGCCCTTGACGTCCGTGGTGATCCCGATGATGGCATTCAGCACCCGGGTGACATTGTCGTTGATCCGGATCGTGTTTGCCCTGAGCGGCGCGACGAGACGGCCGTCTCGAATGATGAAGGAGTCTCCGACTACGGTGCAGGTGAAGTCGCCGGCCCGGAGCCCGTTGACCGGATACGTGTACCAGATGCGCCCGATGTAGAGCCCGTCCCTCACCTTCGCGATCAGCTCGTTGAGGGAGGTCGGCTCGGTCCCCTCGACCAGGATGTTCGACGCAGCCACCGCGGGCTGGATGTCAAAGTGCCGGCCGCCTCCCCCCGCAAAGCGGAAGCCGTTCCCGGCCACGAGCGCGCGCCTGGCCGCGCCGGCATCCACCCCGAGCTTCTCGGTGAGCTGGGGGTCGTGCAGAAGCCGCTGGGCCTCGTACCAGTTGGTCAGACACCCCGTGAGCACGCCATGCTTGATCAGATCGGTCCGTCGAGTAGGCAGCCCCTCGCAGGTGATCCCTTTGGAGCCCATGAAGCCAGGCATGGCCCCATGGTCATAGATCGTGAGGAGCGGCGAGGCCACGGGCTGTCCCAGCTTGCCTAGAAAGGGCGTGCTGGAGGAGTAGAAGCAGCCGGCCGTGCAGGCGGGGAGCACCAGGTTGTTCAGGAGATCGGCGACCGGCTGCTTGCCGAAGATCACGGTGTACTCGCCCGAGGGGACGCGCTGGCCGTCGAGGGCATTGATGGCGTTCTGGACGGCATCCGCGCCCACCTCGTCGGTGAATTGATCCAGTCGAGTCCCCGTGGCCCAGCCCGAGCCCTTGGCGTCCCTGCCCTCGACCATCGCGGTGAGGAAGGCCATGATGAGCGTTGAGTCATCGGTCTGGACCCGCGAAAGGTGGCTGGAGATCACCGCGATGCGCTCCTGAAGGATCGCGACATCGCCTCCCAAGATCAGGCCCAGCTTCTCGATCTCGCCCTCCGCCAGCTCGGCGAGCTTCGAGGAGGCGATAAAGGCGCCCAGTGCGCCCCGAATCGCCTTCCAGCCGACCTTGACCAGATGCTCGTCCTCGACGGAGAGGAGCACGGGATCGTGGTAGTGACTCAGGGTGCGGGCCTCGCCGGTAGGTTTGGGGAGTGAGTGGAACTCGGGATCGTGGACCGCGCCGCGTCGAGCCTTCTCCAAGGCCTGCTTGACCCCGTCAAGGGTGAGGTCGCTCGGCTCGCTTCCGAAGCCCACCTTCAAGCCCTCGGAAGCTTTGAAGACGGCCTGGACGCCGATGCCGTAGGACTCAGTCGACTTGGGCTCCTCGACACCGTTGCACGGGATGTGCGAGGTGTAGTTGAGGCGGGTGAGGAGTTGGCCGTTGGCCGCGACGAAGACTTCGACTTCCTGGAGATCGGCCTGGGCCGCGAGAAACTCGAACCCTTGCTGCGCTGCCTTCGCCAGCTCAGCGCTTGTGATCATCTCGCTACCTTCCCTTGCCCTTCCGCTTCCGCGCTCGGCCCGTTGGCCCCGACAGCAAGTTCCGGCAATGTTCCAAATTCCCGCAAGCTAACTCGTCGGCAGGGTCGATGGCCACCGCCCGTTCCAGGAGCGGAAGACCCTCGGCAGGTCGCCCTGCTTCGATGAGCGACCAGGCCCAGTCGTTGAGGAAGTCTGCCCGCTCGGGTGCCAGCTTCGACGCGGCTTCGGCGTGTTGGATGGCGCCCTCCAAATTCCCCAGCTTCCCCAGGCAGTACCCGAGCCCGTTAAGGAGCTTCGCGTCCTTGACGGCCTTGAGGCAGCGCTCGTAAACGGCCTTTGCCCTGGGGAAGTCCCCACGCTCCTCGTAGGTCTCCGCGAGCGCGTTGCCGATCAGAACGAGATCGGCCGACCGCGTGGCCGTCGCGGCCACCGCGCGCTCCAGCAGCGCGAAGGCTTCTGCGTGTCGGGAGCTCTGGGCACACACTTGGGCGAGAAGGTTGAGTCCCTCCAGGTGGTCTGGCACCAACTCCAACGCTCGCCGCAGCCGATTTTCGGCGCCCTCCGCAGACCCCATGCCCCACCGCGCCATCGCAATTTCCGCGATAGCACCCGAGACCTCCCAGTCTGCGGCGTTCTGCCTGCGATGGGAACCAGAGCTGCCCGAGCGTTTGCGTGGCACCGGGGTCACCTCTCCCAGATCCCATCTGTTTCGCCATGTTCAAAAAGGATCTTCCGTTGCTCACGCGCGTCTTCCTTCGTGGAGGGGCCTTCTCGTACGCCCTCCTCATGGGAGGAGAGAACTATCTCTGCCTTCAGCGGCTCTCCCAGGCCCGGCAGACGGCCCAGGAGCTCTTTGAAGACCCGCAGGCGGAGCACGAGGTGGCCCGCCTGACGGAATGGGCGCAAAGGGGCATTCGCGGACTTCGCCAGGACATTCCATTTTCCGTGTCTCAAAAGGTGTGGGGACGCGTGTGCCGCGATTCCGACCTTTGCCTGGGCAGGAGCGGGCCATTCGCCCTGCAATGCTTCTACTTGCAGGCGCTCCACCGGGCCCGACATGCCCACGTGGTTGTGGTCAACCACGCCCTCCTGCTCTCGCATCTTTTCTCTGGTGGAACGATCGTGCCTTCTCACGACGCCATCATCGTTGCCTGCCGCGTGACGTCCGATCTCCGCGAGGTCGCACGGTTTGTCGCAACATCTTCGCACCCCGTGGCCGCAGGTGGTCTTCGCCCTCCACGAGATCAACCCTCCTGAGGCCTGCCATCTAATCGCGTTTGCTAACTCGCGCTTGCCTGTGTCGGTCATTTGAGCAAGCCGGGGACGGAGATGAGGCGGGGGTTGACTGGGTCGGGAGCGAGGAGGAACCCCTCCAGCGTGTAGGCCCCCAGCAAGGGGTCTGTTCCGGCCTCGCCGAAAACGACAAGTGTGGTGCGGACCCGGCCATCGATCCGCACTGCGGTTTGAGCCACATCGCACTGGATCGTGCGACCATCAGCAAGCTGAAAGGGAATCTTCTCTTGCGGGCTCACGTCGAGGCGTTCCAGGAGAGGCCGCGGCACTACGCTGAAGCTTGCTCCGGTGTCCACCAAGGCCTCCACGGTCTCCCAGCGCTGGCCTTGGGGGTCGCCGATCTCGACTTTCACGGTAAAGGTGCCCATCTAGCCGCCGGTGAGCCTGGCGCGGCTGCGCATGGTGGGGCCGCCGTTGCCGAGCTTCTTGGTCTGCATGGGCTGGCCTTTGCCGCAGTTGGGAATGGGGTAGAGGCGGAAGTCGGACCCCACGGCATCCACGTGCATCAGATAGTCCTTCGTGTCGGCCATGATCCCGCCGTCCCGGAAGAGTTGGCCGACTTGACCGTTTCGGATCTCATACACCTTCCGTGCCGAGATCCGGAAGTTCTCCCGGCTCTCGGCGATGGAGGGGATGCGATGGCCGACCAGATAGTAACCGTGGTCGACCTCGCCGATGATGTCTTCAGGGTCGTCCTGCCCCCGGGCGAACACGGTGTTGGACATCCGGATCAGCGGGACCAGAGAAGGATCGGTCGCTGTCCAGTGGCCGTTGGGGTCGCCGCCGAAAATGGCGGCGGTCTGCCGGCTGTTCATGAAACCCTGGAAGATGCCCTTGTCTATGTGGACCACGCGTTTGGCCGGCGTTCCCTCGTGGTCGTACCGGTAATGCCCATATCCGGGCAGGCTCGGGTCCGAGTAGGCGGTGACCAGCGGCGAAGCGATCTGCTTGCCGACTTGGTGCTTGTTGAGATCGCGGAGGAGCCACGAACGTCCGGCGTACGCCGTTTCCATCTTCAACACGCGATCGAGCTCCACAGGGTGACCGACGATCTCATGGGAGACCAGGGTGTTGTAGTGTGGGTCGGTGACCACGACTACCTCGCCTGTCGACGACGCCAGGGCCGGGGCGTTGGCGAGCGCCACGGCCCCTCTGGCCAGCTCCAAGGAGAAGTCGACGAACGTGGGAAATCGGATGAACGGCTCTGTGACTCCACGAACCAGGATCTCCCAGCCGCGCTGGTGTCCGAGGACATCGTAGAGCTCCTGGCTGGTCGCCCCTGCCACCGCCACCACATCGCACATCCCCTGGGTGAGGGCGAACGCCTGATCGATTAGCGCCCCTTCGGAGGAGGCGAAGAGCTCACGCGAGAGCTGGGTCAGGGTGGAGATGTAGTTGTACTTGAGCTGCTCGTGGGTGGCCTGGACCTCCTTGGACACCTCCGTCGTGTAGCGGACCATCTCGCCCAGGTCCATCGTCCGTGGATCCGTCTCGTACACGCCGGGGACCACGTCCTGCTTGACCTCGATTGGGTGTAGCGACGTGTCCTGGAGGGAGTCACCGAGGCTTCCGAACTTCTCCCGCACCGTCGCCTTCAACTCGCCGTTGGCCATGGCCCGCCGGTAGGCGGAGCCGAGGCCCTCTTTGAGCAGCTTCTCAAGCTGTGGGAGATCGGCAGTCCCGAGCGCCCGCCCGTAGTAGCCAGGCGCCACCGTCTGGGCTCCCGCGAGGACCCGCACCCCGAAACTGAAGACGTAATCCTCGCCGGACAACTTGCTGGCTCCGTTCTCGGCGACCGCGGCCTTGCCTTCGACGATCTCGAGTCTCAGATCGGCATAGCGCAACTGGGCGAGGGAGCGCGCATACGTGGTGACCAGCTCGGCGACCAGCGGCTTGATCTGGTCGATGAGGTCGATGGTGATTTTTCGCGTCATGACCGCTAGCTCCACGAAAACGGCTCGACCAGCACGGCTTCGCCACGCTGCACGTCGCCCCGTTCTTCCTCGATCACGATGAGGCAGTTCGCCAGCACCATCGAGGTGAGGATTCCGGAGCCCTGCGGGCCAGTCGTGCTGACTTCCCAGCCCCGGGAACCCGAGCGCAAGATACCCCGTTTGAACTCCCTCCGGCCGGACTTCTTCCGCATGGGCTCGACCGCGACGGCTGTGAGCTGCGGCGGGGAGAGATCCCGCCTTCCCAGGAGCTTCCACAAGGCGGGGCGCACGAAGAGGACGAAGGTCAGCATCGAGGCGACGGGATTGCCGGGGAGCCCGAAGAAGTGGGCCGCTCCGATCTTGCCCACCGCCAGCGGCCGACCGGGCTGCATAGCCACCTGCCAGAAGTCGATCCCGCCGATCTCCTGGAGGACGCCCTTCACCAGATCATAAATCCCCACGGAGACCCCGCCAGACGTCAACACCATCTCCGCGCTCTGGCTCGCCTCGATGAGACGCCCCCGCAGCTCGTCCCGAACGTCAGGGACAATTCCGAAGTCACTCACCGCACCCCCCACGCTCTCCACCAGGCCGCGGAGCGAGAAACGGTTGGAGTCGTAGATCTGGCCTGGCCTCCTGAGGTAGCCGGGCTCGGCCACCTCGTCGCCCGTGGACAGAATGGCCACACGTGGCTTCTGGCGAATCAGGATCTGGGGGAGGCCAAGAGAGGCGATGAGCCCGAGCTCTTGTGCGCGGAGGACGCTTCCTGCGCCGATGACTGTGGCACCGGCGGCCACGTCCTCGCCTCGCAACCGGACGTTGGCGGCCTTGGCGATGGGAGGGATGCTCACCCGATCGCCGTGGCGCTCGACCAACTCCTGAGCAACGACGGTGTCGGTGCCGCCGGGCAGGGGGGCGCCGGTCATGATACGGATTGCTTGGCCAGCCCTCAGGGTTCCATCGAAGAAGGAGCCGGCCGGAAGGTCGGCAATCACGTCGAGGGTTGTTGCGCCTTCGGCCCGGATATCAGCGCTCGCGACGGCGTAGCCGTCGACCGCCGAGTTGTCGGTGGGCGGCACGTCAAACGGAGCGCGCAGACCTTCGGCGAGGGTCCGACCCAGCGCGAGAGGCACTGCAACGAGTTCAGGCGGCGTCACGGAGACGATTTGCGCGAGAATGTGGGCCTGCGCGCTCGCCACCGAAATCATGGCGTCATTATACATCCGAAAGCCGTCGCTCCGCGCTCAGGCGGGCGGCGCCGGGGCGGTTCTGGCGCCTGTGTTACACTGATGGGCGAGCCGTGATGCTGAACCGTGCTAGAAGCTCTCGTCCTGCGATGCTGACCTAGGAGGATAGCATGGCTCTTCGCTGCCCCATCTGCCGCACACCCCACGTGAATTTGAAAGGCAACCCGCTGACCGTGCTGAAAGCGACTCCGGTGGCGTTGGCCCGGCTCGTCCGTCGGACATCTCCCCGCCTGTTCGCTCGTCGCCCCAGGCGCGGGGAGTGGTCTTCGCGCCAGGTGCTGGCCCACCTCGCGGACGCCGAGCTCGCGAACGGGTTCCGGATCCGCAAGATCCTCTCGGAGTCTCGCCCACGACTCACAGCCTTTGACCAGAATGCGTGGGCTCGGGCGCTCCGATATTCCCGCCGCAATCCCCACCAGCTTCTGAGCGCCTTCCGTGCTCTCCGTAAATCCAACCTGGTCATTCTCCAGCCGTGGTCACGCCCCCGGCGTAGCCGGGTTGGGGTCCACACCGAGCATGGGCCAATCCGGTTGGAGCAGCTTGTCGCCCACCTAGCCGACCACGACCTCAACCACCTGAGCCAGATGCGGCAGAACCTCAGGAGCCTCGCTCGCGATCGGTGAAGCTTCCGCTTCCACATGTTCGATTGGGACCGGATGCCGCGCTTTCCTCAGGAGAACACCCATGGGATCTGTTCGACTCGTCACCGAAGCTGAGGTCGTCCAACTCCTGCCCATGTCGCTCGCCCTCGAGACGGTGGAGGCCGTGTTCCGCTGGCAGGTCGGAGGGCAGACCGTCAACCGCCCCCGTGTCAGGCTCCGGACCCCCGCTGGAATCCTCCAGGTGATGCCGGCCGTAGTCCCGGAGGTGGGCGCCATGGGGCTCAAGTCTTACACGGTGATGCGGAGAGGACAGGCCCAGTTCGTGGTGCTGCTCTTCAGCGTCGAGACCGGTGCGCTCGAGATGATCGTTGAAGCGGACCGGTTGGGGCAGATCCGCACGGGGGCGGCCAGCGGTGTGGCTACCAGGTCCATGGCCCGCACTGACGCCGACGTGGTGGGATGCTACGGGACCGGATATCAGGCCGAGACGCAGCTCGAGGCGGTGTGCGCGGTGCGGAAAATCCGGCGGGTGCAGGTCTATGGGCGGAACTCCGAGCGGCGCCGTCGCTTCGCCGCCACGATGGCAGAGCGGTTGAAGCTCGAGGTTGTGCCCGTGGATCGCCCGGAAGATGCGGCGCGGGGCGCGCCGATCTTGATCACCATCACAAACTCCAAGACGCCGGTGCTCCAGGGGGCCTGGATCGAGCCCGGCTCGCATATCAATGCCGCTGGCTCGAACGCCCTGGACCGGGCTGAGCTGGACCTCGAAGCTGTCCGGCGAGCGTCGCTGGTCGCGGTCGACTCCATCGAACAGGCGCGGATCGAGTGCGGCGACTTGGTTGAGCCCATCAAACAGGAAGTGATCGGGTGGGAACAGGTCAGAGAGCTCGGCGAGATCGTGGCCGGGACGCTCCCCGGACGCCCGGCTCCCGATGCCATCACCATCTTTGAGTCGCAAGGTGTGGC
>JBHIAB010000008.1:0-35558 GCA_046758385.1 Methylomirabilia bacterium | reverse complement strand
GGGCCAAGCTCGCGCTCGAAGCGTGGTCTCGTCCGATTGCTGCTATGCCTCGGGCGCGCGCCGCTAGACCGACGCGGGCACGGGGGGCACGCCGGCAAGGGCCTCTTTGACCTTCTCCGCCGGATACTCGAAATCCTCCAGCTTACCCGCGAGGAACCTCTCGTAGGCGGTGAGATCGAAGTGGCCATGGCCGCAGAGATTGAAGGCGATGACCTTCTTCTGCCCGGAGGCCTTGCATCTCAGGGCCTCATCGATCACCACCTGGATCGCATGAGCAGGCTCCGGCGCGGCCAGGATCCCCTCGGTCTTGGCGAAGGTGACCGCGGCCTCGAAGATCGGCACCTGGTGAACGGCCACGCACTCGATGATCTTCTGGTCGTAGAGCGCGCAAACCAGCGGCGCCATGCCATGGTAGCGCAGCCCTCCCGCGTGAATCGGGGCGGGGATGAACGAGTGACCCAGGGTGTACATTTTTATGAGCGGAGTGGTCATGGCCGTGTCCCCGAAGTCGTAGATGTAGTGGCCCTTGCTGAGGCTCGGACAGGCCATGGGCTCCACTGCAACGACGCGGAGGTTCTTTGTCCGGCCGGCAAGCTTGTCGGCCAGGAAGGGGAACGTGAAGCCAGCGAAGCTGGACCCTCCCCCGACGCACCCCACGAGAATATCGGGCCCCTCCCCCGCTAGCTCGAACTGCTTCTTGGTTTCCTGGCCGATCACGGTCTGGTGAAGCAGCACGTGGTTCAGCACCGACCCTAGCGAGTACTTGGTGTCCTCCCGCGTAGCGGCGCCCTCCACCGCCTCGGAGATCGCGATGCCGAGGCTGCCGGGGGAGTTGGGATCCTTGGCGAGGATTCCCCGGCCGGCGTTGGTCTCCGTGCTGGGGCTAGCCGTCACCTTCGCGCCCCAGGTCTCCATCATGATCCTGCGGTAGGGCTTCTGCTCGTAGCTGATCTTGACCATGTAGACCTTGCAGTCAATCTCCAAGAACTGACAGGCCATGGCCAGGGCGCTTCCCCACTGCCCGGCCCCCGTCTCAGTGGTGATCCGCCGCACACCCTCCTGTTTGTTGAAGTAGGCCTGGGCCACCGCGGTGTTGGGCTTGTGACTCCCTGGGGGGCTCACGCCCTCCCACTTGTAGTAGATGTGAGCGGGGGTGTCGAGGGCGCGCTCCAGCCGATGGGCCCGGCAGAGAGGGGACGGCCGCCAGAGGCGGTAGATGTCGCGCACCGGCTCGGGGATGTCGATCCACCGTTCCTGGCTGACCTCCTGCTTGATCAGCTCCATCGGGAAGAGGGGGGCCAGATCCTGAGGGCCGATGGGCTTCATGGTGCCAGGGTGGATGACGGGTGGCAGCGGAGCCGGAAGGTCCGCCTGAATGTTGTACCACCGCGTCGGAATATCCTTCTCGTCTAGGACAAACTTGCTCTGGAGAGACTTGCGCGTTGCCATCGGTTGGCGCCTCCTGTTGGATGGTGCTTTCTCACTCCGGTCGTTGAGTTGCCTCATCGCGCAACCCGCTGCGGCAGCCGTTCCGCAAGGCGGGCCTCGTACTCCTGCCAGGCTTCCGCATCCGCAAAGCACTCCGGGGGAATTCGATACGAGCGAAACTGATAGAGGGGCTCAGGATACACCCGGTCGACCCGTAGCCCTCGTGCCAGGAAGGTCACGCCGTCCTCTCGGGTCCTGTCCAGGATGCCCTGGAGCGGCTCCCGCTCGCCCGAGAGCCCGTCGAGGGGGAGCGGCACCCCAATGACGCGGTAGGGCAAGGAGAACCGGGTGCTCTTCGGGGGAAATAGGCGGTGCCCAGTCTGACGCAGCAACACCTCCTTGTCCAAGAGCGGTGGGTAGAGGACCAGCGTCTCGACCTCTTCGCCGAGCAGCGCCGCCCGCTCCTCGTCCTCGAACGCGGGGGCGTCCACGCCTGGCACGGCAACCAGCTCGAGCTCGAGGCGCTGAGCAGCCAGGCAGGCCTGGTAGGCATCATGGGCCGGCGCGCCCGCGAACAGGCGGCGGGCATAGTGGCAGGAGCTTCCCACCCGCGGCACTGGGCCTTCGCGGGCAACCTCCACGAGTCCTTGGCGCTCGGAAAGCTGGCGAAACGCCGCCCTGCTGACGCCCCGGAAGACACGACACCATCGGCCGACGACCACTTCCGAACTCTGAACCGCCACGCACTGGACCAGAACATGCCGGGCGCCCAGCCGCCTGAGGACGGCGTAGCGGTGGTTTCCATCCAGGATCAAGCCGGTCTCCCGGCCGACAATGATGGGCCAGGTGAACTCTCCACTCGTTCTCAGCAAAGTGGCTACCTGCGCCTCGGTGGCGGGCCGAACCGCCTCATGGGGGGAGAACGCATCCAGGGGCATCACGCTCAGGCTGTCAAGAGCCGGTGTTAGTTCCGAGGCGTCAGTGATCACCGCGCCACCGCAGGAGGCTCGCCCGCGGTCCTCATTCGGGCGCGCAGGGTCTCAGTAGCCGCGTCGTCCACCGTCATCGTTCGGGGGTCGATGACCACGCCGTAGGCATCCCGGGCCTGCTCGATGGAAACGTATTCGTCAAACACATCCTCGAGCACCCGCCCCGCGCTGCGCTCGGTCGGGTCGCCGTAGCCGCCGGCGCCCGGCTGCCGGAAGCTGATGACGTCGCCGTAGGCGAACTCCCGTGACTCTTTCGCGTGAACCTCCTGCTCACCGGGGCCGGGGTTGATCACCGTGCGCCCCCTCGCCCCGGGCCGACCACCGAAGAGGCCGTACGGGGCGAAGCGCTGGCGCTCCGTCAGGTTGGTGAGCTTTCCTTCCGTGGCCAGGAACTTCATGTCCCTTCTCACACCACACCCTCCCCGGTGCTTCCCGGGTCCCGCCGAATCCCTGATCAGCTCGAAGCTCTCCACGATGATGGGATGGTTGGCCTCCTGGGCCTCTACCGGGATGTTGGAAGCGTTGAACGCTGAGGCCAGGGCTTCGCACCCATCCTTGGTGGCGCGGGCGCCGGTGCCAGAGAGGACCAACTCGTAAGCGACGAACCGCCGCTTTCTCTTCGGATCGAAGCCCCCGAAGGTAGGGTTGGCGAAGTGCGAGGACGCCGCGACGACCCGCTCCGGGAGCGCCGGCGCGAGGGCGCCGAGCACCGCCTCAAAGACCCGGTAACAGATGATAGCACGCGGGCCGCCCCCGGCGGGCGGACGAGGGTTGAGGAACGAGCCGACCGGGGCCTCGATGGTGATGGGGCGGAGCGCTCCCTCGTTCATCGGGCCGGACGGGTCAGCCAGGCACTTGACGGCCGCATAGGAATAGGACCGAGTGTAGTTGATGTAGCTGTTGAGCCCCGAGGGCGTCTGGGGGCTCGATCCCTCGTAGTCGATCTCCATCTCGTCTCCGCGCACCCTGACGGTCACGAAGACCCGGAGCGGATCGGTCCCGGGTCCGAAGTCATCCAGGAAGTCCTCGAAGGGATACTCCCCGTCGGGGATCTCCCGAATCGCCGCTCGCAAGGTCTCCTCCGTCCGCGCCAGAATCTCATCCATCGCGGCGAAGACGGTCGCCGCCCCGTAGCGCGCCAACAGTTCCTGAAGCCTCATCTCCCCCACCCGGAGGGCGCTCCGTTGGGCGCGGAGGTCACCGAGGACCTTCTCGGGGGTGCGCGAGTTTGCCGCGATGATGCCCAGGATCCCCTCCTGCTCGCGGTAGTCCTGCCAGACCTTGGTAGGCGGAATCCGGAGCCCTTCCTGGTAGTAGTCGAAGATCCCAGTGACCCCCTGGCTCCCCGGGCGCTGGCCACCCACGTCGGTGTGGTGGACGATGTTGACCACGAAGCCAACCAGCGCACCGTCCCAGAATGCCGGCTGGGTGATGAAGAAGTCGGGCAGGTGGCCAGAGCCGAGCAGCGGATCGTTGAGCAAGATCCCGTCTCCGGGCCTGAGCGTCTCCACCGGGTGCGCCGCGAGCGCGTTCTTGACGGCAAAGGACATGGCTCCCATGTGGCCGGGACTGTACGGGCCCTGTGCGACCATTCGCCCCTGGCGGTCGAAGACGGCCACGGAGAAGTCCTGCCCTTCGCGAGCCTGCTCGGAGTAAGCGGTCTTGTGGACCGCGGTGCCGATCTCCACCGCAATGGACTGAAGCGCCCCCCAGACCACTCCGAGCGTGATCGGATCGGGCTGCTGGCTCACGCGGCCACCTCCGCGAGGAGACTTCCGTAGTCGTCCACACACGCGCGGGCCCCGGGCGGCAGGATCGTGGTGGACTCACGCTCCTCGACGATGGCCGGGCCCGCGAGCTCGAGTCCGGGGGAGAGCCTGTAGCGGTCGAACACGGCGCACTCGACGACTCCGCCGGTCTCCGGAAAGTACGCCGGGCGGCGCTGCTTCAAGGCCTCGGCAAGGCCGCCGCGGCGCTCGAACTTGGGAAGAACGAGCCGAGGCCCGGACCCGATGGCCGAGAGCTTCCAGTTCACCACCTCAACCGGCTCTTTCGGATTGGCGTACCCGTAGCGGGCGGCGTAGGCCTCGTCGAAGGCGGCGCGGAGGCGACTCATCTGAACCTGGCCGAGCGGGCCGGCAGCCACGCCCACGGTCAGCTCGTAGCCCTGCCCCACATAGCGGACGTCAGCGCTGCGGAGCACCGTCACCTCGCCACTCATGCCAGACTCACGAACCACCCTGACTGCCTGGCCCTTCATCTCGCCGTAGATCCAGTTCAGGTGCTCGAGCTCCACCTCCTCCAGGCGCCGGACGTAGGTGCGGGCCACCTCAAACTTCACTTCAGCGGCCAGGAGACCGAGCGCTGCCGTGACCCCCGCCGCAGCAGGGAGGATCACGTGCGGGAGCCCCAGAGCGCGGGCCATGCGGCAGGCATGCAGCGGCCCGGCGCCGCCGAAGGCAATGAAGGTCAGCTCCCGCGGGTCACGCCCACGCTCGATGGAGACGACCCGCGTGGCGAGCTCCATGTTGGAGGTGACGATCTGGTGGATCCCCCAGGCGGCTCGGACGACCGACAAGCCGAGAGGCCGCGCGACCTTCCCCTCGATGGCCCGACGGGCGGCCTCGGCGTCGAGCCGCATGGCACCACCGGCGAAGCCATCGGGGTTGAGATAGCCAAGGACCAGGTTGGCGTCCGTGACCGTTGGCTCGCCACCTCCTCTGCCGTAGCAGGCAGGCCCCGGGAGCGAGCCCGCGCTCTCGGGACCAACGGTGATCACGCCCCGCTCGACTTTTGCGATCGAGCCCCCGCCGGCACCGATCTCGACGAGGTCGAGGGCCTGGATGTTCATCGGGATGCCGCTTCCCGGCGCCAGGTGGACTTTGTGAAGCTCGAAGAGGTTCGTGGTGAAGGGCCGGCCCTTCTCGATCAGCGCCAGCTTGGCGGTGGTGCCACCCATGTCAAAGGCAATCAGGTCCCGGTGGCCGGTGATCTCGCCATAGGCCGATGCCATCAGCGCTCCGGCGGCGGGGCCCGATTCGATCATCCTGACCGGATATTTCTCCATGGCCTCGGCGGTGGCGATCCCGCCAGAGGACTGCATGACGAAGAGCCCACCCCGATATCCTCGCGCCGCCAGCTCGGCCTGAAGTCTCTTCAAGTACTCCCGGAGCGCCGTCATCACATAGGCGTTGACTACGGTGGTGCTGGTGCGCTCGTACTCCCGAAAGGTCGGCGAGACCTCATGGGACAGGCTCACCGCGACACGGGGGGCCTCCTCGCCGATGATCTCGCCCACCCGGAGCTCGTGAGCGGCGTTCACGTAGCTGTGCAGCAGGCAGACCCCGATGCTGCTGACCCCCCCCTCGACCAGCTCGCGCACGACCCGACGGCAGTCGGCCTCGTCGAGGGGGGTGAGGACCGATCCGTCGTAGCACATCCGTTCGGTAACCTCTCGAATGAGTCGGCGAGGAATGAGGGGCGCGGGCTTCTCGATCTGGAGATCGTAGACTTGATAGCGCTTCTCCCTGCCGATGATCAGGACGTCGCGAAACCCACGCGTGGTGATGAGGGCGACGCCGCGTCCCTTCCGCTCGATGACGACGTTGGAGCCCAGAGTCGTCCCGTGGACCGCCTGGACCAGCTCCTTCCAGGGAGACCCGACCCGGGCCAACAGCGCATCCAGCCCAGCGAGGCACGCCTCCGAAGGGTCAGGATACGTCGTCAGGCGCTTTGCCGTCAGAAGCTCCCCCGACGGAGCCTGAAGCACGAAGTCGGTGAACGTGCCTCCGACATCGAAGCCTAATCGATATGCCATCTGTCCACGCTCGGAGGGGGGCTACGCCCCCCTTCCGAACCTCCCCCCGGGTTGCGCGGGCCAAGCCCGCGCTCGAACACACCAGCTCGTTGGCGCCAGCTGGTTACTCACCCTCGGCGATCAGACTGGAAAGACATATCAGCACCCACGGCCCATGTTAACAAACAGTCCGGGACTCCGTGAGGTGGTAGAATGGGTCGAGGGTCCAACCCATGCCGAGGCCGGGAGAGATCGTCAAAGTCGTCCTGACGTACGAGGACTACTGCCAGCTGCCGAACGATGGCCGGCGGTACGAGATCCTCGACGGGGAGATCGCCGTGACACCAGCCCCGAGTCCTACCCACCAGGAAGTTCTCTTTAACCTCGCGCGACTCGTTGATGACCACGTCCGGTCGCACGGGCTCGGCAAGGTCTACGTGGCGCCCATTGATGTGATCCTCGCCCCCACCTCGATCGTCCAACCCGACATGATCTACGTGGCCGCCGAGCGCCTCTCCCTAATCTCCACTCGCGGGATCGAAGGGCCGCCGGACCTGGCCGTCGAAGTTCTCTCGCCAACCACGTCAGCCCAGGACCGGGGGACAAAGCTCCAGCTTTATGCCCGGTACGGCATCCGCCACTGCTGGCTGATAGATCCTGACTCCCAGCGGTTGGAGGCGTACGAGCTGGCTGGAACGCCCTATCGCCTGGTCGCTGAGCCCTCCGGGCTCGCCGAGTTCGCTCCAGCCCTCTTTCCTGATCTGAGGATCCGCCTCGATTCCCTCTGGCCCAGGTAGTTCGCGGCCCCTTCTAAGCGCGAATCGCCGCTCTTATCCTCGCCACGACCCGCGAGCGGGGCGCGATGTACCTCAAACCGGCGTGATGCCCCTGGTGGAAGGATGTTGCCGGCGAGACCTTCGGCCCCGGCTCCCTCGACGAGTCGCAGAAGGGCAGCTCGTTCGGCGGCCCGGGATCGCCGTCGGATCACGATGACGACGCCGTGGTGAGGTCGCTCTCGCACGAGCCGAAGGAAGTCATCTCGATTGCACGTGATGACGATCAGGTCGTGATGGAAGGCGTAATCCAGAACCACGGCGTCGGAGGCCTCGCGAGGAATCGTCTCGCGCACGCGACTCACCTGATGTCGAAGGTGCTCGAGGAGGTAGCTCAGCTCCTCCGGGACATCATTGTCCAGGAGGAAGTTCACGACTCGCCGGCCGACATCTGCCGGGCGACCAGGACATCGATCTCGCCCCGATGGTCCTCGTAGTATGCCAGGCACTCATACACCTGTGCGCGCGTCAGCTCCCGGAAGCAGTTGGCGATGAGGCTGTCGATCGTCTCGCCGTTCTGCAGCAAGCCGATCACGTCATGAACCCCGACGCGCGTCCCGTCAACCCGGGCATGCCCGCCGCGCACCCCCGGCGTCCGGACGATGTAGCGATACGACGGTTCGATCGTGCTCACACAGAAAGTATAGGCTCGCGGGCCGGCCGACCGCAACGCGCGGACGTTCTGCGGCGCCAGGCGTACCAGGACGCCCGCGACCCGACGGCAACAAAAGGCCGGACCCGGTCACGCGCTCCTCCGGCGGCTCTGATGGTCTGCGCCTAACCCCGCCGGGCCCGAACGAGCGCCGCGATGACCGTCCGGAAGGAGACCAGCGCTGAACGCGCGAGGATCGAGGTAGGCCCACCGGCGTGCCATCGCCGCCCCACGGTGCCCGCGAGGGCGACGCTCAGGACGAAGGCGCCGCCCTTCACACCGGGTGGTGTCGATCCAGAAGCTGGCGCCCGCTCGTCGTCCTGGCGTACGATGCTCAACGCGGCCCGGCCCCTCCGCGGGGATGACCTCTCACGCGTCGGGGGTGCAGCGGAAGCCACCCGGCCACCCGACCGTACCTCGTGGGCGTCGCAGCGCCGGGGCCCGAGCGGCGAACGGGCACGGCTTCGAGAGGAGGCAACCGAAGTGACGGCAAGAGCGCGGGGGACCCGGAAAGGCCAGCGCGCCGACCGCGCAGAGGAGCGGGCGTTGCTCGAGCTGCTCTCGCACGGCCTGTCGGAGGACGAGATCCAGCGCGTGGTCGCGTGCGCGCTCCTGGCGCTGGATGAGCGGGGGCGCGATCGCCTCGTCGCCCGACTCGGCGAGGAGACCGGCCGGACGCTTCGCAGGCTGCTGGCGTCCCAGGGGCGGAGCGGCACGAAGGCGCGGCTGTCCCCTGGAGGCGCCAAGATCCGCGAGGAGTGGGAGAAGACCTGGGCCGAGTGGGAGTCCTGCGTCGCCGAGTCGGGAGACGAGCACGGCCGGTACGTCGTGCGCGAGCACCACTGGGAAGAGCCGTATCTGGACGGGTCCAGCCTGGCCCAGGATCTCGAACCCATCGCGGCCGGGATGCGCGAGCTCCTGGAACGCGTGATGGACGAGGGACTGGACCCCGAGTTCAGCTTCCTCACCGCCATCGAGGACCTGGACGCGGAGATCGGCTCGGGACTGCCCGACTGGATGGACCCCTCCTCCGGCGACAGGTGCCCCCTCGGCCCCGAGGTGACCCGCTGTCTCCTGGAATGGGAGGAGCGGGCGGGCCGGCGAGAAGGACGCAGCGCGTTCGAGCTGGCCGATGCGATCCGGAAACTGGAGGCTTCGGCCAGGATCGTGCGCCTGGATGACGATACGATCACGCGGTTCATCCTCGGGCTCGGCGACACGGATCAGCAGGCGGTCCTGAAGGGAATCGTCGCGCACCGGAGCGCGAGCCACTGGGCGAAGGCTCTCGGGGCGGCCCATTCGGGATGGTTCAAGATCCACCAGGAGCTCGCCAAGCGGTGGGATCCGGCGCTCTTCGAGGAGACCAGCCAAAAGAACATCGCGCAGGACTGGGAGCTCGCGTTGCCGCTGGTCGCGGAGCTGGTCCGCCGGAAGTCGTTCGACAAGGCGTGGCCTCTCATCGAGGAAGCCGTGCGCGCGCTACTGCGCCTCAAGACCGGAGAGGCGTGGGACCCGCGGGAGACGCTGCTCATCTCCCATCCCTCCCTGCGGTACGGGAGCGATCGGCATGCGGCGGGGTTCCGCCTCCTCGAGAGTTGGCGAAAGGTCGCCACGGGAGTGGGCCAGGACGAGCTGGCATGCGCGCTGGAGCTTCAGGTCGCCGTCGGCCGGCGGTGGGCGGACGGGGACGCCGCCATGGAGGCCTTCCGGCGAGTCCCATCGCCACGGTTCGCGAGCATGCGCGACCGGCTCTTTTCCGATTGGCGGTCGCTGATCGTCGAGGCGACCCTCGGGCACGAGGCCGACGGGCGGGAGTCGCCGGGCTCGGTCTGGGTCCATGCCCTGGTGGACGCCGCCCGCGCGGGGGCGGATGGCGCGCCGTCGTTCCGCCGGGCCGTGCGGCAGTGGCTCGAGGAGACAGGGGGCACCCCGACCACGCTCCGGCAGTCTCGGGGCGCGCTCGGAACGCTGACGCTCGACCTCGACGTCGGCTCCTCGCTGCGCCGGACCTCGCCGACGCTCCACCGGCTGCTGTCGACGCGATGGCAAGGCGAGCCTGCCGTGAATGCATCACGGCGCCGCTGGGTCGAGCGCCTGGAAGTCGCGGACCTGTTTCCGGACGTGCTCGAGTTCTGGCGGCGCCACGCGGCGAGTCTGGTGCCGGACCCCGCGAACGCGACCGGGTCGAACTACGACGACTGCGCCGAGTGGCTCGCCGCGGTCTTCGAGCTGGACTCCGCGGCGTACCGGCGGGTGGTGCGAGGGTGGGCCGGCCGCCACGCGCGCCGGAAGAACCTCTGGCGCGCCATCACCAGGAGGCAACTACCGCGGTGAGCGACGCGTTCTCGAAGGAGGCAGGCCGTACCAAGTCGCTCCCTTGGCGAGGTATGCGGCACCGCCCCCGCACAGCAGAGGAGTTCGGGATCGAACGATGACGAGGCGGAGACGCCGGCGGCGAGACCTGCTGGAGGCCGCGATCGAGGTCGCGCTTCAGCCAGGGCGGTTCATTACGTACGGGGTTGGCTGGGACTTCGTCTCGAGCCTCGAGGAGGTCGCAGGCCAGCTCGAGAAGCTCGTCCGCACCGACCCCGAGCGAGCCGTAGGCCTCTACGAGACCTTCCTCGCCGGCTGCTACGAGAAGGCCGAGGAGCTCGACGACTCGAGCGGCAATTTCGGGATGTTCGTCGTGAGCCTCTACTGCGGCTGGATTAAGGCGCGGCAGGCGGCCGGATCCAACGCCGACGAGACCGCGAGGCTGCTGCTCGGCTGATTCTCAAAGAGCGGGAAGGAGGATGGTAGATGCCGCTCTTCTACCTCGACACTTCTACCCTGGTCAAGCGCTACAGGCGCGAGCAGGGTACCGAGGTAGTGGAGGACGCTCTCGAATCCAGCTTCGGAAGATCGGTTTTTCACGTCATTCCTGTCCGTAATCGAACTCACCTCTACAGTGCTCAGGCTCTCGAAAGGCCGCCAGCTGCGCGCAGACACTGCACACGAGCTTCTCGCGAGGTTTCGGCACGACCTGCGAACCCTCGTGAAGGTATCGCCGCTCGACGAGGAATTCTCGGCCAATGCGTTGAGCGTGGTTGAAGACCACGCGCTCCATTCTGCTGATGCTATCCATCTCGATACCGAGCGCGGCATAGCTTCCCTCGCTCCAGAAGCCCGCATGGTTGTGCGTTCGAGCGACCGCGAGTTGCTGGGGGCTGCTGAAGCAGAAGGAATGCTGGCTCTCGAGCCCCAGGGCCACGGGGGCACACGAGAAGCTGAAGGAACTCCGGCAGCGGTAGCACGTCGAAGATCGGCGAGGCGTTCGCTAGAGTCTCGAAGCAGCGCGCTTTACTTGTGTCAGAGAGCCCGCCCAGAGCCTTCCGGCGCTATCGCCCGGAACGCCCAACGACCTCACCAGCTCAAGCAATGTCGCCTGGTCGCCTGCCTGAGCCGGCTCGCGGAGCGTCTGCATCTCGTCCGCGTCAGCGGCAAGCCATTCCTCGCTCCGCCGCCGCCACCGGAGCCCAGAGCAGGCAGAGGAGCAGGCCGGCCAGCACCCTGCTTCGTCTCGCCACCCCTGCGTTGCGCATCGGCTCTTCCTTCCCCGCGAGGCTCAGGACCTCGTCGATCCGGACGTCCACCAGGGCGATGCATGCATCCACGGCATACGCATCGCGGTGAGCACGATCGTCGCAGCATTGCAGAAGGGCGAGCATCGAAGCGGTTCGGGCCCTATCCCCAAGGGTCCGTCGATGATATCCGGGCCACTCCGGCCTGCGCAGCGGAGGACATGAATCACACCCATCGCCACCGCGACTCCTCCTGCAGTCCGAATCCTCCGCGCGCCCTGAGCGCTCCGTTCGACGTCTTCCCCGTCCCCACGCATCGCGAACAGCCGCCGGGCCCTATTGTCCGTGGAGGCATCGGGAGGCGGCCCGCGGAGCCACTGGGTCGGCAGGGCGATAAGCAAGTGATCCAGGAAGGGGCATCTGCGCTCGACCGGCTGCTGGGGGCCCGGGTCGAGTTCGAAAAGCTCTCCAGCAGAGTCGCCCGAAGCGCTGGACGCCTGTTGCCACAGCCACGAGCCCTGCACGTCCCGCTCGGCGAAGGCTTGACGGCGCCCCGAGGTTCGGGTGAACTGCCCCCGGGATGGAGAACCAGGTCGCCGACCTTCCACTCCGGTGCGGTCCCCGTAGATCCCGGAGGTCGAGTGCCGGCCGGCCGCCGGCCCGCCGCATAGAGGATGGCGGGGCCCCGCACCCACGCCTGGGCGTTCGCCCGGCGGTTCCGCGCCGGCGCCTTCGGATGGAAGTCTCAGCCGGCCGTCACGCGCGTCAAAGAGGCCGTCGCCGAGATCATGCGGGTCGCCCGCAGGGATCCTGTGCTCGCCGCGGAGGGTGCCGTGCTGTTCCTCGAGAAGGTCTCGCCCGCCCTCCAGCACGTGGACAGCTCATCGGGCGCGATCGGCACGGCCGTGAACCACGCGGTCGACGTCCTCGCGGCGCTCATCGCCCGGGCGCCCGCGGACGACGCCGCGCGCGACGAGTGGCTCGAGCGCTTGTGGCACGCCTACGTCGGCGACACGATCCCGTACATCGAGCGGCTCGGCGATCACTGGGGCGCGCTGTGTGCGACGCCAGCGCGCGCCTCCCGGTGGGCGGACCGCCTCCTGCCGACGCTCAGGGCCGCATGGGCCGACCGGCGACCGGGCGGATACTTCCCGGGGACACCGTTGTGCCTGTCATCGCTGCTGGCCGCGGGCCGGTGTCAGGAGCTGCTCGACGTCCTCGAGACGGCGCCCTTCGTCTGGTGGGCCGATCGGCAATGGGGCGTGCGTGCGCTCGCCGCGCTCGAGCGCATCGAGGAGGCCATCACGTACGCACGGACATCGCTAGGCCGGAACGAGGGCCCCGGGCCGATGGCGCGGCTCTGCGAGGAGATCCTCCTGGCTGCGGGGCGCGCCGACGAGGCGTATCGCGGCTATGCCATCGAGGCCAACTGGGGCACGAGCCGACTGGCCACGTTCCGCGCCATCGCGAGGAAGTATCCGCACAAGGACGGAGCAACGATCCTCCGCGACCTCATCGAGGCCACACCCGGCGACGAGGGGAAGTGGTTCGCCACGGCGAAGGATCTCGAACTCCTCGACCTCGCCGTCCAGCTCGCGCATCGTTCGCCGTGCGATCCGAAGACCCTCAATCGCGCGGCGCGGGATCGTGCGACCACGGATCCGGCGTTCGTGCACGAGGTGGCGCTCGCCTCGCTCCGCTGGCTCGCCGAGGGGTGGGGCTACGAGATCACGGGCCTCGACGTCCAGGCCGCCTACGAGGCGGCGACGAGCGCAGCCCGGGCCCTCGGGTGTGAGGAAGCGACGCGAGCGCGCATCCTGGCGCTCGTGAAGGGCGACCGATCGCCGGGCGCGCTCGTGTCGCACGTCCTGCGCTCGCGCCTGGGGCTCGCGGGATGACGGCCACCGCGCTCGAGCCTCGCCACGCGTGAGCCAGCGGTGACCACCGGGCTCCCTCCTCGCCACGCGCCGACCGCGGAGCGATCCACCGAGCCGCGACAACTCGACCTCTTCCTCGATGGCCGGGACGCGTTCCTGGTCCACGAGGTCGTCACGAGCCTCGTCGTGCGGGACCGCGGTCGCGCCGAGAGCGGCCTCGCGCGCCTCCGGGACGAGCACCCGTTCCACCCCGATCTGCCAGCGCTCGCCCTGCTGGTCGCCGCCCTGAACTCGCCGCTCCCGTCACCGGCCACCCACGCAACGCTGACGGCGGACATCGAGGCGGTGCAGCACGCCCTCGCTCCCGCGGCGCGGCGCCTTCTCGGGGAGGACGCCGCGATCTTTCTCCAGCCGCTGTGGCAGGCACTGGCGGTGACGGCAGCGACCCTGCCGTTCGACGAGGCCCATCCGCGCGCTCACCGCAGTTGGCTCTGCCAGCAGTACGGTGACTGGCCGGCCGTGCGCGCAGCGGTCGAAGCAGAGCCCGACTGGGCGGCGAAGCCCTGCTTGCGCTACCGGCTGGGCCTGGCGCGGCACCATCTCGGCGAGCCCGAGGCCGCGATCCGGCTGTGGCTCCCGCTCTGCTGGATGGAGCCCGTGCTCTTCGCGCGGCGCGCGCCGACCCTCCCGAGCGCGATCCTGCGCGAGGGGTGGAATGCATTCGAGCGGGCAGCCTCCTTCCACGAGTCGCTCGCCGACACAACGGACGCGGCCGGCTGGTTCCCCGCTTGGCTGCTCCTGCGCCACCGGGGCCTGGTCCACCTGTTCCCGGCCGACGAGGTCTCGGATGCGGGCACCGCCGCCCGAGCATTCCACCATCTGCTCTCGCTCGTGCCCCTCGAGGGCCAGGGGCTCAGCGGCGCCCTCGTCCGCCAGCGGCGAGCGCTCCAGCAACTCAGTCCTGGCTTCTTTCGCCACTACATCGAAGTCGTGGGCCAACGCGGGCTCCGGGCCTGATTTCTCGCTCGCGAAGGTCCTCGGCGTGCGGCTGCTTCGGAAGGTGGGTGGTCGCTACCGCGTGCTGGCCGACCGACCGCAGGCGTCCTCGGCCGCCGCGTCCCGGGCACGGATCCTCATCGTCGACGCCGAACTGGCGATCGTGGACCTGTTCCTGAATGTCCTCGCGTTCATGGCGATCTGTGCCGGCGCTGGCACCCTCTCGCGACTGGAGGCGAATCCTGCCTGCCGATCCGTGTCAACCCGGTCAGTCGACCTTGCCGAGCTCGCCCGCGTCCTGCGGAAGGACCTCCTGCAGCCGCCGCAGCATGCGCTGCAGCACCCATCCGGCGCCCTTCGCGCGCATCAGCGCGGCGCCGGCCAGCACCCACGGGCCGTCCTCCACCTGGCGCGGGGTCGTCCCGATCCCGGTCACCGTCGGGTCGAAGACGGCGTCGCGGGGGAGTGTGGCAAGATCGGTCGCGACGGGACCGCGCGGTGCCGTGGCACCGAAGGTCTGCCGGAGCGCATGGAGGAAGTTCACGAGGAACTGCTCGGGCCCTTCCGCCTCGACCATCACCGCCGCGCTCTTCACCCACTGCCGGTGGGAGACGTAGCCGCGCCCGGTCGCCGGGCCGATGCCCGCGTAGATCGGGTTCACGATGAACCACCGCACGTGCTCCTCGGTCACCTCCCCGCGAAGCAGGGCCTCCCTTCTCGGCTCGATCACCGTGACCGGTGGCAGCCCTCGTGTCGCCATCACCGCTCCTCTCGCCCGCGCTCCGGTGCCGGGACACGCGCAGGGCCCTCCTGGGCACCAGTGTTCCCGCCTTATGGTACCGCTCCGAGCGGCAAGTGGCTTGAGCGAATCTGAGGAGGCCGGTTCGTAAGGCGTCTCACTCGCGTGCTCACGAGCTTACTTTGTCCGGGTCCACACGTCCGGCATGCCCGTTCCGGAACTGCTCAGTTACCAGCAAAATGTCCGCTGGGGGTGGCTAAGGCGTTGTAGGCGAGTCCCTAGATTGAGGCTTGAGAATCCGGTCGGGCCAGTTATGATTTACCTGCTAGTAAATAGGCGGGCGAGGTAGCGAGCCTAACCAGTGGCATGCTAGGCAAGGAGGAGTCGGGCCATTCTTTTATCAATGATTACTTTCTCGTTCTCCAAGTCGATCTTAACGCGCCACTTCTGCAGGGTGTTCGCACCGATGATTGCCTCATCTGAGAGTCTCGGCGCTACGATGAAGTTATCGGAGATCCTGATCCCGTCGATATAGACATAGAGGACTGCAGTTTCATTGACGCGGAGCCTCCCCTTTCCGTCTGCTAGAGTGTAGATCTCCGGGGCGGGCAATTTAAGCATAGTCGCTATTCTATTGACCACATCCCGCCGGACGAATGAGGCGCTGGCCCCGGTATCGAAGAGGACTCGGAGGCGCCGCTCGCCTTTATCTCCGGCTACCCTCAACTTTTTGATGATGAGGCCCATAACCTAACAGGTATCACGCTTTGATCCGATAGGGGAATAAACTTAGATGACCTCGACTTTTAGTCCCTCGACCCATATCAGCACGATCCAAACAACCGCCAAGAACAAAAACTCCGCCACTTAAATTAAGGTGTGCCGTGCTCTAAAGGCCTCTACCGCTCCCTGTTCATATGTGAGTGCCTTCCCACTCCTGCAAAACCCGCATCGCTGACGTGAGGTGCTTCGATGCGCGCATCAGTAGCGGATCCTCCAGCGCCGCACGCCTCATAAGTGGAGCTGTTTTTTGCTCTGCTTCTTCGGGGGAAGACGCCTCAACGGTAGACGGGATGTCTGCTTGCTCTTCCAGGTGATCCGCCAACGCATCTAACACCAATGAGAGTTGCCGCCGCTTTTGAACCTGGACCAAGGCTTCCACCGCTGTGACGCTTACCTCCGACGTTGAAGCCTCTTGCAACCATTGATGCACCGCATCAACTGACAATCGCTCCTGCGCCATTTCACCCCTCAACGGTTTTGCGTCGTCCCGCCTAGTCTACTCCGGGATAGAATCCCTCAGTGTCAGGTTTCTGCCACGGGTGCCCATGCCGCTCATCGCGGGCCCCCCGCCTGTCGCGCCGGGGCGGGCGTCTTGAGGGATCGCTCCAGGGCGCACGCTTTCAGGAAGCGCCTAGCCTCGGTCTCCCGGTCGGTGCCGGTGCTCTCGCGGATCGGGTGGCCGTTGACGTAGTACTTGGCCCAGTAGATCCTGCCGAGCATCCGGTTTCGCTGCGTGCGTCGGTAGAGATAGCCCATCACGCTCCTCCGTTCGTCAACAGCCGTCTCTGTACCGCCCCAAGTCGACCGTGGCTTCGCGCCCTTTCCGATATTCGCGTCTAAGCTCCTCCACCACAGACGGCTCAAGACCAAAAGCAAGGAGGAGCTCCTCAACCCTCAATTTCTGCTCTTCTGGCTCAGGACCACGAGGAAGGGGCCCCTTCGGGCGGGGACCGACCGGCCAACGGCTTCGACCTTCACGCAGTTTTGACGGCCCTTTCTTCACGACCTCATTGGCCTTGTCCTCACCGAAGTCACGCAGGAGATCTCTGAAGAAGCGCGTTCCCGCATGCCCCGCCGTGAACCTCTGGCCGTCGATCAAAAAGATTGTCTTCGCTCCATCAAATTCGTAAGTTACACCGGCCATTGGAGTTCTCCTTGTGTGCCGGGATAAACTGGCGAGGTGGTGCGAATCAAAGAGTCGTACGGTGAAGGGCTATCGACCCACACCGGCCCCGAGTCATGCGGAGTCACCCGTAAGGGTGGCGGCGAAACGTTGACAGGGGGCGTCCCCCTCAACCCGCTCTGGCCCGTGTAGTCAAGCACTGCGAAGTTTCGCGGCCCGTACCACCCGTTCGGCCGTTCCTCCCTCATCGCTCGCCCTCCGCGGCAAGCCCGACCCTACTCGAGCGCGCTATCTCCTACCCCGTGCGGTTCGTCTTCGCCCAACACGGGTAGGTATGGGTACAACTACGCTCTCTATCTTGTGCTTGTCGTACATTTGACGGACGACCCTCGCAGGGAAGCGTGGCGCCGCAACGACCGCACGGACTTCACCCTCATCTTCGTCCTCGAAGAAAGCCCAGAGCGTCCGATACTTCGCCGCTTGTCCCCATGCCGCAATGTCGTCCTTACCTATCCTTGGTTTAACCTCGACTACCATCGTCCTGCCGTGAACGTCTTGCAGCGTTACATCCACTTCATCCCCGGTAGGGAACTGGTGTTCCGTTTCCAAAGGCAGAAACGGCAAGCCCCTGAGCATCCTCAGGGCCTGGTCAGGCTGCCTGAAGATGTATTCCTTCAGTGCTTTGTGCTCTGCCGATTCACCACCAGCCCGCCCTTTAGAGCTAGTCGCCTGCCGCTCTTTTCCCTTCTTCGCTTGTGCGTGATCACGCAGCATAAGTGTGCCGTCAACAAATTCGAGGACGCCTGGCAGAGCCTTCACCATGAGCGCCTAAGTAAACGAGCGCACACGTGGACTCTTCGTTTCCCCCCATGCCTCGAGCTCTCGTCACACCCGAACGACGTGGGCCTTGATCACGGGATTGCGGTTAGTTCGTCCAGCCGCCGACCATCTCCAAATGCTCCGGTCCTTCACATTTGTTATTACGTTGGCGACTCCACGTACGAGAGTGGGAATCTTCGTACGACTCTCCATAGCATGCCGGGCGTACTCACGAACCCGTCGCCACACCTCCTCACCGTTTAGTGATCTCGCTTTCACATCTCCTGGTCTGTTGCGACTCATGGGGCGCGTCCTGCTTCTGAGGGTCACTAGCACAAGCCTCCGTTCCACGCTCCCTGCTGACGCCCAAGTCGCCAGGTCTTACTTTGGCTTTCGGGTTTTGACCCTTGCAAGGTATTCTTCCCAACAGCGTTTACGGCATCGTGCATAATCGCCCGGCTCCTTTCGTACGCGGAGCGTCTTCTGCTCGCCGCAAGAAAGACGAACAGAGCCAGGTCCCCGACCGTTTGCGATCCTTCGCCAGATGCCGTGCGTTCGAAGGTCGGGAGTCCCTTCAAGATCGTCGCGACCTTGTCCTTTGTAATGCGGGTCCGGAGTCGAATACACCGCTTTGATCCGGACTCTTGTGCTCGCGAGCTCACGTGTTTTTTCACCGGCCTTCCCGGCCTTCCTCCCTCTTCGTCTTGGCAATGGTCTAACCCTCCTTTTCGTCGTCCGGCCCTGGGAACCTGTATCGTGGCCAGGCACTTACGGGAGGCACACACAGGGTAGGGCGAAGCGCCAGAGCCAGGTTTTTATCAGGTACGTCGACCCAGCGCCATACTATGCTAGCAGATTGATGGCTACGGTCTGGCTTGGCGCTTGTGACAAAACGTGACTCACTCACCGGCAGCATTGCAAAACAAATCCCGCGCACTCTCGCATCCTTACACAAAGGCCCGCCCGCAATTGACACGGCAAGTGCAAGAGGAGAAACCGACTTACAGCCCTGAGCGGGCTAGAGCGCCAGGAGCTCGCGGGCAATGACGAGGCGCTGGATCTGGTTGGTGCCCTCGTAGATCTGCGTGACCTTGGCGTCCCGCATGAAGCGCTCGACCGGGTAGTCCCGGGTGTAGCCGTATCCGCCGAAGATCTGAACGGCGTCGGTGGTGACCCGCATGGCGGTGTCTGCCGCGAAGCACTTGGCCATCGACGCCTCCAGCACCACCGGAGCGACCCCGCGGTCGACGAGCTGCGCAACGTGGTGAATCAGGAGCCGCGAGGCCTGCACCGCCATTCCCATGTCGGCCAGCATGAACTGGATGGCCTGGAACGAGGCGATGCTCTGGCCAAACTGCTTCCGCTCCTTGGCGTAGTCCATGGCCGCGTCCAGCGCGGCCTGGGCGATCCCCAGCGCGATGGCACCGGTCGGCGAGCGGGTATAGTCCAGGGTGCGCATGGCAATCTTGAACCCGTCGCCTTCTTCGCCCAGGCGGTTCTCCACCCGCACCTCGCAGTCGGTGAGATGGAAGGCCACGGTGGGAGAGGCCCGGATCCCGAGCTTCTTTTCCTTCTTGCCGATGGAGAACCCCGAGAAACTCGGCTCCACCAGAAAAGCAGTGACGCCCTTGGCGCCCTTGGCTCGGTCGACAGTGGCGAAGAGCGTGATGACGCCGGCATGGTCCCCGTTCGAGCACCAGAGCTTGGTCCCGTTGAGGATGTAGCGGTCTCCCTTTCGGACGGCGCGGGTCGAGAGGGACGCCGCGTCGGAGCCAGAGCCAGGCTCCGAGAGTGAGTAGGCTGCGAGGATCTCCCCCGAAGCCAGCCGCGGGAGGTAGCGCTTCTTCTGCTCATCGGAGCCGGCCAGGAGAATCGGGAACCCGCCGAGCGGGGTGCTCAGATAATTCGTCGCCGTGGCCGCGCACGCCCAGGCAATCTCCTCGACGGCCAGGCTGAGCGCGAGGGCTCCCATGTCCGTTCCGCCGTACTGTTCAGGAAGCCAGATCCCCAGGAGCCCCTGCTCCGCCAGCACGCGCATGGGCTCTTCGGTATAGGCCTCGGTGTCATCGTGCTGGGGAGCGAGCGGGGCAATCTTCTCCCGCGCGATCTGACGGGCGAGGTCCCGGACGGCCTTCTGATCTTCGGTCAGGTAGTACAGATCCCGCATACCATGCCAGCCATGCGCCCGGGATGCCCTGCCGATTCGGCAGCGAAGCCCCAACAAGCGACCGTGTCGAAGCCAAGCGAGGCCACGTACTGCTCGGCTGTCTTGAGCGCTACGGGCCGATCCCTACTTCTTCGCGTAATCGTAGAAGCCCCGCCCGCTCTTTCGACCTAGGTGACCCGCCATGACCATCCGCTTGAGAAGCGGGGGCGGGGCAAAGCGTGGCTCCCGGAACTCCTCGAACATGACCTCGGCCACGTACATGGTGGTGTCCAGCCCCACCAGGTCGAGGAGGGTGAACGGCCCCATCGGGTACCCGCAGCCGAGCTTCATGGCCTGGTCGATATCTTCCAGCGAGGCCAGCCCCGACTCGTACACCCTGATGGCCTCGAGGAGGTAGGGAACGAGGAGACGGTTGACGATGAATCCGGTCGAGTCCTTCGCAGCCACCGGTACTTTCCCGAGGGCCTGCACCCAGCCCCACGCCGTCTTCACCGCGCCCTCGTCGGTGAGAATCGTCCGCACCACCTCCACCGGCTTCATCAGCGGCACGGGGTTGAAGAAATGGAGGCCCAGCACCTGCGCCGGACGCTTGGTCGCGACGCCCATAGCAGTCACGTTGCACGACGAGGTGTTGGAGGCCAGGACGGTGTGAGGGGGGCAGATCTGGTCGAGCTTGGCAAAGGTTTCGTTCTTCAGGGTTTGATTTTCAGTAATCGCCTCCACCACCAGGTCACACGCCTTGAGATCCTCGAGACGCACCGTGCCAGTGATTCGACCCAGGATGGCGTCCCTGTCCTTCGCCTCGAGCTTTGCTCTGGCCACGAGCCCTTCGAGGGTCGTCCGGAGGCCGCCGAGCCCCTTATCGAGGAGTTCTTGGTTGGCCTCAACGGCAATGGTAGGGAAGCCGGCCTGAGCCGAGACCTGCGTGATACCCGATCCCATCAAGCCGCAGCCGATCACGCCAACGGTCTTGACAGACATGCCAGAACCCATCACACCTCAGCCACCGAGCGACTCGAAGACGGCCGCGATCCCCTGCCCGCCTCCGATGCAGAGCGAGGCCAAGCCGTACCGTTTCTGTCGGCGCCGGAGCTCGTGCAGAAGCGTCAGAGCCAACCGCGCGCCCGATGCCCCCACGGGGTGCCCGAGCGCGATCGCTCCGCCGTTGACGTTGGTCTTCTCGCGGTCCAGCCCCAGCTCTCGCTCCACCGAAAGGTACTGAGCGGCGAAGGCCTCGTTGATCTCGACCAGGTCGACCTGCTCGAGCCGAAGGCCGGCCCGCTCCAGGGCTTGCCGAGAAGCCGGGACCGGGCCGATTCCCATGATGTCCGGATCCACACCGGCCACGCCCCAGGACAGGATTCGGCCGAGCGGGGCGACTCCGATCTCCTTGGCCTTCTTCGCCGTGGTCACCACCACGGCGGCCGCGCCGTCGTTGATGCCGCTGGCATTGCCCGCAGTGACCGTGCCGTCCTCCGCGAAGGCGGGAGGAAGCGCGTTCAGCTTGTCCACGGTGGTGTCCGGCTTGATGTGCTCGTCCTGGCTGACCTCGCCACCTTTTCCCTTCACCGGCACCGCAACGATCTCCTCCGCGAACAGTCCCCTCTCGCGAGCGGAAGCAGCCCGCTGGTGGCTCAGGTAGGCGAAGTCATCCTGCTCTTTCCGACTGATGCCGTGCCGCCGCGCCAGGTTCTCGGCGGTCCCCGCCATGGGGAGATCGTTGTAGCCATCCACCAACGCCAGCCACAGATTGTCCTCCAGCTTCCCCTGACGGAAGCGGAGCCCCCACCGGGCGCCTCGAACAATGTGGGGCTGCTGGGACATACTCTCGGCCCCACCTGCCACCACAATTTCGGCCTCGCCGAGCTTCACAAGCTGGGCCGCCGAGACAATGGCCTGCAGCCCCGAGCCGCACAGACGGTTCACCGTCAGCGCGGGCACGTGGACGGGACAGCCGGTCCTGAGGCCGACGTGGCGGGTGAAGTAGATGTCCCCACCCGAGGTCTGGATCACGTTGCCGAAGACCACGTGGTCCACCTGTTCGGGGCGGAGCCGAGAGCGCTCCAGCGCTCCGCGGGCGCTGAGGACCGCGAGGTCGACGGCCGAAACGGCCTTCAGGCTCCCACCAAAGGTGCCGAATGGGGTCCGGGCTCCCGGAAGGACCACGATCTCCTGATCGTCAAATTTTCTCTCCGTACTCACAGTCATTTGCACACTCCTCCGTCCTCACTTCCCATCGCGACCGTCTCGCACTAGTCGTAGACGATCAGCGAATGCAGCGGATAGCTCTTGAGCTTCTCGCGACCGTGGAGAAAGCCCAGCTCGATCAGGAATGCGACGCCGACCAGGTGCCCCCCGAGCTGCGCGATGAGGCGCAGGGTGGCTGACATGGTCCCGCCAGTGGCCAGGAGGTCATCCACGGCGAGGACCCGCTGGCCGGGCCTGATGGCGTCCTCGTGGATGGCCAGGGCATCGCGCCCGTACTCGAGCTCGTACTCGACTTCGATGGTCTTGCCGGGGAGCTTGCCGAGCTTCCTGACCGGCACAAAGCCTGCGCCCAGTTCATAGGCAACGGCACCGGCGAAGATGAACCCGCGGGACTCAATGCCTACCACGAGCTCGACAGCCGACTGAATGTACTGCAGCGCGAGCTGGTTGACGACGTATTTGAAGGCCGGCCCATCCTTGAGGAGGGTGGTGATGTCTTTGAAGAGGACCCCTTCGGTGGGAAAGTCCTTGATCTCCCGGATCCTTGCCTTGAGTTCCGCCAGCTCCATGATTGCGGGGGTCATCATACCGCCAGCGTACGCACCAGGCAACAGGAAACGCCCCGGACCGCGCAGCAAGGACGCGCGTTCCGACCGGAGAACTCAGTCCAGCGTGTTGGGGAGGCGGGGGAGGCCGGCGAAATCTTCGAGGTGGAGGTCGGCGCGCATCTCAGATTCACCGGCGGCGCGGGGAAGGCTCTTTCCCCCGGCGTCGAGGGGTGACGCGATCCCCGACTGGCGAGGCTGAAAATCGGGGGGTCCGCTTCTCGAGGAAGGCCGTCATGGCTTCCCGTGGCTCTCCAGTGGAGTAGCAGGACGCAAACGCGTTGATCCCGAGCTGAATGGCGGTGGCCAGGTCAGTCCGGCGCCAGCAGTTCAAAAGCTCCTTCTGCAGGCGCACCGCGGTGGGAGCGCAAGCCAGAATTTTGTCGATCAGAGCCTGGGTCACCGCTTCGAGCCGGCCTGGCCGAGCGACCTGGTTCACCAGCCCCCAGTCGAGGGCTTGCTGGGCGGAAATCATTTCTCCAGTCAGAAGGCACTCCGAGGCGCGGCCGGGACCGACGAGTCCGGGCATGAGCGCCGCGTGGATCACCGAAGGCACACCCACCTTGATCTCCGGAAGTCCCATCTTGGCCTCCGTTGAGGCCGTCCGGAGGTCGCACGCCATGGCCAGCTCAAAGCCGCCCCCGAGGCAGTAGCCGTTGAGCATGGCAAGCACCGGGAACGGCGCCTCATAGACCGCCTGAATGGCTTCGTGAAGCCTTGTGATGAACACCTTCGCCGAGTCGACCTCAAGCTGGCGCAAGACCCGGACATCTACCCCCGCGGTGAATGCTCGGCCCTGCCCGGTGATGACTGCAAGCCGTACTGCCTGAGTCCTGGCCAGCCTCCTGAAGACATCGCCGAGGGCCGAGATCAGCGCGCCGGTGAGCAGGTTGAGCGGCGGGTGGTTCAGCGTGACCCAGGCGACCGCTCCCCTCCGCTCAACCAGCAGCTCGCGCCCCATCTCGCCCTCAGCCCCTACGGGGCGACCTGCTCCATCGGATCTCTCCTATGAACTCCCCCAGCCACCTGTTCACAATGGCGGCGTGCTCGATCTGGGGGAAGTGGCCGCAACGATCGAGCACCCGAAGCGTGGCATTGGGAAGCGCATGGGCCACGAGCTCGGCGTGCCGGAGGGAGACGACCGGATCCTGGCGCCCGTGAATGGAGAGCACAGGACGGTCGAAATTCCGGATCCACTCCTGGTAGCGCTGCCCCTCGTTCAGGAAGTCCTGGCCGACGCCGCGGAGGGTCGCCAGGAACGCCGCGCGCCCTTCCGGGCTCCCCCAGACTCGAGCGCTGTTCTGCACCAGGAAGTCGACTTCCCCGGCGTCCGGAGCCGCGAAGCAGCGCGAGAGTGCGAACCGGAGCATGCCGGGCCCCAGGAGCCAGCCGAGGAGCTCTCCCACATTCGGGGTCGCGAGCACGCGGCAGACCACGGATGCCCGGTAATCGAACCCCGGCACCACCGCCCCGATGAGGACCAGACGCTCGACCCGCTCCGGCCTGGCGAGCGCGTACGCGACGGCCACGGCTCCGCCGAGCGAGTGCCCGATCAGCGAGGTCCGGCCGAGCTCCAGCGAGCCGATGAAGCCGTCCAACGCTTCCACGAAGCGCGAGAGGTGGTAAGGTCCCGGCGGCTTGCTCGAATGACCGAAACCGGGCAGGTCCACGGAAACCACAGCGGCCTGGCGGGCCAGGGCTGGGAGGTTGTGGCGCCAGCTCTCGGCAAACCCCCCGAGCCCGTGGATCAAGAGCACCGGCGGCCCGGTGCCGGCAGCCAGGTAGTGGAGCCGGAGACCGTCTACGGGCCCGCCCCACAGCGTCAGCTCAGGCATCCGGGTGAGCCTCCGGAAACCGTTCCTCATCCAGGAGGCGGGATAGCTCAGCGCGGAACGGGAAGAGGCTGAAGAGGCCGCCCGTGTGGACGAAGCACACGCGGCTTCCGAACTCCTTCGGATCACGTCTCAGATGGTCCAGGAGCCCGCGAAATGCTTTCGCGGTATAGACGGGGTCCAGCAGGATCCCTTCCTCCCGAGCCAGCTCGACAACGGCGGCCAGCTCGGGCTCTCCGATCTGGCCCCGCCCCGCCCCCTGGTAGCCGTCCAGCAGGTGAATCGTCTTCGGTGGCTCCACCGCCAGCTCGAAGCGGGCCGCGATCTTCTGGATGGTAGCGGTGATGTAGTCTCGAACCTGGGTCGCCGGCGACGCAATGGGGATTCCGACGATCTCCGCCGCCAAGCCAGAGAGCTGCTTCCCGATCAGGAGCCCCGCCTGGCTCCCACCGCTAAACGCCGCTACGGCCACCGTGTCGAAGACGGAGCCGCTCTGGTGGAGCTGCTCCGCGAGCTCATCGGCGCACGCCGCATAGCCCAGGGCGCCGACCTCTGTGGCGCCGCTCTCGGGGATGACGTAGGGGACACCGCCCTTGCCTCTCACTGTTTCGGTCAGGCGTGCGAAGACATCGTCAATCCGCGCGAACTCCTCCTCAGGGCAAAAGACCAGTTCGGCGCCGAGGAGCTTGCCAAGCAGGAGGTTTCCGTCGTACTCGGTGGGTCTGTGTCCCTTGACTGCCAGCACCGCCTTGAGGCCCAGCCGAGCGGCAACGGCAGCCACGGCCCGGCAGCAGTTGGACTGAACCGTCCCGCAGGTGATCAGGGTGTCCGCCCCTTGCTGAAGCGCTTCGCCTACGAGGAACTCCAGCTTCCGCACCTTGTTGCCGCTCTCCAGGAGCCCCGTCACGTCGTCGCGCTTGACCCAGAGCTCGACGCCCAAGCGCAAAGAGAGCCTATCGAGCTTCAGGATGGGGGTTGGCGTCCGTGCCAGAAGCTGGCGTGGCGGAAACTTGCGAGAGGCACGCAAAAACCCGGGCGAGGCCATGACGCTATCTTACACCCGCCCCGGCGAACGCCAGCCCGTGGGGACTCAGGCAGTCCCCGGCTTCCGAGGGGCCCCGAAGACCTTTAACGCAGAGCCGAGCTACGGGACCAGGCGGAAGAGATGGCGCGAGGGAGCTGCTACCGGAACCCCGGGATCACCTTGGCATGCCGATCCAAGAGCGGGAGCACCGTATCCCGACCGGCGGAGGGCAGAGCAAAGATTGCCCGCTCCACGCCAGCCTTCTCGTACCCCCTGAGCGTGCTCTCATCCGACTGCGCGCCATAGACGGACGTCGTGATAGACTGCGGGTCGCGCCCGGCTTTTTCCGTTCGCTGACGCAGATCGGCGATTCCGGCGGCGAGGTCCCCCGCGCGCGAGGCGAGGGGAAACCACCCATCACAGTACTCCACGACCCGCTGGCGCGCCTTCGGCACGTTGACGCCCAGGAGGATCGGCGGGTGCGGCTTCTGGACAGGTTTGGGATGCGACCAGATGGGATCGAAGTTGACGAACTGGCCGTGGAACTCTGGCTCGTCCTTCGACCAGATCTCCTTCATAGCGAGGACACGCTCACGCAGCACCTCCCAGCGCTTCTCGAAGCCGGTGCCGTGGTTCTCCATCTCCTCCGCGTTCCAGCCACCACCGATGCCGAACATGAACCGCCCGCCGGAAAGGAAGTCGAGGCTGGCAACCTCCTTGGCCAGCGTGATGGGATCATGCTGGATGACCAGGCAAATGCCCGTTCCGACCCTGAGCCGGCTCGTCACCGCCGCAGCCGTGGCAAGCGCGACGAACGGGTCAAGGGTGTGCCAGTACTCCTTGGGCAAGTTGGGCCCACCAGGCCACGGGCTCCTCCGGCTCTTGGGGATGTGAGTATGCTCAGGAATCCATAGCGAGTCAAATTGTCGCTCCTCTGCTGCGCGCGCCAACTCGTCGATCCGGATGGCATAGTCGGTGTCGAACATGCTCACGCCAAATTTCATACTCGCTCCTCCGAACTTTCAAAGTCGCTCGAACAACCCAGCATAGCGGAACACCCCACTCCTCGCAACAAGGTTTCCCCGGGTATCCTGGACCCCTCACCCGTGGAATAAATGGGGACCCAGAACGGTTTAACGTTGAGGAAGAATAGTGTGCCGGAAAGGAGGTGAGCCGAATTGGTCAGAAAGCTCATCAGCATTGCCTCGGTCGTTACAGTGCTGAGTTTGGGGCTCGGCGCAGACGCGATGGCTTATTACCATAAAGCCAAGCAGCCCTGTGCCGCCAAGCAGCCGTGTGCGGCCCAGCCATGTGCCGCTAAGCAACCGTGCGCGGCCAAGCAGCCGTGCGCCGCCAAGAACCCCTGTGCCGCCAAGCAGCCGTGTGCGGCCCAGCCATGTGCCGCTAAGCAACCGTGCGCGGCCAAGAACCCCTGTGCCGCCAAGAAGAAGTATTAGCACCTCGGAAGGGACCACCGGGGCCGCCCCATTTCGGGGCAGCCCCGGATAGCCCCTAGCCAGGAATCGGATGCCCCGAACCAAGCATCTCTAAACTAGAAGAGTATTCAGGCAGGCGAATTAGGACGCTTCTCTATCGGAAAATGGGAGAAATGCGCCACGCGAGTGACTGTGGCTGGCCCGGAGCCAGCGAAGACCACATCAGCGGGGTGAGGGTATGAGCTGGCTTGGATGGATTCTCCTGGCAGGGACGTTGGTGGCGGTCTTCGCCGTGTGGGACCTGGTCTTCTGCGGCGGAAAGCGCTGCAAACAGTTTACCGATCGATAGCAAGCCGGAGGAGATGGCGCCAGGAGCTGAAGGCGCCAGTCGAACCGGCGCCAGGCCATCCCCTGCTCCCCCCGCTCCAGCACGGCCCGACGCACTAGCCCTTCGTCGAGGTACCGGGCCACAAATGCCGCAAGTCCTCCGCTCAGCCGGGCAAAATCATCCCGGAACCATTGCTTGCCTTCTCCCGCTCTCTGAACGCCACCGCGATCCGGAGCTGCTAGCGAGCACCATCCCGTTCCCGGTCCTGAATGCTCACCCGCGGGATCTCGAGCTCTGCAGCGTTCACCTCGATCTCCCTCACGGGCGCCCGGACGCTCACCTCAACGGTCTCCTCCCCGGTGAAGGTGAAATTCCGGAGATCGGGCTCGATTCGGATCACGTACCGATCGGGCACAACGTTTCGCGGCAGCCGATAAGGGTCGGAGGCTGGCATAGCCTTCGTCGCCTGGCTTGAAGCTTCAGCGCGGAACACGAGAGGGCTTACGCGGATCGGGGCAGCGTGGAGTGGGGTTCCCCAGCTACGGGGACCGTTCCTTGCTCGCTCCACCCTTCAGCGCGGAGTGCACAACAAACCTGAGGTAGTCGAGATCCAGCGGCTTCGTGACGTAGTCACTCGCCCCAAGCTCGAAAGCTCTCTTGCGCTCCGGCGCGTCCCAGAGCGCCGTCACCATCACGACCGGGACCTTTGGGTGGCGCTGTTTGATGGCGGGAAGCAGTTCCGTCCCGCTCATGCCCGGCAGCATGATGTCCAGGAGAACGAGGTCGGGCGGCGTCTCCTCAATCAACCTGACGACTTCCTCCCCGTGGCTGGCTGTGACCACCGAATACCCCTCGGCTTTGAGCCAGTCGGACAGAAAGAGTAGGCTTGGGGGGTCATCCTCGGCAATGAAAACAATCATGTCGGAACCGCCCCTTGCTTGTGACCTGCCTTTAGCATACCCGTATCCTGACGGCCAGAGCAAGGTTTCCGCACCGGGGGCGAGAACGGGCAACATCTTGCATAGGGGGGAGCCATGGAGAGTTTCAAAGATCGGGTAGCCGTTGTCACCGGTGGAGCCAGCGGCATCGGGCGCGCCATGGCGCTGGACTTGGCCCGCGAAGGCGCCAAGGTCGCCCTCGGCGACGTTGATGAGGACGGACTGGCCGACACGCTCCAGGCCATCACCAAGCTCGGAGGCCGAGCCCTCGCGGTCAAGACCGACGTCTCCTCGCTCGACCAGATGCAGGCTTTAGCTGGCCAGGTCCAGGCCGCCTTCGACGCCGTGCATATCCTGTGCAACAACGCGGGCGTGGCGACATCGGGCGGGCTCGAAACTGCCACCGTCAGGGATTGGCAGTGGCTGATCGGCGTCAACCTCTGGGGCGTGATCCATGGCCTCCTGGCGTTCCTACCCCGCATGATCGAACAGAGACAGGGTGGGCACATCGTCAACACAGCCTCTATGGCAGGGCTTGTCGCCACCCGAGGCATGGGGATCTACAACACGACCAAGTATGCGGTGGTCGGGCTGTCGGAAACGCTGGTCAAGGACTTGCGGCCCTACAACATTGGCGTGTCGGTCCTCTGCCCGATTGGCGTGGCGACGCGCATCGGCGACAGCGAGCGACACCGCCCTGACCACCTCCGAAATCCAGGCGTGGAGAGGGCGGCCAAGCCCATTCAGCTCATGGGGCGGACCTTGACCTCGGAGGAGGTGGCGCAGCGCGTTCTGGCGGCGATCCGCAGCAATGAGCTCTACATCATCACTCACGAGGAGGGATTGGAGCCGCTGCGGCGACGCTTTCAGCGAATGGAGGAGGTGATCCTCTCCCACCGGTCTTGAGGCCAACCCGGAAAGGCCAGCCCGCAACTCGGAGCGTCCCTAAGAGCTCGCCGCGCGGACCGGGAAGAAGCGTCCCCGGGCCTCGGCCAGGGCGGCGCGGGACTGATAGTCCTGGAGGCTCCCCTCCACGTCGAGGTACTTCCCATGATCCCGGAGGAGGCGTCCGCCTCCCAGCAAGGGGGTCTCCACGGGCACGGGCTTCACATACCGAACCGTCAACTCGCCCGTGAAACACGCTCGCCCCCCCCGGCGCACCGCCGCACCGGCGAGGACCTCATCGAGGTAGCCGGCGACGATGCCGCCGTGGGCGACGCCGGGTGGCCCCTCGAACCGCTTGGGAATGATGATCGGCGAGAGTACACCCTGGTCGGTTTTGAACCAGCGAACCCTGAGCCCGATCTCGTGATTCGGGCCGCAGCCGAAGCAGTTGTGGAACGGAGTGGAGTCGGTATACCGCTGCTCCTCCAGGTCGGAGAAGACCTGGGCAAAGATATCGGGCAGCGGTGGACCGTATCGGGCAGCCATGAAGTCCTCTTCACTCTCTGGTGGCCGTGTACGGACAGACCTGGTTGTAGGCGCAGTAGCGACAGACCTGGTAGCCCGGCGTGGCCTCGAACTGGCGAGCACGGATACCGGCCGCAGCCTCCTTGATCTTGTCCGCGGCCTCCCGGACGTCCACCTCGGTCATTCGGTGGTGCCCCACTAGGCCGGACTCCAGAAAGCGAAGTTCTACATGGGCGGGGAGCGTCTCCGTCATTTCCTGGTAGGCGAGCGCGTAGATTTTGAGCTGCAGGGACTCTCTGGCCCGCTTGACGGCGTCCCGTGGGATGCGGATCTCGGACGATTTGTAGTCGATGATAACCGGCCCTGCGTCAGTCTCGTCCACCCGATCGAAGCGGCCCCGGACCCGATCGGCGCCCAGGTTGAAGCCGAACTCCTTCTCCACGTGGGCGGGCTTGACGCCGGAGGCTTCCTCCTCATGCCAGAAGCGCGTCAGCGCCGCGCGCCCGGCCTGCTTGCGCGCCTCCTCGTGCTCCCAGGTGAGAAACCCCTCGTTCCGCCACTCGCGATCGAAGATGGCCAGCATGTCCTCCAGCGGGGTGTAGAGCCCGGCAGCGCGACGGCGGAGGTAGTACTCGACGACCTTGTGGAGCGTGTTCCCGTACACCACCGTGTGGTGCCGCATGATCGGCACGTTCAAGACATGGATGTACTTGTACTTGAGCGGGCACGTCTGGTAGTCGTCCACCTGCCGGTGGCTGATCTGGATCGCCTCCTCAGGCGGGATCGGGGCCACCTCGCTCTCGCGCGTTCCCGGCGGCGAGGCATGGCGATGGATTTCCTCGATGGGCTTGGCCTTGAAAGGCTTGGCCGCATCTTTCGGGAGGTCAAGCGCCTCGAGCACGAACTGACTCACCTTCCGCTCGCGGGTGCCGCCGTAGTCCCTCGCCGAGGTGAGGTAGAGGGCCTGCTTGGCACGCGTCATGCCCACGTAGAAGAGACGCCGTTCCTCCTGGAGATGGAAGTCGCCGGTGGGCAGCGTGTCCTTGATCAGGGGATCCGGGAGCGCAATCGGCTCCGATCGCCGCGTGGAGGGAAACTTGTTCTGGACAAGGCTCACCAGGAAGACAACGGGGAACTCGAGCCCTTTGGCCTTGTGGAGCGTGAGGACGTGCACGGCAGGGGTGTCCAGATCGGCCTCGACCACGGGAGGATCCTCCCCGGCGTCCATGAGGGCATCCAGGTGGTTCACGAACTCGCGGACGTTGTCGTAGCGGAGGACTTTCGAGGCGTCCTGAATCCGCCGAAAGAACCGGCTGATGTTCTGGACTTCGGTCTCATCCCGGGCGCCCACGGCCCTGGACATGCGCTCAAGCCAGCCGGAGTCAGCCAGGAACTGATACAGCAGCTCCCCCGTAGGCATCTCGCGGGCGAGCTCCATGTATCGCTCGAGGTCCTTGAGAAAGCGGGTGATCGTTGACCGCCCCTCCGGCGTGATCCCTTCGGCCACCTCGGGGACCTCGTCGAGGCTTCGGAGGACGTCGAAGAGCCATCGGTTGCGCCGCTCGGCGATGGTGGCCGAGCGAGTCAGGTCGACGATGGGCACCCGGTAGAGATCGGATGAAGCCAGGTAGTGGACGCTGATCGAGTCGTCCGGGTGGGCGACCGACCGGAGAAAGGCCACCAGCAAGCGGATCTCTGGACGGCCGTAGAGACCCGCATTGCCCGAGAACGTCCACGGAATCCCGCGAAGGTTGAGCGCGCGAAGGAACGGGTCGGCGTCGTTATTGGCACGAACCAGAATCGCGAAGTCACTGTAGGCGTTCACCCTCGCTTCCACGCGATCTCGAATGATAGCCGCCACTCCGTCGGCCTCAGAGGTGACAGTGTCGTAATGGAGGTGCCGCGGCTCCTGCCCGTCCTGCGAGCTGACCGGCCCGCGCTCTCCGGGGTCGGAGCGAGACACGAGGCGCTTGTCAATTTGCTGAGCCACCTCCAGCCGGTCCGGGTTGTTGTGCCTGATAAGCCGGTACGCGGCGTCGAGGAACCCCTGCGGGGAGCGGAAATTCTCGGTGAGCACAACCTTTCTCGCGTCCGGATACGTCTTGGTGAAGTCGAGAATGTTGCTCATGGAAGCGCCCCGGAAGCGAAAGATCGCCTGGTCGTCATCACCCACGACCGTCACATTCCGGTGCTTCGAGACGAGGAGCTTGACCAGCTCGAACTGGGCGTAGTTGGTGTCCTGAAACTCGTCCACCAAGATGTACTTGAAGCGTCGCTGGTAGTTGGCTAGCACGTAGGGGCGGGAGCGGAACAGCTTGAGGGCAAAGACGATCTGATCCCCAAAGTCCACGCATCCCTGCCGGGCCATCAATTCCTGGTACCTGGTGTAGGACCGCGCCAGTTCCCACTGCTGAGCTGCCCGGTCCCGTACGGCGTCCCACTCCGGATCCAGGTCAGGCTGGGCCGCGGCTTCCGATCGCACACCCTCGGCGTAACCCAGGTACTCCTCCGGCGAGACATCCTCGTCCTTTGCGCGGCTGATCAGAGAGATGATCGCCTCGACGTGCCTGGTTGGATCCCCGAGCGGGCGGTAGTGCTCCAGCGGGAACTCGAAGAGGCGGTCGCGGAAGAAGATCACCTGCTCCGCCCGCATGAGGATCCGAAAGTCGGGGGTAAGCCCGATTTCCAGGGCGTTCTCTTTGAGGAGGCGGTCGCCAAAGGCGTGGAAGGTGGAGATCCAGACATCCGCGTAGCCGTATGGGACCAGGGTGTCCACCCGTTCCTCCATCTCGGCCGCGGCCTTGTCCGTGAAGGTCAGGGCGAGGACCTCCTCAGGGCGACAGCGCTTGCTAGCGATCAGATAGGCGATGCGGCGCGTAATGACAGTAGTCTTGCCAGTGCCTGCCCCGGCAACGATGAGCAGGGGGCCCTGATCGTGGGTAACGGCCTCGCGCTGGGCGTCGTTGAGCCTTTCCAGGATCCGCTCGACGCCCGGCTGGGGGCCCTCAAGAGAGGCCGCGAACCATAGTTCCCGCTGCTGGGTCCCGGCCTCACCGTCCCTAGGCTCCCGCTTGGCCATCGGGGCGATTGTACCCCATAGCTCAATCGATGAAGCCGAACTGCATGATTTCTTGGCGGCCATTCCCAGCCCTCCCCCAGCGGTCGGGTCCCTGGGGCTCCCCGCCCCTCCGGGGCCTGGGGGGGGCAGAAGAGCCAGCTTTTGAAGGGGGTTAGGGGTCCGGCGCCCCACCCCTGGGGGTCCCTCAGCACCAAGGAAAGCGAGACGTATGAAAAATATTGACGATACCCTGAGCCGTAACCTATTGTAACAATGTTATATAGAGGAGCTTGTGAATTTAATCACTTGAACCACTTGCCCTTTCCAACCGGTCTAGCCAGGGAGGGAGCGCAGCTTTGGGTCGGCGTCGGGTCGTGGTGACCGGGCTGGGCGTCATTGCACCCAACGGGATCGGGAAAGAGGCCTTCTGGTCAAACCTGGTGGCGGGCAAGTCCGCTGTGGACTACATCACTGCCTTCGACCCCTCCCCCTTTCCCTGCAAGGTTGCCGCCGAAGTCAAAAATTTTCACCCGACAGATTTCGTCTCTGAGCGCAAGACGAAAATGATGGGGCGATTTTCCCACTTTGCTGTCGCCGCTACCCGGCTGGCGCTAGAGGACTCAAACCTCTCTATCACGCCGTCGCTCTCGCGTGACATCACTATCTGCTACGGGACGTCGGGTGGAGCAGACGTATATGAAAGTGCGACAGACGGCTTACGCCTTGAAGGAATTGCCGGCGTAAAACCCTGGGCCGCTCTCGAATACCCACCTCATGCTACGTCAACTTGTATCTCCATCGAGTTCCAGATTAAGGGACCTGCCCTTTCAGTGTCCTCGAACTGTTGTACGGGCCTCGACACCATTTATACAGGTTTTTCTAGAATCGTTTCAGGCAATGCGACGGCAGCTATCGTCGGAAGCTGTGAGGCTCCCATAACTCCCATAGGCCTAGGAACATTCTGTGCGCTGAAGGCTCTCACCAGCCGCAACAGTGAACCAGAGAAGGCGTCAAGACCATACGATCTACTCAGAGATGGGTTAGTTATCGGAGAAGGAGCCGCTAGTCTTATCCTTGAAGATGTCGAATTTGCGCTGAACAGAGGAGCAAATATCTACGGAGAGGTTCTCGGCTACGGAGCTGCAAGTGAGTCGATGGACATGCGAAAAGGAGATCTTTCCGGAGCGCCCATGGCAACTGCAATTCTGCAAGCGGTCAGAAATGCAGCCCTCTCGCCATGCGATATAGACCACGTGAATGCTCACGGCAGTTCACTACCGGATTTCGATGTATGTGACTCGAACGCGTTCAAGCAGGCCTTTGGACAGCATGCCTTCCGCATTCCAATTACTTCAATTAAATCAATGATGGGACAGCCCTTCTCAGCTGCTGGAACGCTTCAGACCGTCGCCGCGTGTTTGGCTATAAAAAATCAACACGTTCCTCCCACCATCAATCAGGAGGTCCCGGATCCAAGATGCGATTTGGACTATGTCGCAAATAAATCAAGGGTTGCCCGAGTCAAACGCGTTCTCATAAATGCCCATAGCTTTGGCGGAAGTGTCTCAACCCTAGTGATCGGAAAGTTCGAGAATTGAGGCCCCCTTCTTAATGCCCACAACTCTCCACGCTATCGGCATATTCTCTCTCTGCTCAGTCCTCATCGGCCTCGCACTCTTCGTCATACTTCATAATCCCGGGTCGAAAGTGAACAAGCTTTTTGCGCTGTCTGTGCTCACCATAGTCGGCTGGATAGCGGCTATCTCCATTTCCTTGTCGAGCAAACACATTCAGCACACGATTATTCTGGGGCGTTTCGCTTTTGCCTTCGCGAGCGCAATGCCATTCACCTTGCTGTACATGTTCCAGGCCTTTCCGGTTCCTGAGACTAGACCTCGCTCGCTAACCCTGACCCTTCCAGGGATCTTCTGCGCAGTTTTCATACTTTTATCTTTCTCCCCCTGGATTGTAACCGGCGCCGTACCCACAACCCTCCGATCACAGTTTCTCTACGGACCCATCTACCCACTGTTTTCCGCTTACGCCGTGTCATGCTTTGCGTTCGCTATTTACACACTGTGGCGAAAAATTCACCTAGCGTCAGGCATCAAGAAGCTCCAGCTCCGTTACCTCCTGCTTGGCATTCTCCTGGGCGGCGCCGGTGCAATGACAACAAACTTGTTTATCCCCCTCCTCTGGAACACGTCCCGCTTTAGTACGTTAGGACCATATTTCTCTCTCGTGATGGTAACGTTCTCGGCGCATGCGATTATCCGCTACCGATTGATGGACATCAAAGTTGTCATCCAAAAGGGTGTTGTATATGTTTCCGCTATCGCCGTGACTGCGGCCATCTTCCTCAGCTTGCCAACGTTGCTAAGTTCCGCTATCGGCCATAAAATGGACAGCATTCCGCTAGGACTTGCTGTAGCAATGGCCATAGTGGTAGCCATTCTTTTCCAGCCGTTGAAGCGTCTGATCCAGGACTCTTTCAATCGCTACCTCTATCGTCAACCATATGACTACCAACGCATCGTGACACAGGCGAGCCAGCGCCTGAGCACCATCCTCGACCTCAAATCACTCTTGCGTTACCTCACAGACACTATTGCCACGACGTTGAACCTCGAATTTGCTGCCGTCTATATTAGTGACGATGCCGAACAAATGTTCACGCCAAAAGCCGTCTACCAGCCGATAGGAGCGGAGCGCGGAGCTTTCGACGCTCCACTGCCTCGAAACTCGGATCTTGTCGCGTATCTCGAACGCGCTAAGCGACTGTTATTACGAGACGACCCATCCGATAACTCAACGCTCCTGCATCGCTTACCTGCCCTACGAGCCCTTAAAACACTTGGCGGAGACGCAGCTTTTCCCATTGTCCAAGACAACCGCGTTGCCGGTGTCATCGCCATCGGGCCAAAACTGTCTGGGGACCCACTGTACACTGAGGACCT
>JBHIAB010000007.1:0-36355 GCA_046758385.1 Methylomirabilia bacterium | reverse complement strand
GCCGGAAGCAGACCCTCGCCATCTTGCAGGAAGGGCTGGTACTCTCCGGAACGGTCAAGAACATCACCGACTATGGAGCCTTTATCGACCTGGGGGGAATCGACGGACTGCTCCATGTCACCGACATGTCCTGGGGGCGCATCGGGCATCCCGCGGAGATCTTCCACGTGGGGGACCAAGTCGAAGTCATGGTGCTCCACTTCGATCGCGAGTCTGGCCGGGTCTCCCTCGGGTACAAACAGAAGACGCCCGATCCCTGGGAGACGGTGGAGGAGCGATACCCGGTCGGGGGCAAGCCCACGGGGAAGGTGGTGAGCCTCACCAACTACGGTGCCTTCGTGGAGCTGGAGCCAGGGCTCGAGGGGCTCGTCCATGTCTCCGAGATGTCCTGGACCCGACGGGTGCGCCACCCGTCCAAGCTGCTCAACGTCGGAGACCAAGTGGAGGTCATGACCCTCGAGGTCAACAAGGCCTCCAAGCGGATTTCCCTGGGGATGAAGCAGGTGGAGACCGATCCCTGGGCTTCGATCGACGAGCGGTGCTCCCCCGGGATGCGGGTCATGGGAAAGGTCAGAAACCTGACCGACTTCGGCGCGTTCGTGGAGCTGGAGCCGGGGGTGGACGGCCTCTTGCATATCTCCGACATGTCCTGGGCCCGCAATATCGGCCATCCCTCGGAGATCTTGAAAAAGGGCCAGAGCATCGAATCGATGGTCCTGAGCGTGGACAAGGAGGCCAAGCGGATCTCGCTCGGCCTCAAGCAACTTCAGCCCGATCCCTGGGAGACGGTGGCCGACCGCTATCCGTTGGGCTCCCGGGTGCAGGGCAAGGTGGTTCGCCTCACCGACTATGGCGCGTTCGTGGAGCTGGAGCCGGGGGTGGACGGCCTCCTGCACATCTCCCAGCTCTCCACGCGCCCGGTCAACCGACCCGAAGATGTCGTCAACGTGGGGGACGAGCTGACCCTCATGGTCATCCGTGTGGATCCCCAGGAGCGTAGGATCGGGCTCTCGCTGAAGGAGTTGGCTCTAGACCTCGAGCGTCAGGACATCCAGGAGCACAGAGAGCGCCAACGGCGAAGGAAGGGCCGCGACGGCTACGACGAAGCGGCGGAGGAGGAGGAGTAGATCGTTGGCCTCTCGAGGCCGGACCATCGCGATTGCCTTCGGCGTGACCGCCGGCGCACTGGTGCTCTTCTTTGTGACGGTCTGGATCTTGATGTCCGTCCTGGAGGGCAGAGGCTTCCCCGGCGGGGAGAAGGTGGCGGTGGTGGCAGTGGAGGGGATCATCCTGGCGTCCGAGCCCGTGGTGCGGGAGCTCGAGGGGTACCAGGAGGACTCGGCGGTCCGTGCCGTGGTGCTTCGGATCAACAGCCCCGGTGGTGTCGTGGGCCCGACCCAGGAGATCCACGGGGCAGTCCTGAGGCTCAAGGAGTCAGGGAAGCCGGTGGTGGCCTCGCTCGGATCGGTGGCGGCCTCGGGGGGCTATTACGTGGCAACGGCGACCGACCAGATCTACGCCAACCCCGGGACCCTCACGGGTTCCATCGGCGTCGTGATGCAGATGGCCAACCTAGAGGGGCTACTCAAGAAAGTCGGGGTGGAGTACATCATCGTCAAATCCGGCAAGTTCAAGGACGTCGGCAACTTCACCAGGAGCATGAGCCCAGAAGAGCGTCGGATCCTTCAGCTGCTTTTAGACGATGTGTACAACCAGTTCGTCGAGGCAGTGACTGTGGGCCGCAAGCTCGACAAGGCAGAGGTCCTGCGCTTCGCCGACGGTCGGATCCTCTCGGGGCACCGGGCAAAGGAGCTGGGAATGGTGGACGCGCTGGGAGGGCTGGAGGAGGCGATCGAGAGCGCCGCTAGGCTCGCCGGGCTGCCGGAGAAGCCCAAGGTGATCTTTCCGCGCCGGCGGTTCTCGCTCCTTGACCTCCTCAAGAACCAGCTCGGCCTCACCCTGCACGCCTTCCCCCATGGGCTCCCAGTCCTCAGGACCCCGCTCTACCTCATGGACTAACCCTCCGGCCAGGGGTCCGAAGGGTGAGCCCCGAGATTTCCGATCCGTCGGTCCAGGATGCCCGTAACTCCGCAACCTGCTTGACAATCTTGGATTTCCCGTGATAGCGTGATGCGGACGTTTTTGCCGGGGCAGCACCGAGCGCGGGAAATGGGGAAGGGCGGTCCCGGGCGAGGGGAGTGGGAAGATGACCAAAGCGGACCTGATCGACGAAGTCGCCAGACTCTCCAATCTGACCAAGAAAGAGACCGAAGTGATCATCGATACCATCTTCAACCAGATCACTGAGGCCCTGGCCAAAGGCGACAAGGTGGAGCTCCGCGGTTTCGGGAGTTTCAGGCTCCGCCAGCGGAACGCGCGCAAGGGGCGCAACCCCAAGACCGGCACCAGCGTCAGCGTTCCCGAAAAGAGAGTTCCGTTCTTCAAGGTGGGCAAACGGCTCCGCGAACTCGTCAACACGTGAGCCCTCCCGAACTCTCAGCGAAGGCAGGGTGGATGTCCCCGTCCCCTGCCTTCCTTTCTTAGCGGGCGTGAAGCGTCTCTGGGCGCCCTGGAGGATGTCGTACATCTTCGGAGCGTCGCGGGGCGAGGGTTGCCTCTTCTGTAACGCGCTGGCCTCCTCAGACGATCGGGCCACCCTGATCCTCTGCCGCAGACCCCTGAGCTTTCTGATTCTCAACGCCTTTCCATACTCACCGGGGCACCTCATGGCAGTCGTGAACCGCCACGTGGGAACGCTGGAGGAAGCCACCCGCGACGAGCTGGCCGAGGCCCTCACGCTGGTTCAGACTGCCATCCGCGCGCTCGGAGCGGCCTCCCGCCCGGACGGGTTCAACGTGGGGATGAACCAGGGAGAGGTCGCGGGGGCCGGAATAGAAGACCACCTGCACGTCCACGTGGTTCCCCGATGGAAGGGCGACACCAACTTCATGCCTGTCCTGGGCGAGGTCCGCGTGCTCCCGGAGTCGCTTGAGACCACGTACGACCGCCTCCGCCCCATGCTCATGCCGTGACCCAGACCCGTCCTCCCACCCAGCCCGTTCTGCCAGACCCGAGGCCCTCGGGTTCTGGCTCGCCCAACCCCCGGGGAGGAAGTCCCGCATCCGCCCACCTCCCCCACGCCATCACCCCGATGATGCGCCAGTACCGAGAGCTCAAGCGCCGCTATCCTGACTATCTCCTGCTCTTCCGCCTGGGCGATTTCTACGAGATGTTCTTCGAGGACGCTCGGCTCGGCGCTCGCCTCCTGCAGATCGCGCTCAGCTCTCGGCAGAAGGGAGAGGGCGCCATTCCCATGGCGGGGATCCCCCACCATGCCGCAGACGGTTACATCGGCAAGCTGATCGCCGCCGGGCAGAAAGTGGCCATCTCGGAGCAGATGGAGGCACCCGGAGGAAGCAAGAAGCTGATTCGCCGAGAGGTGGTACGCGTCATCACCCCAGGGACCGTGACCGACACGGCGTTCCTGGACCGGGGGACGAACAACTACCTGCTGGCCGTAACGAAGGGGCGGGACGGCCTCGGCATTGCCCTGGTGGACATCAGCACGGGGGAGTTCTGGATGGGCGAAGAGCCGGGGGAAGGTCGGGCCCTCCTGGCCGCAGCCCTTCTGAGGCGGCCGGCCGAGATCCTCCTGCCCAGCACGCTTGAGCAGCAGGGCCAGTTCCTGAATCACCTCCATGACTCAGGAGCCACGCTGACCTTCGTCGACCAGAATCTCTTCGCGCCGGGACCGGCACGGGAGGCGCTCGGCCGCCAGTTCAACGTGCCCTCGCTTGAGGCCTTCGGGCTCGGCGCAACGACCTGGGGCCTCGGGGCGGCGGGCGCGGCCCTCTTCTACCTCCAGGAGACCCAGGGCGAGTCACTGGGACACCTCACCCGGCTCGAGCGCTTCCACCCCGGCGAGGTAATGCTGCTGGACGAGACGGCGGTCTCCACGCTCGAGCTCTTCGAGACCGTCCAGGAGCGGTCGGTGAAGGGCTCCCTCTACGGCACCCTCAACGAAACCGAGACCCCCATGGGGGCTCGGCTCTTGAGACAATGGATTCTCCACCCTCTCCTTGATCCCGTGGAGATCGGCGTTCGTCAGGAGGCTGTCGGGGCTCTGGCTGACGCGCCGGCGCTCCGCGCGGAGCTCCGCTCCCATCTTGGAGCCGTAGGCGATCTGGAGCGGCTGACGAGCCGGGTCGCGCTTGGCGTGGCCCACGCGCGGGACCTCGTGACGCTTCGGGCGTACCTGACACCACTTCCGTTGCTGAAATCTGCACTCGGAGGAATGTCGGCTCCCATGCTTTCCAGGCTTGGGACCGAGATGGCAGAGCTTCAGCCGATCCAGAAGCTTCTTGAGAACGCTATCGAGGATCATCCCCCCTTGAGCCTCCACGAAGGGGGGCTCATCCGAGAGAGCTGGAGCCAAGCCCTGGCCGACCTTCGGCGACAAGCGCGGGAGGCCAAGGCTTGGATCGCTTCCCTCGAGACCCGGGAGCGCGGGCGCACGGGGATCACGAGCCTCAGAGTCCGGTTCAACCGGGTCTTCGGCTACTCGATCGAGGTCTCCAACACCAATCTCGGGCGGGTGCCTCCGGAGTACATCCGGCGCCAGACCCTCGTGGGAGGGGAGCGGTTCGTGACCCCCGAGCTCCAGCAGTATGAGGCGAAGGTCTTCGGGGCAGAGGAACGCATCAGCCGGCTCGAGCTCGAGCTATTCGAAGAGGTCCGTCGGACGGTCGCCCACGAAGCGCCCGCCCTGCTCCACACCGCGCGAGCCGTGGGAACGCTGGATGTCCTCGTCGCGCTGGGGGAGATGGCCGAGCGCCGAGGGCATGTCCGCCCCCGAATCGATCAGGGCCCCGGCCTCCAGATCATGGACGGTCGCCACCCCGTGCTGGAGACCGTCGGTGATGGCCCCTTCATCCCGAACGACCTCGAGCTGGACGGCGAGAGCGCACAGATCGTGATTCTGACAGGCCCCAACATGAGCGGGAAGTCCACCTTCATGCGCCAGGCCGCGCTCATCGTGATCCTGGCCCAGATCGGGGCCTTCGTCCCCGCCCGAGAGGCACGGATCGGGATGGTGGACCGAATCTTCACCCGTGTGGGAGCGCGGGACAATCTCTCGCGGGGGCAGAGCACGTTTCTCGTCGAGATGGTCGAAACCGCCAATGTCCTGCACAACGCCACGGCGCGGAGCTTGATCCTTCTCGATGAGGTCGGGCGCGGAACATCTACCTTCGACGGGCTCGCCATCGCCTGGGCCGTGGCCGAGGAGTTACACGAGCGCGGCCGGGGCGCTAAGGTCCTCTTCGCCACCCACTACCACGAGCTGACCCAGCTCGCTGAACGGCTGCCCCGGATCAAGAACTTCCACTTCGCGGTCAGAGAATGGAACGACCAAATCATCTTCCTCCACAAGGTGCGCCCGGGAGGGACCGACCGGAGTTACGGGATTCAGGTCGCGCGCCTGGCCGGACTTCCCGCTCCGTTGCTCCAGCGGGCTAAGGCACTCCTGGCCGAGCTCGAGGCGAGTCGACACGCGCTGCCTGTGCCGGCGGAGCGCACGCAAGACTCGGCACAGCCTGCCTCGACCGCGGAGTCCAATGCCAGCGCTGGTCCATCCCACGCGGTTCAGCTGGGGCTCTTCCCGTCCACTCAGCACCCGCTGCTTTTGGAGCTGGCCCGCCTGGACCTGGCGCAGCTCACGCCCCTTCAGGCCCTCAATCTTCTCGCTGAATGGCAGGGAACAGTCAGGGAGTCGTCATGAGCCGGATCCACCGGCTCTCGGACCGGCTGATCAACAAGATCGCAGCCGGAGAGGTGGTAGAGCGCCCGGCTTCCGTCCTCAAGGAGCTTTTAGAAAACGCCATCGATGCCGAGGCGGAAAGCGTAAGCGTAGACCTCAAGGATGCCGGACGCCAGCTCATCCGGGTTGTCGATGACGGAGTCGGAATGAGCGCGGACGAGCTGGAGTTGGCCCTGGAGCGTCATGCCACCTCGAAGATCCACTCGGAGGCCGATCTCGAGGCCATCGGGAGCCTCGGGTTCAGGGGAGAGGCCCTGCCGGCGATCTGCGCAGTGTCGCGCTTCACGATCATCTCCAAACCCCCCGGGTCCACGCAGGGCGCTCTGCGACGAGGTGAAGGTGGGACGATCACGGACCGGCTCTCCGTGGAGGCACAGGCCGGGACCACTGTGGAGGTCCACGATCTCTTCTTCAACACTCCCGCGCGGCTCAAGTTTCTCAAGCACCCTCAGACAGAGTTAGCCGCGGCACTCAGGGTAGCCACCCAGCTGGGCCTGGCCCACCCCAGGCGCCGCATGCGAGTCACCCACAACGGCAAGACGGTGCTGACCGCGCCACCCGCGAGCACACCGAGGGATCGGGTCGGGGCCTTCCTCGGCTTCGAGGTGGCGGGACAGCTCATCGAGCTGGCCACGGCTCATTCCACGGTTCTGGTCTCGGGGCTCATCGGCCCGCCGCAGCTGACGCGGGGAGGCCGAAACTGGATCGTGGTGACGGTGAACGGGAGACCGGTGAGCGACACGCTGATCCGGGAGACCATCCTGGAGGCCTACCGCCCCCTCCTGGCTCGTGACCGATTCCCGGTTGCCCTCGTGACGCTTTCACTTCCGCCTCAAGAGGTGGACGCGAACGTCCACCCGACGAAGTCCTGGGTGCGGTTCCGGGACCCCCGACTGGTTCAGGAAGCGGTGTTCACGGGGGTTCAGGCGGCTCTCCGCTCCCGATCAGTCATCCCCACTGCCGCGGTGGGGACTCCAGCGCGGGTGCGCTCAGAGCTCGAACGGACGGAGCTGGCCCATGAGAGCACTCGCACCGCGGGAGCCGATTCATCGCCGAGCCAGAGCACGCTCTTCCACGAGCCCCTCGCCATCTACACCTCCTCCCAGTTCGGCCAGGTGATCGGCCAGCTCGAGGAAACCTTCATCGTGGCGGCCAACCAAGAAGAGGTGTTCTTCGTCGACCAGCACGTCGCACATGAGCGCGTGCTCTTCGAACGGTTGACAACCGCTCTGGCCGTAGGGCCGCTCCCCTCCCAGGAGCTGCTCTTCCCCGAGCCCCTGGTGCTCGGACCCGCAGGTCGGAGCCTTCTCGGCCAGTGGCTCCCCACTCTATCTGCTCTGGGGTTCGCGCTCGAGGAGTTCGGGGGGCCAGATCTTCTGCTCCGGGCCGTTCCTTCCTTGCTCAAAACCGAGGAGCCCCAGCGCCTCATCGAGGCGCTCCTCGAGGAGGTCGGGGCCGCGCGCCGAAAGGTTGAGGCTCCGCTGCTGGATCGGGTGCTGGCGTTCGTGGCTTGCCGGGCGGCGATCAAGGCGAACCGCCCACTCGACCATACGGAGATGAGGCAACTCCTGGCCGACCTTTCGACAACGGAAACGCCGTTTTTCTGCCCTCACGGCCGCCCGGTCGTCTCCCGCCTCTCGCTCAAAGAGATCAAGCGAGAACTCAGAAGGACCTGGTAACGCGCCCCAAGGCGTAAGGCCGACGGTATGATACGAACATGAGCGACTCACGCCTGCCCCTGGTCGTGATCGCGGGGCCCACGGGCGTCGGAAAGACAGAGACGGCGCTCTACCTCTCCGGACGAATCCCGCTGGAGCTCATCAGCGCGGACTCCCGCCAGGTCTATCGCCGAATGGACATCGGAACCGGCAAGCCGACCCCCACTCAGCGTCGCGCCGTTCGCCATCACCTGCTCGACCGCGTCGAGCCCGATGAGCCCTACCATGCGGCTCGGTTCAGGAGAGAGTCCCAGGCTGAAATCCAGGAAATTCGGGACCGCGGGAGGCTGCCGGTCATCGTAGGGGGGACGGGTCTCTACATCCGGGCTCTCCTCCGCGGCCTCCGCCCGGCTCCCGCGAGGCATCAGGAGTTTAGGGAGGAGCTAGTCGAGTGGGCCAGGGGGAAGGAGGCGGGGGCGCTTCACCGAAGATTGGCTCGAGTAAATCCTGAGGTTGCTAGGCGTATCCACCCGAAAGATAAGGTCAGGATCATCCGTGCCATCGAGATCGATCACTATCAGAACGAATCGTCTCCTCTCATCCTGCCCGGAGCCGACAACGGCGCTCCCAGTCCGGAGGCGGACGGGGACTGGGGGCTGAACCGGCCTCCATTCCACCTGCTCATGGTGGGTCTTACGATGCCGAGAGCAGCACTGGCCAGATCCCTGGCGAGCCGGGTTGAAGCTATGGTGGCCCGCGGGCTCCGGGAGGAGGTTCAGGCACTCCTGGAGGCCGGCTATGACGAGTCCCTCTCCGCCATGAACGGAATCGGCTACCGCCACTACTCTGGCGTCCTGTGCGGTCGAACGACCGAGGCAGAAGCGATCAGGGCCATGAAGCGCGACACCATCCGCTACGCCAAGCGGCAGTGGACGTGGTTCAGGAAGGAGCCGGAACTCCGCTGGATGGATCTCCAGGAAGCTGGCGGTCCCGAGGGGACTGCCCGGGCCATTGCCAGGCTCATCCAGGAGGGCGGCTATCTCCCCTGAGCAGATGTACGTGACCACCGACGGCCTCAGAGCCGAGCGCGCGCTCCTCGCGGCCCTCCGTCTACCGGGCCATCGCCACTCGGACGTGATGGAGTCTCTCGCCGAGCTGGCCAGGCTGGCAGAATCGGCGGGCGCGCGGGTGGTGGGCTCTCTCACCCAGGAACGCCAGGCACCATCGCCTTCGCTCCGTTTCGGGAAGGGGAAGGTCGGGCAGATCCGAGAGCTGGCGCACGAGCGGGAGGCAGACCTGCTCATCTCTGATGACAGCCTCACGCCCATCCAGGAACGGAACCTGGAGCAGTCGTTGGGGCTCAAGGTGATTGACCGGACCGCGCTGATCCTGGACATCTTCGCCCAGCGGGCTCGCACGAGCGAGGGGAAGCTCCAGGTGGAGTTGGCTCAGCTGACATACTTGCTGCCACGCCTCGTCGGGCAATGGAAGCACCTGGAACGCCTCGGAGGCGGAATCGGGACCCGCGGGCCAGGAGAGACCCAGCTCGAGTCCGATCGCCGGATCATCCGACGGCGGATTGGCAAGATCGAGCAGGCGCTCACCCACGTGCAACGGCATCGCCGCCTGCTCAGGGACCGGCGGCGGGTGAGCGGATTGCCCATTGTCGCGCTGGTGGGCTACACCAACGCCGGCAAGACCACGCTCCTCAACCGGCTTTCGGGCTCGGCCTTCCGAGCGGCGAACCAGCTTTTCGTGACCCTCGATCCAGCCGCCCGCCTCGTGGAGCGGCCGGACTGCCAGCCGTTCGTGCTGACCGATACCGTGGGCTTCATCCGGAAGCTTCCGCCCCTGCTCGTAGCGGCCTTTAAGGCCACGCTGGAGGAGCTCCACGAGGCCGATGTGATCCTCCATGTCGTGGACGCCAGCCACCCGGGTGTCGAGGAGCAACACGCCGTGGTCGAGCAGCTCCTGGCTGAGCTCGGCCTCACGGGACGCCCCGAAATCGTCGCGCTCAACAAGGTGGACCGACTGGAGGGTCCGAACGGTCTCAGAGCCCTCATCGAGGAATTCCGCGGCGTGCCGCTCTCGGCGTTGACCGGGGAGGGAACCACGGAGCTCCTAGCCCGAATCGAGCTCGCCCTGCGCCATCGCGGCGGGCGCGCGACGCTCCGGATTCCCTACGGCGACGGCACGGCGCTGACACTCTGCTACGAGCGGGGTCGCGTGCTCCGGCGCGCCGACGAGCCCACGGGGATTCGCCTCGAGGTGGAGCTGCCCAGCCAGCTCTTGGGTGCGGTCTCGGCCTACCGCGTTGACGTGTCGTGAGCCGACGACCGATGCTACAATAGCCCGCGACAACGATCCTAGCGGCTCACCCATGGGACTCGCTAACTCCCTCACACTGCTGCGCATTCTGCTCATCCCAGTCTTGGTCTCCCTGCTCGTCTACGAATGGGCGACCGCGGCCTTCCTGGTTTTTTGCCTGGCCAGCTTCACCGATGCTCTCGACGGCTATGTCGCGCGCCAGCGCAGAAGCCAGAGCCGCCTCGGTGCCTTCCTCGATCCCATGGCCGACAAGCTCCTGCTGACGGCCTCCTTCATCACCCTGACCTACCTCCATCCGGATCTCCTGCCGTTCTGGATCACCGTCATCGTGATCAGCCGGGACTTCTTCATGGCTCTGGGCGCGGTCCTGATCCACATGGCCGGCGGCCAGGTCTACCCCACGCCCACCGCCCTCGGGAAAGCCAGCACGGCGCTACAGATGGCGACGGTGCTAGCCGTCCTCGTGACGCTGGCATTTTCCATGGATCCGAGCGTCAAGACCTGGTTTGTGTGGCTGACCGCGGTTTTCACGGTCTCCTCGGGACTCCAGTATCTCTACAAGGCAACGACGCTCGCGAACCAGCCGACCGAGAAGGACTCCCGTGTCTCGACCCTCGTCCGCTGATGGTGTGGTCATTGCCCAGGTGCGCCGCCAAAGCCCAGCCGCCAGGGCCGGGCTCTTGCCTGGGGACCATATCGTCGCCATCAACGGAATGCCGCTCCGCGATGCCATCGACTTCCACTTCCAGGGGGCGGAGGCGCGGCTTAGGGTTGAGATCCAGCGAGAAGGAGAGCCGCGACTGCTCACGATCCAGCGCAACGAGGGGCGGGAGCTGGGGCTGGATCTGGCGCCACCGAGGCCGGCCGAGATCTCCACCTGCGCCAACAAGTGCGTCTTCTGCTTCATCCACCAGCTCCCGCGGGGAATGCGAAAGAGCCTCTACATCAAGGATGACGACTACCGGCTCTCCTTTCTCCACGGGAACTACATTACCCTCACCGACCTGGAGGACAGCGACCTCGGGCGCATCGAGAGCCAGCGGCTCTCGCCCCTCTACGTCTCGGTGCACGCCACCGACCCCGACCTTCGCCACTTCTTGCTCGGAAAGCCCCGGCTGAGACAAGCGATCCTGCCCACCCTGGAGCGGCTGACGCGGGCCGCGATCACCATACACACGCAGATCGTGCTGTGCCCCGATCTCAACGACGGACCCCACCTCCAGCGGAGCGTGAGGGAGCTCAGCCGGCTTTACCCTGGTGTCGCCACCGTTGCCGTGGTCCCGGTCGGCCTGACGCGCCACCGCGAGCGTTTGCCATCGCTTCGGTCGGTCACCCCAGACGAGGCGAGAGCCCTGGTCCCCCTCATCGAGGCGTGGCAACGAGAGTTCAGAGAACGGTTGGGAAGCCGATTCGTGTGGGCTGCCGACGAGTTCTACGCCCTCGGCGGGATCGAAGTCCCGCCGGCCCGGGCGTACGAAGGCTTCCCGCTCCTCGAGGACGGCGTGGGATTGATCCGCCGCTTCATCGACGAATTTGAGCGGACGATGCGCCATACCCCGCCGGCCGCGGTGCCGCCCAGCCGGATCAGCGTCGTCACCGGAGAGATGTTCGCCCCACGCCTCTCCGCCTTGCTCAGCCGGCTCGCCGTCGATGCCCTGACCGTGGAAGTCATCCCGGTGATCAACCACTTCTTCGGCCGCGCCATCTCCGTGGCGGGGCTCTTGACCGGGCAGGACATCCTGGCCCAGCTCTCCACTTGCCCGCTCGGCGACCGGGTGCTGGTGCCCACCGTGGCCCTGAAAGACGGGGAGGGAGTCTTCCTGGACGACCTGAGCCCCGCCGACGTGGCCTCCGAGCTGGGCGTGCCGATCACTTCGGTCGAGCCCACACCGCTGGCGTTGCTCAGAGGCCTCCTCCGGAGCTAGGCTCCATGCCCAAGCCGGTCATCGCCATCGTGGGCCGGCCAAACGTGGGCAAGTCCACGCTGTTCAACCGTCTCGTCGGGCGTCGCCAGGCCCTGGTGCGCGACATTCCCGGCGTGACGCGGGATCGGCTCTACGGGGAGGTCACCTTTGAGCGGTGGCAGGCCACGGTGGTGGACACCGGTGGCTTCGTTCCGCTGGCGGAGCACGATCTCATCCGCGCCGTGCGCCGCCAGATCATGGTGGCCATCGAGGAGGCTGACCTCCTGCTCTTCGTCGTGGACGGCCGCGCCGGAGTCACCCCGCTGGACCTGGAGATCGCGCAGATCCTGAGGCGCTCCCGGCGCCCGGTGATCGTGGTCGCCAACAAAGTCGAGGGGCGAGCCCAAGAGGTCGGGCTCGGAGAATTCTACGAGCTCGGATTCGGGCGGCTCTTCGCCGTGTCGGCCGAGCACGGGACAGGCGCGGCAGAGCTCCTGGAAGCGGTCCGGGGCGTTGCGGAAGAGGTCGGCACCAGAGCGGGCCGGACATCCGAGGCCGGCCCAACGACCAGCGGGGCACCTGGTCCCGGCTTACGCGGCCGACCTCCCCTCGGCGTGGCCATCATCGGTCGTCCCAATGTGGGGAAATCCTCACTGGTCAACGCGCTCTTGGGAACCGATCGGGTGCTCGTCCATGAGGCGCCGGGGACCACGCGCGACACGGTAGACACCCCCTTCTTGTATCGCGGGCGGGACTACGTCCTGATTGACACCGCCGGAATCCGGCGGAAGGGGCGGGTGCGCGAACCTCTAGAGAAGCTCTCCGTCGTCATGACGCTCAAGAGCCTCGAACGCTCTCAGGTGGCCGTCCTGCTCCTGGATGCGACCGAAGGCCTGACCGCCCAGGACGCCCACATCGCAGGCTATGCCCAGGAGGCCGGGCGGGCACTGGTCCTCACCGTGAACAAGTGGGACCTGGTGCCCCCGGGCACGGTCAAGCGAGCCGAAGTCGTCGAGCAGATCCACTCCCGGCTTCCGTTCATCGACTACGCACCCGTGGCGTTCAGCTCGGCCGTGACCGGTCTCGGGCTCGAGGAGCTCCTCGACCTGATCGAACACGTTGCCGAGCAGGCAGGGCAGCGAATCCCCTCGGAACTCCTCACCAAGACCATCGCACAGGCCATGGCGCGCCGGCCGATCAGTCCCGGCGGGATTCCCTTGCGGCTGCACTCTGCCTCCCAGGTTGCCAGCATGCCTCCCTCCTTCGTCCTGCGCGTCAACCAACCCGACCGAATCCACTTCTCTTACGAGCGCTACCTGGCCAACACGCTCCGTCAGGCGTTCGGCTTCACGGGCTCGCCGGTGCGGCTCTTGTTCAGGCGAGCCAGGGTCAAGCACGCGAGGCGGTAGAGGACGGTGGCCCGGCGGCGCGGTGGATCGAACCTCCTGGGAGGGCTTGCCATCCTGATTGGCCTCGTGCTCCTCGGCCTCTTCCTCTCGAGCCCGCGCCACAGGCAGTTCTACAGCCAGCTCACAGGGGGAATCTTGGAGCCGCTCGCGGCAAGACCTTCGAGCACTCCGCGGGCCGTGAACGCTCCCGACTCTCCTCGGCCCCCACCCCGGCCGCGTCAGCAGGACTTGCGGCAGGCCGCCTCTCCCCAGCGGCGAGCCGAGCCCGAAGCAGCACCGCCCCGACCTAGGACTGGACCGCGGGAAGCAGTGGTCAAGGTGGTGAACAGGCTGCCAACCAGCCTCCCGAGCAAGGGGCCCCCTTCTGGGTGGGCGCTCAAGGAGTTCGAAGGGGCCGCGAGGGTGGAAGTCGTACGGGAGGACTTCCACGTCGCGTTCCACTTGGTAAGCCAGCAATCCTCCTTCGCGCTCTACCGGGATGTCATCCTGGACCTCAAGGCGTTCCCGATCCTCACCTGGTGGTGGAAGGTCACCCGCCTTCCGACGGACGGCGACATCCGAGAGATCGAACGGGATGACCAGGCTGCCCAGATCTATCTCGTCTTTCCCCGCTGGCCTTCCCCGCGGAGCCGGAGTCACGTCGTCGGTTATGTCTGGGACACCCGGGCACCGGTGGGCTCAAAGCTCACCAGCCCCAGGTCTTCCAACGTGAGGGTGGTGGTCGTCCGGAGCGGCGCCGGAGAGCTGGGGCGCTGGGTCCGCGAGGAGCGGAATGCCTATCAGGACTATGTCGATCTCTTTGGCAGGAACCCCCCCCGCGTCGGGATGGTGGCGGTGATGATCGATTCGAATGACACCCGAAGCCGTGCTGAGGCTTACATCGATGACCTGCTCTTTGCGCGCGCTCAAGGTTCACCAACGCTATCGCCATCTGGCAACAGTCGTTGACCTCGCCATTCCCCGCAACATGGGATCACACAAAGCTAAATTGGTTTGTCATGCCTCACGGCTGTGCTAACATACGACGGTGTGGTGGACCTAGAGCAGGACGATCACGAAGACGAAGAAGAAGAGCTGATCGAACCTTCGCGGCGAAGCATCTTCGAGGAGTGGTGGTTCCGTATCCTTCTCGCGGGCGTTGCGCTCCTCGTGGTCGCGGTCGCCGCGCTTCCGTACTTGTTGGACTGGTGGAGCCCCGCACCCACCCAACCCCTTGCCGTGGTGAAGACCCCTCTAGGTGGCGTGCCGCCCTCGGTCCCAGCCGCTCTGGAACCACCCGCTGCGCCGTCGAAGGTGGCGGCGAAGGCGCCGACCGGGCAACCCAGCGAGCAGCCTTCGAAGGTGCCCGAACCTCCCGCGGTGCCACCCCGAGTCGCCGAACAAGCAGCGCCAGCTTCCCCCGCGCCGCCAGCCACCGCGAAGGTTGCCCGAGCCGCTCCCCGTGCGGCCCGGAAGGCTCCGGCCGTTGCGGCTCGGAAAAAGCAATCCCGCCCCCGGACTCCCGTGCCTCCGAAGGGCGAGTACTGGGTCCAAGTCGGGGCTTTCACTACCCAGACGTACGCCGAACAACTGGCCGCCAAGCTCTCAGCCGAGCGCTACCCCGTGCGTCGAGCCACGGTCAGTCGACCTCTTCCGGATCACCACGAAGTGGTGGTGATCGGTGCGGCTAAACGTGAGGTGGACCGAACGCTGTCCGGAACACCCCATCAGACCGAGGTGGCCGGCGACAGGGTCGTGGTGCGGCCGCCGTTCCCGCTGAAAAAGGCCGTGGTCCTGGCCAGGGAGTTGACCGCCAGCGGCTTCACCGTCAAAATCCGACGTGTCCAGGGGCCTACCACCCTCCACGTGGTTATGGTCGGTGGGTACGCAGACCGGAAACGGGCTCAGGCGGTTCGAGCGGAGCTCGACGGAAAGGGCTTTTCGGGTTTCATCGTCAAGAAGGGCAAGGATTCGTGATGCCCCAGGACACGCTGGTCGTTCTGGTCACCACCCCTTCGGTGGAGGAGGGCCAGAAAGTTGCCCGGGCCGTGGTGGCCGAACATCTGGCCGCCTGTGTGAACGTCGTTCCTAGGGTCCAGTCTGTTTTCTTTTGGGAAGGGCAGGTGCAAGAGGAAGCCGAGACGCTCCTGGTGATCAAGACGAACTGCCAACGCTATGAGGCGCTCGAGCGACGGATCCTCGACCTGCACGGCTACTCGGTCCCGGAAGTGTTGGCCGTAAGGGTGGATCGAGGCTCGCCCGCTTACCTCGCCTGGATCGACGAAACGGTTCGAACGGAGGGGGGGTGATTGCGCTGACCAAGAACGACCTGGTCAATGCGGTGACGGCACACGGTCTCTCCAAGCGGCAATCCGCCGCGCTCGTGGAATCAGTCTTCGATATCATCTACAACTGCTTCGACAAGGGCGAAGACGTGAAGATCGTCGGGTTCGGGCACTTCCGAATCCGCCAGAAGGCCTCCCGCCGCGGACGAAACCCTCAGACCGGGGAGAGCATCGAGATCACCGCCAGAAAGGTGCTCACATTCAAGCCGAGCAAAGGGCTGAAGCTTCGTCTCAACGAGCACTAGTCGAGCACGCCGGTCCCATGGCTCAGGAGATCCCGGACAAGCTTTACTACCGGATCGGCGAGGTGGAGGCGCTCACCGGACTCCCACCATACGTGCTGCGCTACTGGGAGTCCGAGTTCAAGCTCCTCAAGCCCAAGAAGAGCGACACCGGGCAGCGCCTCTACACCAAGCGCGAGCTGGAGCTGGTCGCCCGCATCAAGACCCTCCTCTACGAGGAGCGGCTCACCCTGGAAGGTGCCAAGAAGCGGCTCCTGACCGAGTCGCGGAAGCGCAGCGAGCAACTCGACCTGGGCGTGCCGGAGACGGTGTACGAGGAGGTCCTCAAGCGAGTGCGCCGGCGCCTCCTGGCGCTGCGGTCGCTTCTCAGAGGCGAGGAGCCGCCAGGTGAACCTTGAAACCGCTCCCTAGGTCCCGTAGAATGGGGGCGGTCCGGGGCGTGGCGCAGCTTGGTAGCGCACTGGCATGGGGTGCCAGGGGTCGCTGGTTCGAGTCCAGTCGCCCCGACCATCTGTCTTGCCTTTCCCAAGAGTGAATCGGGCCTGTGGTAGCTTCCATGAACGAGGCGGTAGAGTGACACTGCTGCTCTTGACAAACGATGACGGCATCTTCGCTCCGGGCCTTGCCGCATTGGCCGAGGCGCTTGCCGACCTGGGTGAGGTGTGTGTGGTAGCTCCAGACCGGGAACGGAGCACGATAGGCCATGCGCTAACGCTCCACCGGCCGCTTCGGGCGGACCGCGTTGGTGAGCGGCGGTACGCGGTCAACGGGACCCCATCAGACTGTGTGAACCTCGGGGTGCTAGGGTTGCTCCCCGGCCCACCGAGCCTCGTCGTCGCCGGGATCAACCAAGGCTCGAACCTGGGCGACGACGTGACCTACTCGGGCACGGTCGCGGCGGCTATGGAAGGCATCTTGCTCGGAGTGCCGTCCATCGCGGTCTCGCTCGACGAACCGGACCACGGTGGCTTTGTCGAAGCGGGGCGCATCGCGCGGTCGATCGCCGCCCGCGTGCTGGCCAAGGGATTGCCCCCGAAGACGCTCTTGAACGTGAACGTGCCCAAGGGGCCTGTGCGGGGGATCCGGCTCACTCGCCTGGGCCACCGCGTGTATAAAGAACAGGTGGTCGAGAAGATGGATCCTCGAGGGCGTGCCTATTACTGGATCGGGGCGGGCCAGCCGATCTGGGAAGACCGTGACGCCACCGACATCGTGGCGATCCAGCAGGAGCACGCGTCGATCACCCCGCTCCATCTGGACTTGACCAATTACGAGGCACTGCGGGAGCTGGCGTCGTGGGACGGAGACCTCATGGCAGAGCTCCGATCAGGACGATCGCGGAGGGTGTCGCCACGCGGGCGAGGATAGCCATGATGCTCGGGAGCGCCCGGAGCATGATGCCCTCAGGGGCGGCGGGAGGGCGGTTCGACCGCGAGCGCGAGCGGATGGTGGAGGAGCAGCTTCGCCGCCGAGGGATCCGCAACCAGGGCGTGCTGGAAGCCATGCGGAAGGTCCCCCGTGAGCAGTTCGTCGAGGAGGCCTTCCAGGACCGAGCCCACGGGGATCATCCGCTCCCCATCGGGGAGGGCCAGACGATCTCCCAGCCGTATATGGTGGCGTTGATGACCGAACTGCTCGAGCTCACGGGCACGGAGAAGGTGCTGGAGGTCGGCACGGGGTCGGGGTATCAGGCTGCGGTGCTGGGCGAGCTGGCCCGGCGCGTCTGCTCCATCGAACGCATCCCGAGCCTGGCTGCGCGAGCCCGCGCGACCCTCGAACGGCTGGGCTACACCAACCTCTGGGTGCGGGCGGCGGACGGGACCTTGGGCTGGCCGGATGAGGGGCCCTTCGATAGGGTGATAGTGACCGCGGCAGCACCGTCAGTGCCGTCCCCCCTTGTGGACCAGATGGCGGAGGGGGGACGGATGGTCCTGCCCCTGGGCGATCCGTTTGCCCAGACGCTGATGGTGGTGGAGAAGGTGGGCGGGAGCGTAAAAACCACCTCAGGCGCCGGGTGCGTCTTTGTCAAGCTGGTAGGCAAGTACGGCTGGGAGGGCTGACCCTCTGAGGGATGTCCGGGAACACCGGGGCGTAGCGCAGCCTGGTAGCGCGCCTGCTTCGGGAGCAGGAGGTCGCTGGTTCAAATCCAGTCGCCCCGACCACTTCCCCTCCTGGCAGATCGGCGTGGTGGGTGCGAGTGACTGCCCGGAGCACGTCCGCGAGCTGGCCGAGGCGGTGGGGCAGGGGATCGCCAGCGCAGGCGCCATCTTGGTGTGCGGTGGGCTGGGAGGCGTCATGCAGGCGGCTGCCCGCGGCGCGCGGGCAGCGGGCGGGCTCACAGTGGGAATCCTCCCCGGCGCCAGCCACCGCGACGCCAACCCTTATATCGACATCGCCATCATTACAGACCTGGGCCACGCCCGAAACGCGCTTGTCGTCCGCTCCTCCCACGCCATGATCGCGCTTCCGGGCGAGTATGGAACCCTCTCCGAGGTCGCCCTGGCCCTCAAGATGGGCGTTCCAGTGGTCGGGCTCCAGAGCTGGGGCGACCTCCGCGGGGTGGCGCGGGCAGAGGCGCCGGACGAAGCCGTGTCGTTGGCCCTTTCCTGGGCCGAGCGGGTGCATGCCAAACCGCGATGAGCAGCCCCCAAGTTGCGGTCGGGATCCTGGTCGAGGGACTCGTGCAGGGAGTAGGGTACCGGGATTTCGTCCAACGGCGGGCCAGCCACTTCGGCCTCACCGGGTACGTCATGAACCTCCCCGATGGCCGCGTGCGCGTACAGGCGGAAGGGCGGCGCGAGGTGCTCGAAGAGCTCGTCAAAGAGCTGGAGAAAGGCCCATCGCTGGCACGGGTGACGAGGGTCTCGTTGGACTGGGTTCCCCCAACCGGCCGGTTCAGTTCCTTTCGGGTCCGCTTCGCTGGATTCGAACCCTGATCCAGCGCGCTGGACTTTGAGGGGCTCGTTCGATCCATGAGCTGACAGCAAGACATCACGATCGAAGCGGAACGCTGCCGAAGATGAGTGAGATCTTCCCGTCCGACGATACCGCCCCGCTTGCCGGCTCCCTCGAGGACCTTGACGCGGAGATTCCAGAATCTCTGGAGCAGGACAGTCCGGCAATCCTCAAGACGTACCTCAGGGACATTTCTCGGATCCCGGTCCCGACCCCCGAGGAAGAGCGAGATCTCGCGCTCCGGGCCCAGGCGGGGGATGCCCACGCCGAGCGCCGCATGGTGGAGGCCAACCTCCGGCTGGTCTTCAAGATCGCCAAGCGATACGTGAACCGCGGCTTGCCGCTTCCAGACTTGATCGAAGAGGGGAATCTCGGACTCCTGCGGGCGGTGCAAAAGTTCCGCCCCGACAGGGGCACGCGCTTCTCGACGTATGCCACCTGGTGGATCCGCCACGCGATCACCCGGACGCTGGCCAATCAAGCCCGGATGATTCGCTTGCGGGTGCACATCGAAGCGCTCCTGGCGCGGTATGCGCGGGAAAAGGAGGCACTGAGGCAGAAGCTCCGTCGCCCACCCACGCTCGAGGAGGTCGCCGAAGCCATGGACGTTACTCCGGCGCAGCTCGCCGAGTTGGGGGAGATGCGCCGACATCCGCTCTCCCTGGAGCGATGCCGCTCTTCAAGGAACTCCCAATGATGCGTGTCTTCGTTCTGATCGGGTGCTGATGAAGACGAGGAGCCGCTGGGCAGTCTTCCTCCTCTGTGTTCTCCTCCTCGTGCCGTCCCTGGCCTCCGCCCAGAAGCGCGGCGGGATCTTCCGCGCGGTCCTGACCACCGACCCCCCCACACTGGACCCTGCCCAGGCCACGGACACCACCTCCTCGGCTGTCATCCGCCAGCTCTTCGACACCCTGGTGGGGCTCGACGAGCGCTTGAGGCCCGTGCCGGCGCTGGCCGAGCGGTGGACGGTCTCCCACGATCAGCGCGTGTACACGTTCTCTCTCCGCTCCGGCATCAAGTTTCATCACGGACGCGCTCTCACGGCCGCCGACGTCAAGTACTCCTTCGAGCGAGCGGCCCGCGGCAAGCGACCGTGGGTCTTCGAGAAGATCCAGGGCGCGCGCGAGTTCATCCGAGGCAAGGCCTCCGAGATCAGGGGGCTCCGTGTGGTGGACAAGCGCACCGTCCAGGTGACCCTCGATCGTCCCTTCGCCCCGTTTCTCTACCTGGTGGCCTACGATGCGGCGGCGGTGGTCCCCCGAGAGGAGGCTGAGCGCCTCGGAGCTCGATTCCCCAGCCATCCGGTGGGGACTGGGGCGTTCCGCCTGGTGAGCTGGCGGCGGGATGACCAGGTGATCCTCGAAGCCTTCCGAGAGCACTTTCGAGGCGCGCCTTACCTCGACCGGATCATCTTTCGCATCATCCCCGCGGAAATCACCCGCTTCAACGAATACCAAGCCGGCAACCTCGATGTTTCCGACATTCCCACCGGTCACTGTCGAGCCGTCCAGAAAGATCCCAAGCTGAAGGGACAGGTGGCCATCTGGCCGATTCTCGGCACCCATGCGGTCCGCTTCAACGTCGAGCGCCCACCGTTCACGGACAGGCGGGTCCGTCGGGCTCTCGCCCACGCCATCAACCCGGCTCCTATCGTGCACGGTCTTCTCGAGGGGTGCGTGGGACCAGGGAAAGGAATCCTGCCCCCGGCGATGCCGGGATTCAACCCCAAGGTGAAGCGACTGCCGTTCGATCTCGAGCGAACTCGCCGCCTCCTGGCCGAAGCGGGGTACCCCAACGGTCGGACGCTCGGCCCGCTGCCCTACCACTACAACACGGGCGACCTGAACCGGCGGATCGCGGAGCTCCTGCAGGCGCAGCTCCGGGCCGCGGGAATCAGCCTCGAGCTCCGACGGCTGGACTGGGCAGCCCACATCAAGCTGGTGGATGAGGGCAGGGCGGGGTTCTTCCGCCAGGGCTGGATCGCCGACTATCCGGATCCAGAGAACTTCCTCACGGTCCTCTTCCACTCGCGGAATGCGGGGGCTCCGGGGAATACCTCTCGCTACCGAAATCCGGCCCTGGACCGCCTCTTCGACGAGGCCGACGGCATGCTGCCCGGCCTGGAGCGGTTCAGGCGCTACGAGGAGGCCGAGCAGCTCATCCTCGACGATGCCGTCTGGGTCACGCTCTACCACTATTCGAGCCGCGCCCTGATCAAGCCGTATGTGAAGGGGCTGGAGCGCTCGCCGCTTTCCTCGGCTCCCGAGTTCCTCGCCCCGCTCAGCAAGGTCTGGCTGGACCGCTAACGACCGTGAGCCTCGCCGAGCTGGCTCGGCCAGCTCTCAAACGAGCGCTGGCACTCGTCCCCGTCCTCTTCGGGGTGAGCCTGGTCGTCTTCGCCCTCACCGCCATTGCGCTCGGTGATCCCGTCCGAGCGACCATGGGGCAACGCGGCGATCCGGAGGTCATCGAGCAGATCCGCCGCGAGTACGCCCTCGACCGGCCGATCTGGGCGCAGTACGCGACCTGGATGGGCCGGCTGCTCCGGGGCGACCTTGGACGCTCTTACCACCAGCAGCGTCCGGTGACCGAGATCATCCTGGAGCGCTTTCCGGCCACACTTCGCCTCGCCGTGGGCGCGACCCTGATCGCCGCCGTCCTCGGGCTCTCGGCAGGGATCCTGGCGGCGGCCAGACCGGGAAGCCTCCTGGATCACTTGCTGATGGGGACTGCCGTGCTCGGGATCTCCACGCCGGTCTTCTGGCTCGGGCTGATGCTCTCGCTGCTCTTCTCGGTCTGGCTCGGATGGGTTCCCGTTTCCGGGTATGGGGGAGGCGCGCTGGCCAACCTGGTGCTTCCTGCCTTCACCCTCGGGGCACTTCACACGGGCACCATCGCCCGGATGACCCGCTCGAGCCTCCTCGAGGTGATTCGCCAGGAGTACATCCAGACCGCGCGCGCGAAAGGGCTCGGCGAGGGCCGGGTCATCGGCAAGCACGCACTGCGAAATGCGCTGATTCCTGTCGTCACGGTAATCGGAATCGGGCTTGCAGACCTCCTGGTCGGCGCTCCCCTCACGGAGACCGTCTTCGCCTGGCCCGGGCTCGGGCGCCTCCTGGTTGCCGCGGTCTTGCAGCGGGACCTGCCGGTGGTGATGGGTGCGGTTCTCTTCTTCGCCGTGATCTACGTGGTGGGAAACCTGCTCGTGGACTTGGCCTATCTCTTGATCGACCCCAGGGTTCGCCGTGAGGCCCCCTGATCTCGTGAAGCACCGGGGGATGGTGCTAGGCACAGGCCTCGTGGGTGTCTTCGTGGTGGCCTCGCTCCTGGCGCCGTGGCTCTCCCCCTTCGACCCGCAAGCCGTCCCGAGCGAGCTCGCGACTGCTTCCCTCAACCCACCAGGAACACCCAACACCTTCGGGACCGACGTGCTCGGTCGGGACATCTTCTCCCGCGTGCTCCACGGTGGACGGGTGTCTCTCTCGGTAGGCGTCGGGGTCGAGCTCGTCGTCGTCCTCATCGGGACCGCCATCGGGCTCCTGGCTGGCTATTACGGCAGATGGCTCGATGGATGCCTCATGCGGGTCACCGATGTGGTGATGGCTTTCCCCTCCCTCATCCTGGCCATCGGCCTCATCGCCGTCTTCGAGAGACCGGGGCTGGACAAGGTCTTTCTGGTGCTGATGCTTCTGGGATGGACGACCATCGCGCGGGTGGTGCGCGGTCAGGTGCTCTCGATCCGTGAGCGGGAGTACGTCCAAGCGGCCCGGGCCCTCGGGGTTCGCGATGGTGTCATCGTGCTTCGCCATCTGCTCCCCAACTGCGCCGGCCCAATCCTAGTGGCCGCTACGATCGGCGTTGGAGGCAACATGGTGGCCGAGGCCGGACTCTCCTATCTGGGACTTGGGGCTCAAGCTCCCACGATCTCCTGGGGAGCGATGCTGGCCGAAGGACAGACCTTTCTGGCCTCAGCCCCCTGGGTGGCGGTGTTCCCTGGGCTGGCGCTCATGCTGGCAGTCCTCGGGATCAACCTCCTCGGCGATGGCCTCAGGGACATTCTTGATCCTCGCTTCCGGGACTGATTGCGGGGGCTCTCCGGCGAGCCCAAGTCCCTTTGGGGCCCACGAGTTGCAGGGCTTGGTTGGATGTGATATGAACGACAACGTCGTCCACGCAAGAAGCTTGAAACCAAAGATCAGTGAATAAGGGCCGCCGCCTTGGCAACCAATGATATCTATGACGTTGTCGTCATCGGCGGCGGTGTCGTCGGCGCCTCGGCGGCCTTCCATCTCAAGAAACTCGGCTGTCCCAGCGTCGCCTTGGTGGAGCGCGGCCAGATCTGCACCGGCGGCACGGCCAAATCCTGCGCTATCATCAGGAGCCACTACTCCGTTCCCACGAACACCCAGCTCACGCTCAAGAGCCTTGAGATCTTCACCAACTTCGCGGAGTATCTCGGCGACGGGGAGGCCGACTGCGGGTTCGTCAACTCGGGCTATTTGATCTTGACACCTGAAGGGAACTTGGCGGAGAAACTCTCAGCCAACCTCGCCATGCAGACAGGCGTCGGCGCCGAGACCTTTGCGATCTCCAGAGCGGAGGCGCAGAAGCTGCATCCCTGGCTCGCCCTCGACGACGTCGCGGCGATCGGGCACGAGCCCAACTCTGGCTACGCGGATCCCTACCTGACCACGACCAGCTTCGTCCGGGCCGCCCGCCGCCTCGGCGCGGTGGTCAAGACCGACTGCCCGGTGACCGGTGTGTTGACCCAGGACGGCCGTGTCACGGGAATCCGAACCACAGTGGGAGAGATCCACGCGCGCACGGTGCTGGCTGCCATCGGTCCGTGGACCGCACTCATCGCCCGGGCTCTCGACATCGAGCTGCCGCTGGAGGTCTCGCGTCATATCGTGCTCACCTTTAAAGCCGCCGATGCCTACGCCCCCACGCTACCGATCGTCAAAGATCTGACTACCGCCAACAAGATGTACTTCCGCCCGAGCTCGGGCGGCGTGGTGCTCGTCGGCAGCGGTGACCACGGTGACCCGGTGGATACCCCCGACGGCATGAGCGAAAACGCGACGCTAGATTTCGTTGCGCTTCAGAGCGGCCAGATCGCCAGGCGGATGCCGGGCTTCGCCGATGCCGAGCTCAGCGCCTCCTGGGCCGGGCCTTACGACATTACCCCAGACTGGAACCCGGTCCTCGGTCCGGTGCCGGGGCTCGACGGGCTCCACATTGCGTACGGCTTCTCCGGTCACGGTTTCAAGCTGGCCCCGGCCGTCGGCAAAGTCCTGGCCCAGGGCGCGCTGGGCCTGGAGCAGGACATCGACTCCACGCCCTACCGCCTGAGCCGGTTTACCGAAGGAGAGCTGCTCCTCGGCGCCTACGGAATCGGCTCGATCTCTTAGGTGCGTCAGGGCGGTGGACACTGGGGCCGGCCGCGTTGGCGTGTGCTTCAGACGCGCGTGGACCGGCGGCTTGCGGCCACGGCCACCGGAGCGCGCCCGAAACCGGGGAGACCAACATGGCACGCGTGCGCGACGTTGATATCTCTGAGGTGCCCGAAGACGTGCGCCCAGTTTACGAGCGTTACGCCACCGCGTACGGACCGTTCCTCAATCAGCTAAAGGTGTTCGCCCACCGCCCGCCGGTTGTCAAACACATCATGGGACTGCTGCTCGACCTCGCGGATGAAGCTGTCTTACCCAAGCGATACCTGGAGATCGCGCTCGTCACGGTCTCCAAGCTCAACGAGTGTGCCTATTGCGTCGTCCACCACACGCCGCGCCTGGTCGACCAGGGCTTGGCGCCGGATACGGTTGCCAACATCCTGGATCCCGACTGCCCGGGTCTGGACGACGTGGAGCGGCTCGTCCGGGACTACGCGGTGCAGGTGGCGACCAAGCCGCAATACATTCACGATGCCATCTTCGATGCGCTGAAGAAACATTTCAGCGAGGGACAGATCGTCGAGCTCACCTTGCGAATCGCGCTCTGTGGCTTTTTCAACCGCTTCAACGAGGCTCTCGGGATCGGCATAGAGGACGGCGTGCTCGAGGAGATGCTCTCCAGGGGCGCCTCGGCCGATGACCTCCCGATCACGAAGAGTTAATGCACGGTGTCACAACTGTTATGACGAATGACAGCGCGTGTCACCCTGAACGAACTGAAGAGTCTCGGCCATGGGAGTCCTAGTGCACGCGGTCTCCATCGGTGGTTCCCTGACCTCGATCCTCCAGGGACGGCAGATGGCCGGTACGGTTCACAGCGTCTTCCGCCGGGCCGTCAACCTCCATGACGAGGCAGGGGAGATTGTGTCAGTCCTGGCCGCCGAGTTGGGAAACTCCCCTCGCGGCATCCTGGTCGACGTAGCGGAAGATGAGGACTTCCGTTCCATGGGGGTCACGCCTGGCGCGAGCTTCCGAGCGTCTTGTCAGGAAATCATCTTCGGGTCGCTCCACGTCAGCCTCCGAGGAGCTCGGCTTTGGGGTCCTGAGCCGCCCCTGCCGGTCCCTCTCGAGCACAGAGACCAGGAGCATCTCTTCCGAGTCCTCCAAGCCGTCATCCGGGAACTCGGCTCCCGAGACGGGCTCTGGGATACACACTTCACGGCGGGAATGGAGGGTGCAGGCCTCGGAGACGCTCGTGGGAAGCCATGCGCCACCATCTGGTCGGTCCTGGCGACCCCACGCATTGGCCAGCTTGTCGATGCCTGGCGACAACGAGACCTGAGCCAGGCCACGCGGGCGGCCTCGGAACTGGTCGGCCTGGGACCCGGCCTCACACCGTCCGGCGACGACTTCCTGGGAGGGTGCCTGGCGCTTCTGGCCCTCGGCAGCTCCACTCGAGAGGAGCAAGAGCGCGTGGCGCGGCTCGGTGACGCCATCCTCGATGTGGCCCGCACTCGCACCAACGTGATCAGTTACACCATGCTCAAGGATTCCGCGAGGGGTCGGCCGGCCGAGCGAGTGCGCGAGCTGATCGCCGCCCTCCTGACCTCGGCGCCAGCCAACGCCAGGGAACCGGCACTCCGGCTCCTCCGATGCGGCTCCAGCTCCGGCACCGATTCGGCCCTGGGAGTTCTCACCGGGCTCCGGATGCTTCCAGCCGCGGCATAAGGCGACACAAGAGCAAGGGGTTCGAGGATGCTACTGCACACCCGGCTCAAGAAGAACAGCTACCACGATTCTGTGACCCTCATGGTCGTTTCAAGAGAAGCCTCCAGCAGGGAAGGGATCGAGCGGGCGGTGGCGCTGATGGGGACCGAGATGAACAAGACCGCGCTGAGAGAAGTTGGCATGCTGGGCTCGGACCTGACGGACGCCTGTCCCGCTGACCTGATGCTGGCCCTGCGCGGCGTGGACGAGGGAGTAGTCCGGGAGGCCATGGCCCAGGTAGAAGCCGTCCTCTCGCGGCGAGGGGGCAGGGCAGGGGAAGCTTCTGGACGCGATCCGCTCGTCAGCCACCGGACGCTCAGCGACGCGATGGTGGCATTGCCCGAGGCAAACCTCGCGTTGATCTCGGTTCCCGGAGAGTTCGCCGGCCGCGAGGCACGCCGAGCCCTCGAGAGTGGGCTCCACGTCATGCTGTTCAGTGACAACGTGCCGCTGGCCGATGAAAAAGCGCTCAAGGAGATGGCCCGCGACCGAGGGTTGCTGGTCATGGGGCCGGACTGCGGGACCGCGATCATCAACGGGATCGGGCTCGCCTTCGCAAACAAGGTTGCCAAGGGCTCTATCGGAATCATCGGGGCCTCGGGCACCGGCATTCAGGAAGTGTCTGTGCAGCTCGATCGGCTCGGGGAGGGAGTCTCCCATGCCATCGGCACGGGCGGCCGGGATCTCGCTCCCGTGATCGGCGGGATCACCATGAGGCAGGCCCTCCGAGCCTTGCAGAGCGACTCGGAGACACGGGTAATCGTCCTGATTTCCAAACCCCCCGCCCCCGATGTGGCAAAGCAGGTGCTCTCACTGGCTGGCGAGAGTCCCAAGCCCGTCGTCGTGAGCTTCCTTGTGGAGGTTCCCAAGCCGCGCGACACCCTGGGTGTCCACGCGGCCTCGACTCTCGAGCACGCCGCGCTCGTCGCAGTTTCGCTGCTCAGAGGGCAGAAGCCACCTCCCCCGCCGGCACTGTCCGACGAGGAAGTTCGGCTCGCGAAAGCCGAGGCTGGCAAGATGGCTCGGACCCAACGCTACGTTCGTGGGCTCTTCGCTGGAGGAACACTCTGCCACGAAGCCATGGGCCTGTTGAAAGCGCGCCTGGGGAAGCCGGTTCGTTCCAACCTCTCCTCCGATCCCTCGCTGAGGCTCGAGGCCGGCGAACGACCCTCGGGCCATACCGTGGTCGACCTGGGCGAGGACGAGTTCACGCGCGGACGCCCCCACCCGATGATCGACCCTTCCCTTCGAAACGACTGGATCCTCCGCGAGGCCTCCAACGAAGACGTAGCCGTGATCCTCCTGGACATCATGCTCGGGTATGGGGCACACGCAGACCCGGCCGGGGCAGTAGCCGGGCCGATCGCCGAGGCACGGGAGCGGGCGGCTCAGGAAGGCCGACATCTCTCGGTGGTCGGGTATGTGTGCGGCAGCCACGGTGATGAGCAGGGGCTGGCGCAGCAGGAGGCCCGGCTCCGGGAGGCAGGAGTGGTCCTGCTCCCCAGCAATGCCAGCGCTGCCTGGTTTGCCTCCGCGGTGGCCGCGCCGAGGGGAGCCGGCCGAGAGTAATCGTGAGGCGCGTCGAGGATCTCCTCTCTGGAAGTCTCACAGTCATCAACGTGGGGATCCCGGCCTTTCGGGATCATCTCGAGGCCCAGGGGCAATCTGTCGCCCACGTCGAATGGCGCCCTCCAGCCTGGGGGGATCCCGAGCTGCTCCAGGCCCTCGACAAGCTCCTGCGCCGTCCGGAGGTGGAGGAGGCAAACAAGACTGCCGTCGAGCGCTTGATCAACTCCAGGCCGGTGGTCATCGACATCGCCAAGGCCCGGGATGTCATCCCGGGCATGACAGAACGCCTCCTCCTGCACGCAGGCCCACCAATCGGATGGGAAGACATGTGCGGGCCCATGAGAGGCGCGATCATGGGCGTCCTGGTCTATGAGGGGCGGGCACGGGATACAGCCGAGGGGGCGCGGCGGGCCGCTGCCGGAGCGCTGAACTTCTCTCCCTGTCACGAGCACGCTGCCGTCGGCCCCATGGCCGGCATCGTGTCGCCCTCCATGCCCGTGTTCGTGGTGGAGAACCAGACCTACGGGAACCGGGTGTTCTGCCCCCTCAATGAGGGAATCGGGAAAATGCTCCGCTACGGGGCGAACAGCCCAGAGGTGATCGCGCGGCTCAAATGGATGGAGACGGTCCTAGCACCCGCCCTCGGAGCTGCGATCCGGAGCTTGGGGGGCATAGACCTGCGCCTCCTCATCGCCCAGGCACTGCACATGGGAGACGAGGGACACAACCGGAACAAGGCGGGAACCTCCTTGTTCATCCGCACAGTGGCGACGGCGCTCGCTGGGTCAGGTCTGGATCCGGCCGATGTCCAGGCCATCTTACGATTCATGGATGGCAACGACCATTTCTTCTTGAACCTCAGCATGCCTGCCGCAAAGGCCATGGCAGACGCCGCCCATGGGATCCCGTCGAGCACGGTTGTGACGACGATGGCGCGCAACGGCACGGCGTTCGGGATCAGGGTGAGCGGGCTGGGGGACAGCTGGTTTACGGCTCCGGCCGAGCGGGTCGAAGGGCTCTATTTCCCCGGCTACACCGCCGATGACGCAAACCCCGATATCGGGGATAGTGCCATCACGGAGACGGTGGGCCTCGGAGGGTTCGCCATGGCCGGAGCCCCAGCCATCGTTCGGTTCGTAGGCGGCAGCGTCGCCCAGGCCTCCGCCATCTCCAGGGCGATGTATGACATCACGGTGGCCGAGAACCCTCACTTCACGATCCCGAACCTGGATTTTCGAGGGGCCCCGACGGGCATCGACATCCGCAAGGCGGGAGACTTGGCTCTCTTGCCTCAGATCAACACGGGCATAGCCCATAAGGAGCCGGGCGTGGGACAGGTCGGAGCCGGGCTGGTCAAGCCCCCGAGGGAGTGCTTCCGGGACGCGCTCCTCGCGATGTGGCAGAGGCTCCGATGAATCGCCCCCCCACGGCTCTCACGGCTTCCACTCGCCGTGGCGGGTATGTGAGCGCGACAAATCCAGCGCGGGAACGTGGTCCGATGGAGAATCGACGGTGGTCAGGAGTTGGTGCCGAGGATGTGAAGCGCCCCGGCCCGATCACCGGACCGCGCGCGCTCCAGAGCCTGCCGGGCAAGTCCCGTGGGATCTGCCCCCTCGGTGTCCTGGAGGGAGAGGGAACAGGTGCGCTCGGCCACCCCGCGCGAGAGCTCATAGCCCTTCCCCTGTGTGCGGTCCAGCTCCATCGCCTGGGGCAGGAGCTCGTTCACGAGCGTTCGGAACGCCGTCATGCACCGACGGCGAACCGCCCCATATCCTTTGACCATTTGCGCTGCCCGGGCAACTTCGCACGCCAGCGTGGTGTCCAGAGCCGCCGAGGATTCCACGGACTCCACGTAGCGCCGGATCAGGGCGTGCTCCAGGTGGAAGCGGTGGGAATAGGGTCTGAGGGGGCGGAGCAGGGCCAAGGCCCGTATCCGGAGGAACCCGAGAAGGGAGAGCGTCTTGACGTGCTGGGGGAGCGTCGGCCGCCCCTGGGGCCATCGGCGTTCCGCCCACCGGGCCAATGGCGCCACCAGCCGGTGCGGCAGGATCCCGTAGATCTCATCGAGGTCGGGCTTGAGATAGTCGGTCAGCGCCAGGACCTGGCCGTCGCGAACGCCCATCTGCTGGCGGATTCGGGCAAAGCGCCCCCGCCGTGTCTTCAGGTCTGCCACGCGGATCGCGTCCTCGTAGCTCATCCAGACGGCGAGGTTCTTGGCGAACGCCTCGGTGAGGCGGACCCCATCCTGTGATCCTGCGCCTCGGGTTGCAAGGGCGTGGACGCGGCCGACGTCCTCGAGATACCGACTGGCGTAACGCTCATCCTGATAATCGAGGAGTCTATGAATGGCCTCCGTGAGGGTTCCTCGAAGGGAACTCGGGTAGCGACCTTCGACCTCGGCGACGAACACTCGGAACGCTGGACCCCTCCGTAGCGTGAGCGATGCGGCGCGGTCCTCTTTAAGGGACTCCCATTCCTGATCAACCCTCGCCCCCCGGAGCGCCCACCGACCGGACTTGACGTGCTCGTACCCGATGTGAAACCCTCTGACGTTCAGCTCGGGAGCCACGCCGATCTGCTCAATGGCTGCCACGAACGTCTCGGGCCGGACAGGAAGCACCTCGCTGGCGGCCAGCGCACCCAACAAGATGGCGTTGACCTCCGTCTCGCGTTCCCGGGCGAGGGCCAGGGCGTCGAACCCGATAAAGGTTCGCGAGAACTGGCGCGCGGCTGCCTCGAGGCGCTGCGAGTCGTAGACGGCGGTCCCAACCGGCATCTTCTCCTGGATCGAGAACACCCGGTGGGTGCTGGCAACAACGGTGGTCCTGGAGGGCGAGACGTATCCCCGCTGAATGGTGCGCCCTGCCTCCAGAAGCTCGGGTACCATGACCGCGTCCACCTGGCCCGGGACGGGGTAGAGGCTGAAGACTGGTTCCCGATCGTCGAGATCCCTGAACGGCACCGGGAAGATCTCGACATAGTAAATGGTGGACCCCGTGCGCTGCGCCACCCCCGGAATCGATGTCGTCTGGATGGGCAAGTCGTCAAGCGAGGCGGCCTGCGCGATCCACTCTGTGAGGAGGTTGCCTCCTTGTCCCCCCACCGCAGCGATCAGGAGGCTCAGGGGCTCGGCTTGGTCGGCCTGCATGCGCCCGGCCTCCTCACCCCGTCACGGTGACGTTTGGGACACGCCCGTTGGGACCTCCGGCCAGACGGCCGATCAGGCTCCAGCTCAGGGCGGCGCGCAGCCGCTCCAGGCGAGAGGGGTTCGTGACGACATGTGCCTCATAGAACGACGGGCAGAGCGCGGCGGCGTGGGCCGCCTCGCCGCAGACCCCGCATCCCACACACGACTGATCCACGTGGGCGACCGGATCGTTCCGCAGCGGGTCGGGATTATCCCTGAGCGTCAGGGACGGGCAGCCACTGAGCCGCATACACGACTTGTCACCCGTGCACACATCCGGGTCCACGCCAAAGCGGGGCTGGACGACCCGATGGCCCGACCGCGCCTGGCGGGCCAGGAGCGGACGCAACCGGCGCTGGCGCTCGAGCTGACACTCGCTCCGGGCGATGATCACCTTGAGTCCGGGCTCGCTGGTGGTCAGCGCCTCGCGGAGCGCCCGCATGAGCTTGCCGATCCGATAGGAATTGACCTGCCGGATCCACTTCACCCCCACTCCCTTCAGGGCCGCGGGGATGGTCATGGGCACTGCCTCGCCGCGCGCGTTCCTGCCTGTGGACGGGTTGTGCTGCTGTCCCGTGGCCGAGGTATAGAAGTTATCCAGGATGACGAGGACCGAGTCCTGGCGGTTGAAGACGGCACTGGCCACCCCGTTGGTCAAGCCGTTGTGCCAGAACCCCCCGTCCCCCATGACGGAGATGATGCGCTTGCCGAACATGGGGGCGACGGCGCTCGCGCTGGCAAGCCCCATCCCGTATCCCAGGATCGAGTTGCCCACGTGAAAGGGCGGCAGGGTGGCGAAGGAGTGACACCCGATGTCAGCGGCCACGTGGGTGTCGCCGACCTTCCGGTCCTGGGTCCGCAGGAGCTTCAGCGCGCTGAAGACTGGCCGCTCGGGGCATCCGGTACAGAAGCTGGGTGGCCGAGCCGGGAGCGGCCTGTCGAAGGCCGCCGGGACGTCACCCAGGTGTGCCGTGAGGGCCGCGTAGCGGGCTTCCACCTCCGCGGCCGCGACCTGTCGTGGCTGGGCCAGGGTGAGGAACGCTCGCACTCCGCGGAGGACCAGCTCAGGCACGTACTCACCGCCCTGAGCAAGGAGGTCCTTGCCGGAGACCTCCACCGGCAGGCGCTCCTCGTGCGCCAGGGCTTTGACTTGCTGCTCAATGTAGTTCGGCATCCCCTCCTCTAGGATCAGCACCCGGCGCTTGCCACGCAGGAAGCCGAACAGTTCCTCGCGGCAGAGCGGATGAATGACGTTCAGGACGAGGAGCGGGATCCGGCTGGCCCCGTACGGAGTGGCGGCGCCGAGCAGGTACAACGCGCGGAGGGCGGTGTTGTAGAGCCCCCCCTGGAGCATCATGCCCAGGTCCGCCTCTTCTCCGGGCACCTCCTCGTTGAGCCGATGGTCACGGATATATCGCTCCGCGGCCGGCAGGCGCTGTCCGTACTTCCGCGCCTCCATCGCGTAGGTGGCGGGCGGAAGGTTGATCCGCTCCGGGTCGAAGCTCGGGGTGGGCAGGGGTGAGAGCATGCTGATCCGCGGCGAGACGTTGTCCTTGCACACCATGGAGCCCCTGAGGTGACAGGCCCGGATGCGGATGCTCATGAACACGGGCATCTGACTGGCCTCGGACAGGGCGAAGCCCTCTTCCACCATCCGGGCAAAGGTCTCGAGGTTGTTCCGTGGATCGAGCAGCGGCATGCCGGACTTGAGCGCGAAGGAGTGCGTGCGCTCCTGAAGGATGCTGGCACCTTCCCCGTAGTCCTCCCCCAAGACGATCACCACGCCGCCGATCACCCCGGCGGAGGCGAGATGGGAGAGCCCATCGGCGGCCACGTTGGTGCCGACCACCGATTTCCACGTGACCGAGCCGCGCACAGGGTAGTTGATCGAGGCTCCAAGAAGCGCGGCCGCAGCGGCCTCGCTGCCCGAGCTCTCGAAGTAGACGCCCAGAGGCCGGAGCACCTGCTCGTTGGCGTCCGCCATGACGTCGAGGAGGTGGGACACCGGCGCCCCCGGATAGCCGCCTATGTAGCTCACGCCGGACTGGAGAAGGGCCTTGGTGATGGCGAGGATCCCCTCCCCCCGAAGCACCTGCCCGTTGCCGTACGCGAGTTGCTTGACCTCGTGAGCAAACGAGCGCTCCATGCCTTCCTCCCCAGCCGCCCCAAGCCGGCGTTTACCGGTGAATCATGCGGCGATTGCCGCCATTGCACCACCCCTCCATACCCCTGTCAAGCTTGGCAGAACCGTTGCAACGCCCCTCGGTGCTTGGCCCCTGCCTCGCGTGCCGACATCCGGGACAGCGAGCCTCGCGGCGCGGGGGCGAGTGGAGTCGGTCCTCTGCCCCCCGGTCATCGAACGACGGCGCCTCGCTGGCGCAGAAACGACACGAAGTGTTAGAATTAAGGCCGACCGTGACATAGGGATGTTGGTCGCCTGTGCGAGGTCGTTGTCGGAACGATCACGAGAGAGGATCAGGCGGCGCGCCGCGATTGGAGCTGTGCGATGACATCATCTGCGAGCAGACGTTGGAACGCGCTCTTTCGTGTGCTGGGGAGCGACGAACGGGCGTTCGCCGTTCTGCTCGCACTGGCCATGGTTGGCGGGCTCATCGCCATTGGCTTCGTGCCGTTGGGACAGAGACAGCCGGTCAATCTCTTCACGGTCGTCGCCTCGTTCGTGGTCTACAAGGCGGCGGTGTTCGCTCTCGTCGCGGTGAAACCACAGGCGACCCGCGGCATTTTCCTCGGCGCCCTAGGCCTGGATCTACTGCTCATCTTCGTGCTCCTGTGGCTCACCGGAGGCGTGGAGAGTCTCTTCTATCTCCTGTTCTTTCCGCTGGTAGCTGTCAACGCGTACTATTTCGGCCCGTGGGTCAGCCTGGGCGCGGCCTTAGTCGCCGGAGCGCTGTATGCCCTCGCAGCGTACCTGGCGACGCCGTGGGTCGGATGGACACCGGTCGTGGTGGTGTCGGCGCTGGTCGGTCTTCCGGCTGTGGCGCTCGGCCACGTCGCCGTGCGGGAGCGACGGGCGCGCACCGAGGTGGAGCGACTCAATCTAGAGATCAAGGGGACGTTGGAGCGGTTGGAAACGACTCAGGAGGAGCTGCTCCAGGCCGAGCGCATGGCTACCGTCGGCCGGCTGGCACTGAAGGTGGCCCACGAGGTCAGAAACCCTATCAGCGCCATCGAGCTGAACGCCGAGATCCTCCAGGACATCGTCCGCGCACAGCCCGGCCACGAGATGGAGGAGGCGTCGAGCTTGGTGGGCGCCATTCGGGAGCAGGTGAGCGCTCTCGACGGCCTCACGGATGAGTATCTGACATTTGCTCGATTTCCGCGCCCGAGCTTCGAGGATGACTCAGTGAACGACGTCGTTGAGGAGATGGCCGAGTTCGTTCGCCCGCTGGCAGCGAGGCAGGGAACCTCGGTCCGGGTGGTCGCGGATCCGAGCATGTCCCCAATCGCCTTGGACCGCGTACTGCTTCGTCAGGCGGTGCTGAACCTGGTCAAAAACGGGATCGAGTCGCTCGCGCAAGGCGGGGAGCTCACCGTGACCACCCGCCGCGTCAACGATGCCGTGGACATTGCCGTGAGCGATACCGGTGCCGGGATCAGTGAGGAGATCGCTCGGCGCCTGTTCGAGCCGTTTTTCACCACGAAGCCCGAAGGGACCGGCCTTGGCCTGTCGATCGCCCGGCAGATCGCTGAGGAGCATGGGGGAGAGATCCGGTGGCACAGCGAGCCGGGCTTTGGGTCGACGTTCACCATTCGCCTACCCGTGAAGAGGATAGAGCATGTCTGAGCAGCCCACGCTGCTGGTGGTCGATGATGATCCCGCCGTCCGTGAGAGCCTCGAACGCACCCTAACGCGGGAGGGCTACCGGGTCGTCCTCGCAGCGGACGGTCGGTTGGCGCTCGAACAGCTTCAGGGCGGAAATGTGGACCTCGTGCTGACAGATCTCAAGATGCCCGGGCTGGCCGGTCAAGAACTGCTCCGCATGGCCAAAGCTGTCGCGCCCGATGTCGACGTGATCATGCTCACCGCCTTCGGCACCGTGGCAGCCGCGGTCCAGGCGATGAAGGAAGGCGCATACGACTTCCTCACCAAACCCTTTCAACGAACACAGCTGCTGCACCTGATCCGGCAGGCGCTCGAGCGACGCGCGCTCATTCAAGAGAATCGCGCGCTACAACGGAGACTCGAAGATCTGTTGCGTCAAGGCGCCGTCATCGGCACCAGCCCCGCGTTCCGTCGGATGATGACGATGGTCGAGAAGGTGGCGAGCAGTTCGGCCACGGTATTGTTCGAGGGCGAGAGCGGCTCGGGGAAGGAGTTGGTGGCGCGAGCGATCCACGAACGGTCACCACGACAGGCCCGGCCATTCGTGGCCGTCAACTGCGCAGCCCTTCCCGAGACCCTGCTGGAGTCCGAGCTGTTCGGCTACGAGAAGGGAGCCTTTACCGGAGCAGCAGAACGGAAGGAGGGACGGTTCGAGCTGGCGGATTCTGGCACGCTGTTCCTCGACGAGGTGGCGGACCTCTCCGTCTTCACGCAACCCAAGATTCTCCGTGTGCTCCAGGAGGGCGAGTTCGAGCGGGTGGGTGGGACAAAGACGATTCGAGTGGACGTCAGGATCGTGGCCGCCACCAACCAGGATCTGGGCCACCTGGTCGCTGAGAAGCGTTTCCGGGAGGACCTCTACTACCGCTTGAACGTGATCACGATCCGAGTGCCGCCCCTTCGGGAGCGGAGGGAGGACATCCCGGTCCTCGCCCATCACTTCCTCAGAGTCTACGCGGCGAAAAACAACCGCCATCTGGACGGCTTCAGTGAAGAAGCGCTCACACGGTTGGACAGCTACTCGTGGCCCGGAAATGTCCGAGAGCTGGAGAACGTCGTCGAGCGGGCCGTCGTTCTCGCTCGCGGGTCGATCATCGAACTGACCGATCTTCCCGAAAGCGTGGCCGGGGCGACACCGTTGCCCGAAGGGGTCGTCAACATTCGCATCGGAACGCCCCTCGGCGAGGTGGAGCAGCGGCTGCTGGAGGAAACGCTGCGGGTCACCAAAGGCCACAAGACCTTGGCGGCCAAGCTTCTGGGCATCGACCCCAAGACGCTCTCCCGAAAGCTCAAGCAGAGCGAGGCGGAAGAGCATCCGCCCGACGACGCCGGGGCGGCCAACGAGCCGGCTCGAGACAACCAGTGATGTCGTTTCAGTCGCGAATTCTCCGCTGGCGCCGCTCGCCCATGCTCCTCGATCGATCCTAAAACGGGAGTCCGGGCTCTACCGTCGCCACTTACCTCCCAGGGCCGCGCGCGGCCTGCGCTACAGCTGGAGTTGCGCCCTGGGGATCGACTCACCGCTGTCCCGCTCCTTCACCGCCTGCTTGAAGCCCACCCTCTCGGCGCGGGCCTTGAAGGCAAAGCCTTCGGGCGTGTGGCGTGCAATCCCGTCGAAAAGGTTCGCAATCATCTGGGCCGTTGCCAGGCCCAAGCAGAAGCCCGGCAGGCTGGCCGCGGAATCTGCGCGCGCAGGGATCCCCCCCAAACCCTCTCGATTACGGACGGCCCACGCGTAATACCCCCCTTTTCCGTAAATCCTGAAAATGATTCTCGGTTGCTCCCTCAAGGAACGCTCCTGACCTCCCGAACACTCCAGTTGTGTTCCACGCCGCCTGCCTCCGGCAAGGGGGAAGAACACAGGGGAGGAAGCGGAGGCGACGGCAACAATACAGAGGTAACCCACTAAACCTCTGGGCAGGGATGCCCAGAAGCCGGTCAAGCCCGGCACACACCC